>CAYTGJ010000008.1:27228-52528 GCA_964437245.1 uncultured Chitinophagaceae bacterium
ATTGTGGGAGGAGCTCCGGTAAGCCGTGAACTGGAACAGAAACTGGCCACTCTCCGGGTACCTGTATTCAGCACGTATGGAATGACAGAAACGGTCAGCCATATTGCTCTTCGCAAACTAAACGGATCTCCCAAAGACGACTATTACAAAACTCTTCCCGGAGTCTCCATCGCAGTGGATGAACGCGGGTGTCTGAAAATTCAATCTCCTGTCACCGCCCACCAATGGATACAAACCAATGACCGGGTGGAAATCAAAGGAAACGATTCATTTCTATGGCTTGGGCGTGCCGACCTGGTCATTAACTCAGGAGGCCTAAAAATACAGCCTGAGAAGCTGGAAAGACAGTTTGAGGAGGTATTGGAAGCAAATCATATCCGGTATTATTTCATAGCAGGTCTTCCTCATCCTCAACTGGGAGAAGCGGTGACACTATTCATTGAAAGCACTGAGATAAATAAGACGGTTCTCCTGGAGCAACTTCGTCCGCTGGCAGACCGGTATCATCTCCCTAAATCCATTATTTCCCTCTCTCAGTTTTCAAAAACTGCCACAGGGAAAATAGCACGCAGTGAAACCACTGAACAGTATCAACGTCACTATCTTTCAGGAGAAGACCAGTAAAAATTCCTTTGTGCCGTTAAGCTCTTCTTTTCTGATCTTCCAGCCGGAATGTTCGTATAAAAAAATCAACTCTCCGATTTTCTTCTCATTAAGTGTACTAAAATCCGGGAAATCATCGTCTACCAGGATCACAAGCTCTCCGTTACTGCCATAATTATAATCCTGATAAAGCATGATCCGGTTGATATAGGCCAATTCATTCCTATAAAGTCTGCTTAGATAAATCTCTTTCTTTATAGGCTCTTCCTCATGCATTAAAATCAATGTTTCGCTCAATCTATATACAAATATGAGAAATATATGTAAAATAATTACCACTTAAGAGAAATTATTGAGAAATATTATGAAGAATATTTTTACACCTTTGTAATAATGATGCACAAAGGGGAAATAATAGAAAATGCCGTCCGCCAAAGCGGATATTCTATTACAGAGGTAGCTAGAAAACTTAAAATCAGTCGAAGGCATCTTTATAACTTATTTCATAAGTACAATATCGACAACGACACGGTATTGCTGATCGGGAAAATCATCAATCACGATTTTTCCGGAGAGATCAAAGGTCTGGGAATATCACTGGTAGAGGAGCCAGCTCATAAATATCTATCTGAGCTGGAAAGACTCCGTGAAGAAGTAGATCATTGGAAAAACAAATACATCAGTTTGCTTGAAGAGCATAAATACCTGCTGGAGAAAATCAAAAAGGGGGATTCCAAATAGTTACATTCCTACACTCCGCTCCTTTTATACCTGGAACCGGACTTGTCCAGAAAGTCAGGCAAATGTATGCTTTCATGTTTCAATTGCTACCGGGCTAACATTTTTGATGTTACCTGGTTGATAATTCTACACGAAACTCTTTTAACTTAGAACTCCAGATGATCAACGTAGTTGATCAAACAAAATCAGCCCTGCTTAATATTTTCCGGAATGACCTATAAAATGAAAAGCCCCTTGAAATACAAGAGGCTTTTCATTTTATGATAATTAGTTGTTCTGCTTATTAAAAAACATCCAGGATCCTGTACTTTCTATCCAGAAACATAAACAGATCTCCTTTTTTCTTTTCTGACAGGATCTGATATAAAGGGGTCAGGGTCGAAACCGTGACAAAGTTCTTATCGTCAATTTTCACCTCTCCTAATCCGGCTGAAATGAAGTAATTTTGGAAGTCGGTAACGACCACGGCACCAAATTTAACCAATTCCAACGGCTTGATCATGATTCTGTTCAGCAGGCCAAGCGTATTGATTCCTTCCTGTACCTGGCGTGCATATACGTCCCGGGTAGCCTGCATCGTCTCACGGAAAGAATCGGTCATTTCTTCATTAGAATTTTTCTCTTCGTTGGCACTTTGCTGGGCATCGTCCATTGCCTTTTTGGCATTGGTAATAATATTGGATTGAATATCAATACATTTTGCCAATAACTGCTTTTTCAGAACCATTTTCTCTTTAGGATCGATCTGAATAGGTTTGGCAACCTTAGGAACCACTATTTCAGGTTTTTTGGAAGTAACAGGCTTCGCAAGCTGTTTCTGTACTACCGGTCTGGTTTTCACCACTGGTTTAACAGGAGGCACTACCTCTTTTTTCGCCTTTACAACAGTTTTTCCTTTCACCGGTTTCACTACCTTAGAAGCTACGGGTTTGGCAACCGGTTCTTTTACAGGAGCAGATTTAGTTTTGGTTACTGCTTTTACCGGTTTAGAGGGCTTTGCAGTTTTTGCTGTTACTGTCTTGGAGGACTTACTATTTTTAGTAATTACCGTCTTTTTAGCAGGAGTTATTTTTGAGGCCTTCGCAGCCACAGGTTTTGCTTTCGTTACTTTTTTTGAAACCGGCTTAGAAACCGGAGTTTTAGAAGCCTTTGTTTTGGCTGCTACAGTCTTTTTAGGGGCAACGATTTTTTTGGCGGCTGGCTTGGGTTTAGGGGCTGATTTCCCTTTAGGAGCAGTCTTTTTAGCGGCGGTTCCTTTTTTATCAGCTTTTTTAGAAGATTGGACAGGCTTTGTGTTGGCTTTCTTTGCCACAACCTTCTTCTTAGAGTCTTTTTTAGCCATAAAATATTGAAAAATACTACGTTACGTTAAATAGCCTCCCTTCCCTTTCGGAGACCATATTAAATGGTTCATTTTCAATAAGAAAATGACCATCCAAATCTATATAATTTAAATCATTACACAAATTTATTGCCGAAAAAATTCCTAAAGATGTTTCCACCATACATCCTATCATAGTCTTAAGTCCCTTATTTCTAGCCTCTTCTAATATTTTCATACCTCTTAAGTACCCCCCTGCTTTCATTAGTTTCATGTTAATACCATGAAACTGAGTTTCAATTTGTTCCATATCAACCAGCGAGGTCACCGATTCATCTGCTACCAGTGTATAAGGGCTCAATTTCTTTAAATATTTATATTCTTCAACCATTGCTGCAGGAAGTGGTTGCTCAAAAAACTGTATGTTGTAACCCTTTAACTTATTCATGAAAATTATCAGACTATCAACATCTTGCCATGCTTCATTTGCATCAATCCTTAAAGGATGACTACAGATGCTGCTTACCTCACGGATCAGATCCTCTCCAGTATCCTTGTCTATTTTTATCTTTATATATTTGAACCTTAACAGATTATGATCTATTATAAAACTCTTTACTTTACCTGTTTCCATAATTGGTAAGGTATAAGATGTATCTGCTGGCCCGGGTGGAACAAGTCCCAGTTGGCGGTAAACCGGAATATTATTTTTTTGAGCTAGCAGATGAATGTAAGCAGACTCTATACCAAAGCGTAAAGAAGACTCTATTCTATCACTATCAATAACTTGAGTAAGTTCTTCTAAACTAGTAATAGAAGTAAGATCAGAGAATAGATGATTAAACTTTTTTAAGATAGAGGAAGGATCTTCTCCATATCGTATATTGGGAGCTACTTCTCCGGAGGCTTGTAATTTTCCATCCGATACGGAGACAATAAAATTAGTCTTAAAGGAAGACTCATTTCGTGAAATTTTCCAATTATACTTCAAAGGAAGCCGAAGCTCCTTTATATCCCATGAGATCATTGAAAAGTTTAGTGATGGCGCTTGGAAGTCTGATAAAAGTCCGGGCAAGGAAGCCTTTTCATTGGCTTGTTTTTATGATTGTTCTTCCGGTATATGTAGGTAATATTCAGCTCATGCGAACCTCCTGTACCAGCCCTTGTAAGAGTAGAAACCGTAAAATCGTAGCTATATTGAATACTCCAGTTATAGAAGATCCAGCCGATCATGGCTACTGCCGATTCACTGTTATACACGTTCGCAGAAATTCTTTTAAATTCAATTCCCCGGTACCATCCTCCTAATAATAACTGATTATAGGTCAGGTAAAGTCCAATATCCAACTGGTCGTTTTTCCCCTGCATTTTATAATGTGCCGTAGGGGTCAGAAATATATTATCTGCATTGTGAAGATAGGCCATGTGACTTCCAGATCGAAGCGGAATTTTATAACCTGCTGTAAAGCTCGTTTTCATAGGAAGTGCAGCTCTGTCATCCTGGTTATACATGGTTAGGCTTGGACGGTTCATATGATGAAAAGCCACGCTTCCCCACAATCGCTCAGTGTATCCTATAAAGCCTGATCCGATATCAAAATAACCTCTCTGGTTGGCAGGAGCTGTAATCCCGGTACTATGCTGTCCTGTCTGGTCATCAATCTGGGAAGGCAGGTAAAGCTGTGAATAGTTAATTGCCTGTGTACCATACCCTCCGAGAAGTCCTCCGCGGATCGTAAACGACTTGGATACCGGTAGTTCATATGAATACTGTAAGTTGATCTTAGTAGATTTGATATCGTTCAATCCCTGCTGATCCTGCATGACCATCAACCCCACTCCTGAATTATATTTATCAAAGAAATGATCTACGGATACGAGTCCGGTTACATATTTAGCATCGATACCTGGCCATTGGTACCTTCCGTGCGCCATTACCCTCAGGGCATGTGCCCCTCCCACAAAAGCAGGATTTACATAAGGAGTTACAGCATAAAACTGGGAAAACTGGATATCCTGTGCCGAAGCACTGGAAAATATGGTAGAAAAGATGATAGAGAATACAACTATTATTCTATTACGTGCTGCAAACAAAAAGGTAGGTCTAGTCATGCTTACTCAATTAACCCTGTTAATCAAGCTACAAATCTATAAAATAATATTCCAAATATAAAGACTTTAAGACTGATATGTGAAAAAGTATAGACGGTTTCAATGCCCGAGAACAATAGCACCATTTTTTTAAAAAATATTCTAAAATTTTTCAGGCAAACCCTTGCAGATATATTTTTTTTACTAACTTTGCAGTCCCATTTCAAGAATGGGTTGTTATTCGGCAGGAATAATTACAATAAAATAATAAATGCGGATGTGGCGAAATTGGTAGACGCACTAGACTTAGGATCTAGCGCTGCGAGGCATGGGGGTTCGAGTCCCTCCATCCGCACAAATTTTTGAAGTTAATGGTTCTAGTTGCAAGCAACAAAAACCATTAACTTTTTTCTTTTATTAACACATTCAGAGAAAAATCAAAATCGTACAATGGAAATCGTACTTGACAAAAAAGACGCTACATATGCCTCTTTGAAAATCAACCTTAAAGAAGCGGATTACAAACCTCAAGTTGACAGTAAATTAAAAGAATACGGTAAAAAAGCTGCTTTAAAAGGTTTCAGACCTGGTAAAGTTCCTGCTGCTTTGATCAATAAAATGTACGGTAAAGGTGTTCTTGTTGAGGAAATCTCTCAGATCATTGCTACTAACATTAATACCTATATTAAAGAAAATGGCCTGAATGTTATCGGTGAACCTCTTCCATTAGATGAGAAAAACGGTAATGTTGAATGGGAAAACGGAAAAGAATTCGATTTCTACTATGAAATCGGTATGGTTCCGGAATTCTCATATGACCTTTCAGGCAAATTCACTGCTTATAAAATAGCTGTAGACGATAAAAGTGTAGAAGAAACGGTAGACAATCTTCGTAAACAATTCGGCCGTATGATCACTCCTGAGAAATCAGAAGAAGGTGATTTTGTAAGTGGCAAAGTAATTGCTGTTGGTAGTTCTGAAGAAGGTAAAAATACAATGATCCCTACAAACCGTGTGGTTAAAGGAGAATTGAAAAAATTTGTAGGCGTTAAAGATGGTGATAAAATCACTTTTGACCCTAAAAAAGTATTTGATAATGATGCAGCTTATATCGGTCATGCTTTAGGTATTACTAAAGAAGAAGCTGAAAAAGTTAGCGGAGACTATGAATTAGTAGTTGACAAAATTTCAAGATCAGGTCTTGCTGATTTAGATCAGGAATTCTTTGATAAAGTATTTGGCCCTGGCAATATTACTTCAGAAGCAGAATTTACTGCTAAACTGAAAGAAACAATGGGAGAAAACTACGCTCGTGAAACAAAAAACTTATTGATCCGTGACGTACGTGAAACTTTGGTTGACAAAACTAAAATTGACCTTCCAAAAGATTTTCTAAAAAAATGGTTATTAGCTTCAAATAATGGTAAATTAACTGTTGAACAAATTGAGAACGAGTTCGACCTTTATCTTAAAGAACTGAAGTGGACTTTGATCAAAAACAAGTTTGCTGCTGAGAAAGAAGTTAAAGTTGAGCATGACGAAGTTTTAACAAAAACTAAAGACATGATCAAAAGCCAGTTCGGTGGTATGCCATTGAACGAAGAAATGGAAGAAAGCATCACTAAGTGGGCAGAAAACTACCTTAAAGAGAACAAAGGTAAGAACTACATGGACACTTATGAGCAAGTACTTTCAGAAAAGACATTTGACGTATTGTTAGAAAATGTTGCTACAACAGAAAAAACAGTAGACGTGGAAGAGTTCAAGAACGTGGTAGAAAAAGGGAATAAATAATTAGCCGATACCAATTTAAAACAAAAAGGCTCCTTTGTTGGAGTCTTTTTGCTTTAGTAATAATCATAAATACTGAATACCATATCATTATATTACAAGTAATTAAAATTTAAGAATATGGCATTATCATCTTCTTACCTTTTTTCTTCTTTCCAGAAGATCTTCCTCTCTTAAGACGGGTAAAATCGCTTTTTATCCGTACTGCTTTCCTGCGTGTTTTACATCCTGGTTATGTTATAACTTAAGGATACAATCATTTCTAAACCTGATAATGGCATTCACATGAAACAAAGAACTCATATTACAATTACACAAGCCGATAAAAGTCGCCTTCAGTTTTTAATTAATTCCAGAGGAATCGAATTTGCTAAAATACAGGACCAATTAGATTTTCTTCAAGAGGAACTAAACAGGGCTATCATTGTTGATTCTACCAAAGTAGCTGCTAAAACAGTTACGATGAACTCAACAGTTGTTGTAAAAAATTTACTTTCAGGCAAGCCTATGACTATTACATTGGTTTACCCTGATAATGTTGACAGCACTCAGAATAAAATTTCAGTATTAAGCCCATTGGGCACTGCAATAATAGGTTATTCAGAAGGAGACCTTTTTGTATGGAATGGGAAACAAGGCAATTTCAGATTCTTTATAGAAAAAGTAATTTATCAACCTGAAGCAGCAGGTGATTACCACTTATAAAAAAACAATTTAATTTTGGGCATGAAACTATTCAATCGATTCAGTACTGATATTGCCATTGATTTGGGTACAGTCAATACAATGATTATGCACAAAGGCAAAGTTGTTCTGAATGAACCGTCGATCATTGCGATTAACAGATCAACAGGAAAACTATTATCATACGGTACCGAAGCGCTGGAAATGCACCAGAAATCACCGACCCTGATAAAAACCATATGGCCATTGCAAAATGGTGTAATTTCAAATTTTCAGGCTGCACAGCAACTGATTAACCACATGGTAAAGTCAGCCATAACTAAACATACCTATACGGGAATCAACGGAAAGCGCTTAGCTGTCTGTATCCCCTATTGTGCTACAGAAGTAGAAAAAAGGGCTGTAAGGGATGTTGCAGAAGGCGTAGGTGCTAATGAGCTTTTTATGATTCACGAACCTATTGCGGCAGCTTTAGGCATGAACCTTGACATTAGCAGATCTGAAGGCAATATGATTATTGATATTGGTGGAGGAACTACTGAATTTGCGATCATTTCTTTATCCGGCGTGGTTTGCAGCCAGTCTATTATGGAAGCCGGAAGGTCATTAGATGCAGAGATCATAGAATATATTAGAAAAAACCATAATCTTCTAATAGGCGAACGCACTGCAGAAAAAGTAAAAAAGGAGATCGGGGTTGCTTCTCTAGATCCTAGTTTCATAAAACCCGCTTCAATGAATGTTGTGGGAAGAGATTTATTTTCCGGACTTCCAAAGAGTATTACTATTAACAATGAAGAGATATTCTACTGCCTGGACAACACCTTTACAATTATAGAGAACGCTTTACTCACAACAATAGAAATCTGCCCTCCTGAATTATTACATGACATCTGTGAGAAAGGAATATACCTTGCCGGTGGATGTTCTAATATAAAAGGTCTGGATAAACGACTTGAAAAGGTTACGGGGATTAAAGTGAATAAATATAACATGGACAACTCTCCCGTACTTCAGGGTATTGCCATGGCTATGGCCAAAAGTAAAAATCAAAAACACGTCCTTTTCAAATAATTGTTACGCCAATAATGTTCTCAAAAAAAATTCCCAGCCTGAAACAAGCTGGGAATTCCAGAACTAACTAATTGGGTTTACTTTTAGTCTTTTTTGTCAATGGCTGGTTGACAAATACTCTTAAATCAAAAAACTTTAACTAACTATTAAAGTTTTATCTTCATTATAATTTTCTTCAAAAATCAAATCTTGCAACTGTTCAGCTATTGCTAAAGCAAAACTCAGAAACACTACAAAAGTCATCATCAAAACCATAGCTATACAATTTTGGGTTGAAAATTATTTTTAACAATCAGATAAATCTGTGGCATATATGACCAAATCGATTAACTATGACAAACTTACATAGCTGATGTAATTTTTATTAAAAAATGACTATTTTTCTTCATTAAAAAACCCTTTTTAAAAGCAAAATACCTCCCATAAATATCACATAAATAACGTCAAAAAGCACCAATAAGGTGTTAAAACGCGCTTTTAACAAAATCAATCCCACTATAATACCTTAATCATAAAATTCTCATTTTCGACCATAAAAAAAGCTTGTTCGTCGAACGAACAAGCTTTCCCATACCCATCTTACATTGTTTATTTTACTACAAAAGGAATTGTCTGACTACTAACCTGTGTTATTACTTTACAATAGTAAATACCCGAGGTGTAAGTATCTGCCTGTATAGGAATCAGATTATCACCATCAGAAAGCACCACATCAGAATAAGAGATAAGACTACCTACAGCATCGTAAATACCTACACTGGCTACTGTATTGGCCTTGCCTGCAATATGTAATACAGATTGTAAATTAACAGGATTTGGAGCTATGTATGAGGCATTAGCTTTAGTACTCAACTCATCGTTAACACTAGTAGCAGGACCGGAATCACTCATTTTAAATTTGAACCAGTTTACATTATACTCTCCTGACTCTGAAACGAAAGTCAATTTATGCAGACCGGCAGTAAGTGCTACCTTAGTAGTCTTTACAGACACCCATTTTTGCCATCCTGTAGTATTAGGCACAATAATAGAACCTGTAACATTCACATTATCAACTTTCAGATGAAACTTATTGGAAAGTGTAGATTGAGACGCAACTCTGCTTTCAATATCATATATAGTATCCTGAGCAATCAACACATTGTAGTTCAGCCATTCGCCAGACTGAATCCAGCCAACATCATAGCCGCCGTCAATATCAAGACAAGCTTCAATATCCACACTTCCATTGCGGAATTCGCCTCCCGTATTGCCAGGTGTCAGATCATGGTAAGCAACGCCATTATTACCCACATTAAAATGTTCTGCCTGAATTGTTCCAGGAATTGCCCAAGGCGTTTTACCATAAGCCACCTCTCCCGTTATCGGCTCTATTCTGAAATCCACCGTATCGGTACTTGCCGCTGATAGATTATCCAGTGTACGGGCTATTAACCTAAAATTTCCTGAGTCAGAAGCTACCAGTCTGTAAATATAAGGTGCCGAATAAATATCAGCCATTTTAACACCATTCAGAAAAGCTTCAACTTTAAAGATTGTCCCATCATTATCCGTAGCATTTACTTTTATATACAAACTATCACCTTGCATAATAGTACTGCCTTTTAAAGGAGCAATTATTTCAATCAGAGGCTTATCATTTGTAGTAGAGCTTCTTATCACATCATCAATAGCTTTTAACAAAGACAGCTCCCCTACAGCATCCTGTTCAGATTGCCAGAACATTACCCCCCCTGCACTACTTAAGGCTAATTGAGTTTTACTTTTAATAGTAGGAATACCGTTATAATAAATATCACCATAAGCTGTTCCCATAAGAACATCTTTATTTTCAGAACCAGGATAAGCCTTTACGATATCGGCATAAGTCACTGAACCAGAAGAACCATTGTAGAAATAGTAACCATAAAACGGCACACCCACTGTCACCTTTTCTTTTGCAAGCCCTCTTGTACCAACCCAATGATTTAAATCATTAACAGCCATTGAATATGGCGAATGCGGACCGGCATTATTAGGAGCCCAAGGCCCTGTTGCATCATAAGACATCAGATTAATAAAATCAAACTGAGCTAAAGCATTATCTGTAATACGATTACTATACCAGGTTCCAACAGCAGCAGACATCAAGAGATTTTTCTTTGCCAATTCAGTCTTCAAAGCCACAACAAACTTCTCATAATCCGCTCCTACAGCATCACCTTCCAAATCAACATCAATACCATCTAAATTATTGTCAACAGCAAACGTAACAAGCTTTGCTACAAAAGCACTTCGGTTAGCATCATTAGTTAATGTTTGATAATACCCTAAAAGAGGATTTTTTGATGCACTTGCTCCCGCTATAGAAGCTAATATTTTCACATTGTTAGAATGACAGTAATCTGCCGCTGCTTTCAAATTTGTAGAAGGCGACAAAGTACCACTGGCATTAGGATTAATAAAAGCCACATTAACATGAGTAACTTTTGTCATATCAAGCCTTTTCACCTCTCCCAACAAATCAATCCAATTGGGTACATAACCAATTACCTTAAATTGTGCCTGAGCAAAATTACCAGCCAACAAAAGAAACACAGCAACTAATCCACGAAACAACATCTGACACTTCCTCATAAATTATTTGTTTTATTTTGATTGAAAACAAATGGGTTAAACAACATTTTTATATTATTGTCACCTATTTCAATACAATTATAATTATACAATGAGTCCCACGTCGAAGATTAGTCAAATTTCACATACAAATAATACCAAAAAAACAACATAAGATTACCAGAATTTACCACTATAATACCTATTAAAAACTGCCAGAAATACGCTAAAAAGCTATTTTCAATTAATCACAACCCAATTGATAACGCTTTATTAAAAGCTGTAAACTTTTATCGATATTGTGTTGTTGTGAATAAATCCTGAGAATTGGCTTTTAATATTTAGCTAATTTTTATCTTTGTCTAACATTTAAATAATTTTTGGCCTTATGGACGGAAGAGAATTTTACAAGTACGCGACCAAACACCAGGGAATTAACAGTCTGGTTATGGAACAATATATTGACTCGACTATCACAAACATGACTCCTAACATTATCGAAGAGCGTAAAATGAACGCTGTTGCGATGGATGTTTTCTCTCGTTTGATGATGGACCGTATCATTTTCCTGGGAACAGGTATTGATGATTACGTTGCCAATATTGTTCAGGCACAGCTGTTATTCTTACAATCTGTAGATTCGAAAAAAGACATCCAGATTTATATAAACAGCCCGGGAGGCTCTGTTTATGCAGGTCTTGGTATTTATGATACCATGCAATTCATCACTCCTGATGTTGCTACAATTTGTACAGGTATGGCCGCTTCGATGGGTGCTGTATTGTTAGTAGCAGGCCAGAAAGGTAAAAGGTCTGCGCTCCCACATTCACGCGTTATGATTCACCAGCCATCAGGAGGCGCACAAGGCGTAGCTTCTGACATGGAAATCAACCTCCGTGAAATGTTGAAATTGAAAAAAGAACTTTATGATATCATTTCTAATCATTCAGGACAAACCTACGACTGGGTTGAAAAAGCCTCTGATCGTGATTACTGGATGAAAGCTCCTGAAGCTAAAGATTTCGGTATGATTGATGAAGTTTTAACGAGAAGCTAATTACTATTTTAAAAATCACAAAAGAGCGGATACCGAGCCTAAAACTCAGTATTCGCTCTTCTTGCATTATTATACACAAACACATTTCTAATGGCTCAAACTACTTGTTCCTTCTGTGGCAGAAATAAAAAAGAAGTTAATCTGATGGTATCCGGTATTGATGCACATATCTGTGACAGATGCATCGGACAAGCTCAGAATATCCTTGACGAAGAAGGCAAGACTAAAAAGGGTGGCAAGCTAAATACTCCTGCCCAACCAAAATTCAACCTTATTAAGCCAACAGAAATGAAGGCTTATCTTGACCAGTATATTGTTGGACAGAATGATGCTAAAAAAGTATTATCTGTAGCTGTTTACAACCACTTCAAGCGCTTAATGCAAAAAGGTGGCGACAACGATGTAATGATCGAAAAATCAAACATAATCATGGTCGGAGAAACAGGTACAGGTAAAACATACCTTGCCAGAACCATCTCCAAAATGCTTCAGGTGCCATTCTGTATTGCCGATGCAACTGTATTAACAGAAGCTGGCTATGTAGGAGAAGACGTTGAAAGTATTCTGACCAGATTACTTCAAGCTGCTGATTACAATGTAGAAGCTGCTGAGAGAGGCATCGTTTATATTGACGAAATAGATAAAATTTCCAGAAAAGGCGACAACCCGTCTATCACACGTGATGTGAGTGGCGAAGGTGTACAACAGGCATTGCTTAAACTGCTGGAAGGAACTATTGTTAATGTTCCGCCACAGGGAGGCAGAAAGCACCCGGACCAGAAGATGATTGCTGTGAATACAGAAAACATTTTGTTTATCTGTGGCGGCGCATTTGAAGGAATCGGCCGTATTATTGGTAGCCGTATGAACACGACACCACTTGGCTTTGCTTCTAAAAAGAATGCCAAGCATGCACCTGAAAAAGAAGAACTATTGAAATATGTCACTTCAATGGATTTGAAATCTTTTGGTTTGATTCCTGAACTATTGGGCCGCCTGCCGATTGTTACTTATCTGGAACCACTTGACAGAGCCACCCTGAGAAAAATACTTGTAGAGCCTAAAAACTCATTGGTAAAACAATATAACAAGCTTTTCGACATGGAAGATGTTAAACTGGTTTTCGACGAAGCTGCGTTGGATTACATTGTTGATAAAGCCGTTGAATTCAAATTAGGAGCAAGAGGATTGCGTTCTATTTGTGAAGCGATTATGACAGATGCTATGTACGAAATACCTAGCCAGACAGGAACAACCACATTGCATATCACATATGAATACGCACTGAGTAAGTTCGACACATCACGCTTCAATAAATTAAGCGCTGCTTAAACAGAAACGACCAACTATTTCGTTAGTGTTAAAGCCCAGAATTCTTGGGCTTTGCAGAACTTAAAAAAAAGAGAAATAGTTGTACATTTGACAGGTAAACACTCAACACAATGACAAAGAAGATTTTATATACAATTATTGCTTCTATTGCGATAATCGCTGTTTGTGGAGCATTTTTAGGCAAAAATACAGACGAAGTAACTGAAGTAAGCACCGACAAACACAGCGGTATAAAATGGATGACCATGGAGGAAGCTTTGGCTGCCAACAAGAAACATCCTCGCAAAATTGTAATTGATGTGTACACTGAATGGTGTGGCTGGTGCAAAAAAATGGACAAAAGTACCTTTGCTGATGCCGGCATAGTAGAGTATGTAAACAAAAAATACTATGCTGTAAAACTGGATGCTGAAAGCACTAAAGCAATCGAGTTTCAGGGACAGAAAATGACAGAAGCAGAACTGGCTGGCAGAATATTCGGCGCAACAGGTTACCCTACTACGGTTTATCTTGACGAGAAAAATGCATTACTGTCTCCGGTACCGGGTTATCTTGACGTAGCTAACTTCGACAAGATCCTGAAGTTTTTTGGAGAAGATATCTTTAAAACAAAAAGCTGGGAGCAATACAACGCTCCGGCAACAAAATAAACACAAAAAGGCGGCAGATAACTCTTCCGCCTTTTTCTTTTGCAATTTTTGCTTTTAAGATACGAGTAAAATAGGCAAAAAGCATTCACTATACGATCTTACTATTTATATATAATAAACTATTTTAATCTCTCTTTAAATCAAAACCCTTGGAGAGAATGCTTTAATTCTTCGGCGAGAACAAAATTTAATTACCTTTGTCTAAGGCAAAGTTTTTCTTTTTATAACCTTATCTATGTTTCAGAATCACGATACAATTGTAGCGCTTTCAACGGCACAGGGAGTTGGCGCCATAGCAGTCATTCGTTTATCAGGTGAAGATGCATTTACCATCACAAACAAGATATTTAAAGGAAAAGACCTTCGCCATGTCCCTAGCCATACAGTACACTTCGGCTATATCATGGACAATGAAATCATTGTAGATGAAGTAGTTGCAACGGTATTCAAAGGACCAAATTCCTTCACTAAAGAAAACATTGTAGAAATCTCCTGCCACGGGTCTGACTTCATTGTGCGCCAGGTTATGAAACTACTAATTAAAGCAGGGGCACGTTCAGCCAAACCGGGCGAATTTACCCAAAGAGCATTTATGAACGGCCGCTTTGACCTTGCTCAGGCAGAGGCAGTTGCCGACCTCATTGCTGCAGATACTGAAGCATCACACCGTGCGGCAATGACACAAATGCGCGGCGGTTTCTCTCAACAGATCAAAGCGCTTCGCAACGAGCTTATCCACTTCGCTTCTATGATTGAACTGGAGCTTGATTTCTCCGAAGAAGATGTGGAATTTGCCAGCCGACTGGACCTTAAAAATCTCATCTATAACATACTCAACGTAGTAAACCCCTTGCTGCAAAGCTTTGAATTGGGCAATGTTATCAAAAATGGAGTGCCAACCGTGATTGCAGGTAAACCAAACGCAGGCAAGTCTACCCTGCTCAATGCCCTATTGAACGAAGACCGTGCCATTGTTTCTGAAATTGCAGGCACAACACGCGATACTATAGAAGATGAAGTAAACGTAGGCGGTATCATTTTCCGCTTTATCGACACTGCCGGGCTCCGCGACACAGAAGACAAACTGGAAGCCATAGGCATTGAAAAAACCCGTCAGAAAATGAAAGATGCAAGTCTTATCATTTATTTGTTTGATGTAAACTCAATCAACCCGGAAGATCTTAAAGTAGCTGTAGAAGAAATAGATGAACTGAATATCCCACACCTATTGGTAGGCAACAAGATAGACCAGGCAGAAGAAGGTTTACAATACCGTTTCCATGAGCTTTCTAAAAACCATAACCTTATCCTGATATCTGCATCAGAGAAAAAAGGGATAGATCAACTTAAGCAGCAACTACTCAAAACAGTAAAGGCCGACACTTTCCGCCAGGGTAATACAGTAGTTACAAACGTACGCCATTACGAAAGCCTTAGCAACACGGCTGCAGCACTTGAACGTGTCATTACAGGCATTGACAATGGCATTACCGGCGACTTCCTCGCTATGGACATACGCCAGTCACTCTTCCACCTGGGCGAAATCACAGGAGAAATTACTACCGAAGATCTTTTGGATAACATCTTCTCGAAATTCTGTATCGGAAAGTAGTGGCTTCGGCTTCGCGCTCAGCTAGCGTGGTGTTTTTTGATTATATACGGATATGCTTTTAGCCCATGTGTAAAACCGTTTACTTTGCAATTCAATTACCTAACATTCATGAATCAAGAAAACCAACATATAGAATGGAAAGAATCCTGGAGAGATGAATATCTCAAATGGATTGCTGGCTTTGCTAATGCAAATGGTGGTGTATTGATCATTGGGAAAGATGATAAAGGCAATGCTGTTGATCTGGCGAATGTCCACAAGCTGCTCGAAGATATTCCTAATAAAGTACGCGACATTCTCGGTATTCTGGTAGAAGTGAATCTGATTAAGGAGAATGGCAAAGACCTACTTGAAATCAAAGTTGACCCTTACCCCTATCCGGTCAATTATAAAGGTGAATACCACTATAGAACTGGCAGCACCAAACAGGAATTGAAAGGCGCTTCACTCAACAAATTCATACTTCAGAAATCCGGTAAACATTGGGATGGAATACCTTTACCCAATCTAAAAATCGCAGACTTAGATTTTAGTGCTTTTGAAAACTTCAAAAAGAGAGCGAGAAAGTCTAAAAGAGTTGATGAAAACCTGTTTACAGATAGTATTGAGGTTTTGTTAGAGAATTTGCGTTTGCTGGAAGACCATCAGCTAAAGCGTGCCTGCTCTTTGCTGTTTTATAAAGATCCAGAGAAATTCACAACAGGTGCATTTATTAAAATCGATTATTTCAAATCGGAGTCTGATTTGATTTATCAGGATGAGATCCATGGCAATTTATTTGAGCAGGTAGACAAAACAATGGATTTGCTGCTTACTAAGTATATGAGTGCTAATATTGGCTATGAAGGCATTAATAGAACAGAGCAATATCCTTATCCAGAATCAGCTTTACGAGAAGCTCTACTGAATGCTGTAGCTCACAAAGATTACAGCAGCGGTATTCCTATTCAGATCAAAGTATATCCTGATCAGCTTATCATCTGGAATGAAGGTCACTTACCGCCAAGCTGGACAATTGAAACTATTTTAGGTAAACATCCATCCAAGCCCTCAAACCCAGACATTGCTAATACATTATTCAGGGCTGGTATGATTGAGTCCTGGGGTCGTGGTATTTCTAAAATCATTGATGAGTGTGTAAATGCCAAATTGAAAGAACCGCTGTTTACTACAGAATTTGGTGGTTTACAGATTACTTTCCTGGCTGCGGAAGTAAAAGTGACGGAGAAAGTGACGGAGAAGGTGACGGAGAAAAATGACCGTATGATACTAACTTTAGTTACAGACAATTCCAATATAACAACGCTTGAATTGTCTAACTCGACAAACCTATCAATAAGTACAGTTGAAAGAAGTATTAGGCGGTTAAAGCAACAAGGTCAATTAGAAAGAATTGGCGGAGATAATGGTGGATATTGGAAAGTAAATTAATCATCTATTTAAACCGTCATCTGAAAGTAGAAATGAAGGGATAAATTCAGCCCGAAAAGACCATAATTTCCGGCTACCATTTTTTAGTCCAAAGCCATATTTGTACTTTCCTGTATATTAAGTTGTGGCCAAAATACTCTTAAACGTTCATGTTCTGTGAACAAAACATAAAAAGAAGTTGAGTATCCGTTTCATCATACCTTACCTGATTCGTTTAAACAGAGATTCTGAATTTTACCCGCCAATAGCGCAGGTTTTATTGATTATTAAACTTTCAGAACCGGGGTTTTAAATCATATCTGCGTTATCTGCGGGGAAAAAACATAATTCCGCAGAGATTAGATTATATCCCAAAACTACTGCTCAACTGGAATAAAGGCAGGTACATTGCCACCAGAATTACACCTACAATAAGCCCCAGGAAAATAATCATCACAGGTTCTATGAGGCTCCCGATCATGGCACTCTGATGTTCAACTTCTTCAGTATACTGTTTAGCAATCTTATTGAAAAACTGTTCGAGCTGATTTACTTCTTCTCCTACTTTAATCAGTGATACCATACGTTTGGGGAATATGGTAAACCTGCTCATAGTCACATGCAAAGCTTCTCCCTGCATAATGGCATGCTCCATTTCGGTAAGAGATACCTCCAACGGATAAAATTTGATCATCTGCTTGATCAGACCTATTGCTTTTAACAACGGTACTTTGGAACTAACCAGCAGGTCAAGCGAATTGCAAAAGCGGGCAAGGTAAATTTTTCGTACAATTTCCCCCATATATGGGAGTTTCAATACTAATGTTGAAAAAAAACGACGATACCAGAGCTGTTCTTTTTGGGTATAAAGGAAAATACTGACACCTGTAATAACAACAAAACCAAGTACAAAGGTGTCACTGACAAAATCAGACATAGTCATAATAAATTGAGTCAATGCCGGCAAATCACCTCCGAATCTTTTGAAGATATCAGCGAACATGGGAACGATAAAGTGCATCATAAAAAAAATAGCACCCAGAGAAGTACATAAAACCAGTACGGGATATGATAAGGAACCTATCATTAACCTTTTTTGCTTGATCTTGCTCTGATAATATGACGCCAGTTCTTTTAAAACAGCCGACAGCTTTCCACTTTCCTCTCCTATCTGAATAGAGAAATATTCATAGTCAGAAAATTTCCCGCTAAGTTTAATGGCTTCCGAAAGACTACTCCCCTTTACAACATTTTCTTTGATAGTCTTATAAAGAACTTTTTCTTTCTCAATAGTTTGTTCCTCTTCAATAATTTCAAGCGATGTCCGTATATCCACTCCTGCGGCAACGAGAATCCCAAGTTCCATATAAAAAGCCTCTTTTTTCTTATCGGCAAGCTGGTCACCTGAAAAGCTAAAATCCTTAGTGAGCAGTGCTGTTAACTTATCGATGAAACCGGCTTCTTCCCCGCTCATCGTTACCCGTCCTACAGGTTTAGGTGCAAGTTTTTTTAAATCTATGCCTGTCATCGTGTTTCGTTCAGTGCTTTGTTAATCCTGATTGCAGCAGAATAATGTTTAATGTAGTTGTACTCCAATACTTTACCATTCAATAAAAGAGTCAGATTTAACTGATCTGTCATACTATTCCCGTCAGCAATAAGCTGCTGATTATAAAGTAGTTCCTTTTTTTCCACATTAAAATAAAATGTATCTGTCTGTCCGGAAAACTGGCGTACTACATATTTACTTCCAAAATGATAATCGCTCGTTATATCAGCTTTATAAACCTTTAGTATTTCACCTTCTGATTTTATAGAATCTGAAACAAAGAAATCGCGGCTTAGCAACTGATCCAGTAAAGTTACCTTATAAAATACTTCACTTTGCTCTTTATACTTTACATAGCGGCGACTCAATAACTCAAATGCAAAATATGCCATAGAAATCACAATAGCACTTAGTAGCATCACTACCGTCATCTCTATTATTGTAAATGCTTTTACCCTATGAGAAAAAGCACCCGGTAAAATCCTTTCCTGCTTACTCTTCTGGCGCATCTTCTGCTATAATTTGTCTGTATTCAGCGAGTATCCGGCCTTCCTCATCTTCTGCGTACCATAGCAATTGAATAACCCCGGTTGCTCCTGCATAATAATCGGCTTTCTTCTTTATTTTATAATCTGTTTCAGTAAACTCTTCTGTCAAAAAGCGTTTCTCTTTTTGAGCAATAAAAGCCAGGGTTTTAATTCTTACAAACGCCTCAACCTTTCTGGCATTAAAAGAGTTTTTCATAATATTGGTAAAAATGCCCATTGACAGGCTCATAATAATAGTAACCAGCAACATAGCTACCACTACCTCAAGCAAAGAGGAAGAAGACAATTTCTCCTTTAAAACCATTTAACAACCTCTTTTCTCGATTTGGAGGGCAAAATGGCTGACCCCACAAAAGAGGCAGGTAATTTTGTCCGGTCAATAATTGCATCCATCAAATGGTTTTCATAAATGGAAGAAGGGGTTTTCAGCAGGAATTTATCACAAATGATATTCCCATAGAGCTTCCCTTTGATGTCGGCAAAACCATTTACATAAGCCTGACCCAGTAAAATTGCATCGGTTTCGATATCCAGTCTTACCTTCATCCTATCCATCATTTCCTGATCCATAATGATGAGCCCTGACATAGCAGAGTTTTTTTGCAAGCGAATAAAAGGCTGAAACTCTTTGACAACCAGTTTTATTAACCCTAGTACAGACGGGTAACTCAACCGGGCATCTTTTTGCAGAACGATAGAGTCTTTTGCAAAAATCTGAAGGCAACCTTTAAAACCAGACTCCACTACTACTGAATTGGCATAAACCCTGATATCGTGGAGCCTTGCACGATTGGTGATAATAACTTTCCCTTTGGCTGCAATAATAACATTTCCTCTTATCTCCTGCGAAATGGTCAAAGCCGAGTCTGATGATGTCAGACAAACCGGAGTCTTATCAAACCCCCGATAAAGTGCTTCTGATGCCTGAAATGACTGGCCAAATTCTTGTGTAGCAACATTTGAAAACTGCCCGTTAAGAGACTCTATAACAGCCGATTTAATCTTCTCATTCAACTCTGGCAATTGGGGGCTGCTCTTGCTGATTTTCCCTTCCACCAATTGTTTTACAAAACTCCCTTTTCCTTCAATATATACCCTGCTGATACCTGATTCCGGCAAATAGCAATCTCCTTTGATAGAAGTGTTCCCTGCCAATGATAATGGCCTGTAGTTCTCGGTAAGCCAAATGGCACTCTTTGAAATTTTATCTGGCTTATAACCCAATAAAAAAGTTTTTTTGCAGGTATCTCCTTTGAAAAATGCTGTTACACTGCCTACTTCAAATATCCCCCATTCCTTTTTTTGGAGCAATACAGAATCCCGTTCTTCTTTATGTAAGTCTATCAGTACAGGACTGTTATAAGACGCATCATTATTTAGTGATAATAAAACTAAACCTGACTCAACATTGGCTATGAGCTGTTGCTGAATCAGGTTTCTGGTAATTTGAACTTTACTGAAATAAGCCATCAGAACTAATGCCGAACATAGTAATCCAATCACAAGAGACAGTACAATTACTATAAACAGCGAATTGGCCTTCAGCTTCATTTCTCCGGTTATTTAATATTTTCAGCTTTAACTTCTTTTTTCGCTTTCTTTTTAGGCTTTTCAATCTTAGGGCTGTTTAGTTTAGCCTGTTTTTTTGCTTCTCTACTCTTTTTATGTCTGTCCCATGGCCAAAAACTTTTTGTTTTACTCCCGTTGGAAGAGTTTAACTGTTCTTGCTGAGCAGTTGTATTACTAGCAGATTTACTGTCTTTTTTCTTTTTTCCTGATGATTTGCTTTTCTTTTCTGCTTCACGCAATGCCTTTTTTTGCTTTTTCTCTTCTTTGGCCGCTTCTTTCTCTATCTTCTTTTCAGCTTTTGAAAGTTTTTTCTTTACAGCTATTCCATTCCTATACTTTAAAGTATAAATCAATGCCCCACTTTCATCGTAATAATACGCTTTACGATGTATAAGACCTTTTTTCCAATATTCAACTTTTTGTCTTTCACCTGAAACATACCAACTTCTCCAGGTACCAACCTTCAATCCATTTTTGAATTTTCCCTGACTTTTTAAATTAAGGTTCTGATAAAATGACCTGTATGCATCTGTCAATAATTTACCATCGTATCCGCCACGATTATACCTGACAGCACCTGCCCTAAACCAATAGTAAAATTTGGTCTCATCAATCTTTACATTTTTACTCTCAGTCAAAACCGAAAAATTGATTGTTGAATCAGGGAAATTCAATACAACTTTGTCATTTTGAAGCAATTTTTCAATCTCTCTGTCTGACAATATATCCTGACCCAAAACACTATAAGAAAAGCAGGCAACTAAAAATAATACCTTTAAAATGTACTTATACATAACATATAATTTATCAAACGAATTACATCAACCTTCAAAGTTTAGCGGTTCCTGACCACTAAATGCTTTGTACTATTATAAGAAACGGCCAATGTATCTTTGGTTAACCTTACAACTGTTACACCGTCAACAACATCCTTCTCTTTAACTACAAACTCTTTGGCATGAACAGTTAATAAGCCTATTTTCTGAGCGCTGTTTCTATTACCTATCAGGCCAATATAGCTGATAAAACTCCAGTCAATTACTACCGGAGCAACCACCGGCTTGGGTTCCTTTTTAGCTGTAACTTTAGCAGGCTGCCTGGTAGCTGAAGAAGCATATACATTAGTACTAAGCGCTCCCCCTGTTAAACCGGAAGAAATACCTCTCCCCCCTTTCAAAAAAGGATCGGCATAATTAAGTAACAACTTATAAGCCTCTTTCTTTTCAGAGTAAACTACTATGTCTTTTTTAGCGGAAGGAGCAGCAAGACTATCAGTATCATCGCCCAGCCCTAATACAATACGATATACAATGAGCCCCCACACTACAGCAACACTTGCCAGTAAAAGATATGTTACTTTCTTATTTTTCAATTACTTTTTGACCTTAAATGTTGGTAAGTTTATCATTTCAGAGGTGTGACTTTTAGCATTGAATGCCTGGACAGACCATTTATACGCTCCTCCTTTTTTGAGAAGGTTAGTTTTAGCTATTGTTACTGTAGTCGTAGTATCATTAAGAATGGTAGCCGTCAAAATATTCTTGGTAACACCCGTAGCCAGAGTGTCAATTTTGATAACATAATTTTGAGCATATTTTATGGAAGTCCACTGCAGGGCCGCATTTCCATCAGATGAAATGGCTACGGAATCCTTATCTTTAGGTATCATCCCAATAATACTCTGAAGAGCCAGATTATCATTCTTTGTAATGAATAATGACCTTACAATATACTTTGTATTACTATAACCATTTTTAGCTGATATTCTCCATTGGTAGTTGGTATTTTCCTTTAGAGGAAATGCAATACGATTCCCTGTGATTGTTGTATCTATGGGAGGTAAACCTGTAGGATTTTCAAAGCTAGGACTTACAATTTGTAAATTATAACTGGTTGCACCATCTAGTTTGTTCCACCAAAACGTCTGTGCCAAAACAGGCGTTTCCAGAGAATCTCCCGGAGAAATGATATTTAATTTATCAGAACTAATATCTTTATCCAGCAATTTTTCGCAAGATGTTAACAATACTATTAAACCTCCTAAAAGAGTTAAGTATTTACCGTAATTTCTTTTCATCGACAATTATTCTTTGTAGAAATATTTTACCAATCAACAAATTGGTTTTAGTAGCCATATCTTTTATCAATTCAAACTTAACAGAAGCAATCTTCCCGATCTGCTCCTGCTGTTCAAGGTAATCGACCAAACGTACCATATTCAGGTATCCTCCCTGCACAGCAAACTCAAATGTCTCTATAGTATAGCCATCCGCTTCATGTGTGGTTACTTCCGGCACTTTGTAAACCAGTAATCTATTCTTAAAACAAAAATCCCCGATCAATGACAAAACAACTTCCCGATCACGCACCTCATTGGCTACATAATTTTTAAAAAGAGCATCAATTTGAAGAGCTTTTTTTTGCAACTTCTGAATTCTGTCAGGAGACTCTATCTCGGCATTCAGGTTACTTTCAAGCCTGCTATTATCTTTTGCTAATTCAAGGCTTCTGGCAATGCCAAGCTGATAGACAATAAATGCTAAAGGCACAATTGCCACCAGCAAGTAGGTGTTAAGTTTCTTATAGGTAATATGTATGCCAAAAAACTCCACTTATTTCACACTTAACTGAACAACAAATTTCCCCACCTTATCTTTAAAATCAAACTGGTAGCTTTCCACTTTGGCAAATTCAACCCACTCCTGCGCCTCAAAAGTTTTCACCCAATCATTTACGATTATTGCAGAACTGCTTTCTCCCGAAATTGTGATACGCTCGGGGATAATCACTAAATGTCTATTCTCTTTCGACTTACGCTCATCTTCCGGATTAATCTGCATTGAAACCAAGCGCAAACCTGATGGTACTGTCGCTCCAACCTTGTCAGCATAAAAAGCCAATCTTTCCTGTTCACCCCAGCCTACCTTTTTAAGAAATACTTCCTTCTTTGTAATGTTGTCTTCCAAAGATTTCAGCTCACCAGATCTATCACCTATCAATTCCTGTTTTTCAACCAGTGTTTTATTTACCCCTGCCAAATACTGCAGAACAATAAAATTTAATAGCAGAATACCGAACATGGCTCCAAGAACACCTATGCCAAGCTTCGTAAAAAATTTCTTTTCTATAAATTCTTCACGTAATGCATGAAATTCTACCGCATCAACACTTTGTAAATATTCTGTAAAATATCCTAATGCCAGCGCAAATGCAGAAAACTCTATATTTGAAATCCTTGACTCTCCTATCACTACAACAGGGTTCATTTCTAACAAAACCTTTACCTTCTCACTACCTATCAATTCTTCCGTTGGCAGGTTGATCAGCATGCTACTAAAAGGTAAAACATTATAATTTCCCAAACTGCAGGCTAAAAGACTAAATCCTTTATCCTTGAAATTCTGTACTAATTCAGTAAGCTGTTCCTTTCGGACAAGAGACAATATGCCTCCCGTAGTATCCCTGTAAGATTGCAGGTAAAAATCAGTTACATTTAATGAAGGAATCAACTGGGCTGCCTGTTTAACAGGCAATAGATTGATAAGGTCATCTGCATAATTCTTATTCAATATACCCTTACCGTCTATTGACAATACTAAAGGACTTGACTTATCCTCAATAGTATTTGCCAATTCATCAATCGAATTTAACGTTCCATGCTGAACTACAAATGCTTTTTCCTTTTTAAAAGCTACCAGGCAATAAGACAGCAGCAAATCTCCTGACGGTTGAATCTGTAGAGATACTCCAATCAGTTTATCAGGTTTGGTGAGCTTATTTTTAATTTGCTGCAGCATTCTTAATAAATGATTGTCGGTTTAATAAACACAATCTGACGCGATTTGGTCTTCGTTCTTGTGCGGCTGCTGAACAACCATTTGATCACCGGTATTCTCGACAAGAAAGGAATGCCACTTCCTTTTTCCGATTTTTCGAACTTCTCCAGTCCACCCAATACAATCATATCTTCATTCCTGACTCTGATAATAGATTTAAAAGAACTAGTAGCTGTTGGAGGAGGACCTGCCGCCGGCAAATCAGTAAAATCCGAATTAGAAACTTCTATTTCAAGAGTCACCTGGTCATCAATTGAAACTGTAGGATTGATCTTAAGTGACAAATCTGCCTGAATGGAATTGTATTGGACAGTTCTTGTAACAGACGGGGTAAGTGATCCCATCGTATTTTGCGTAGCCAATTCATAATACCTTGTCTGACCTATTTTCAAACTGGCTTCATGACTATTCAGTGTAGATAATTTAGGTGTTGCCTGGACATGAATATTACCCTGTGCTTCAAGCGCACTGATACTCATATAAAAATTAGGCGTTACCTTACCAAGATTAAAGACATTGTTCAGCTCTACCAGGTTTAGGATATTATTAATTGTACCCGAGCTTAAATTCATATCTAAACCAGAGAGCAATGTACCTTTGGTAGTAACGGTTGAATCGGAAACCCCGGCAGTAATACCTGTCTTGATGGTTTTTGTTTTACTCACATTGATAATCATTGCCTCAATCAGAATCATAGGCACTACCTTATCCAATTGTAAAACAAGTTGTTCTATTTCATTAATCCGGGGTTCTGAGCCACTGCATATCAGACCATTCAACTCTTTGAAATGTTTGATTTCTACCCCCTTCTTTAATTCTGCGGGAATATGCTCAAGA
>CAYTGJ010000008.1:52538-62733 GCA_964437245.1 uncultured Chitinophagaceae bacterium
GCTCAAGAATGGTTTCTGCCGAACGGTGCTTCAGCTGAATTACTTTGTGAGCCCGCAGCCCTTCCTGAATACGGTCGCCAATAGTATAAATACCGTTCAGGTTTTTATAGGTATAATCTGTCCCCTGCATCAGGTACGACAATAATTCGTCATAACTCACTCCGGTCACTCTTGTAGTTGTATTGCCCTTTGGCTCTGCAAACATGAAAAAATTTGCCTTGTATTCTCTGGAAACAGTTTTAATCACGTCAACAATAGGAACATTGACTGCATCTAAATTAATGAGCCTGCGTAGCGAATCCTGAGAATTTACAATTTCTATCAGAAGATTGCCACTATTCGCTTTTGTACTGAAACCGTTATTATTGCTATAATTACTTCCTCCACTTCCTGAAGCTGTTGCAGCAGTTTCTTGTTCCAGTTTTTCCAGGATGAAAAAATTGTCTTTAGTTTTGGTATACTTTAGCTGATTTGTATAGGCCATTTTTTCCAACGCATTTTCAAAAGGCATATTTTCCACATAGCCAGAAACTGTTTTTGTTTCCAGACCTGCCCCAACCAGAACATTTTTCTTGGTCAGCTGCGTTATCTTCTTTACAACCTTGTCCAGCGTATCTTTTTTAAAATCCCAGGAAACACTTTCTCCATAATTATTATAAGTCACTACTACTTCCTTGGGCGGAGCAATTACAGGCACTTCTGCAGGCGGTACATATTTTTTAAAAGACAAAATAGAACCAACAAAAATAATATCAAGGTCGTATTCCCTGCAAAGGAATAAAAATACCTGTTTTACCTTTTCATTGGTAAAATTATTAGTAATCCTGATCGAAAGCGTAGGATCAATACTAATATTCAGGTTATGTGTTTCAGCAATACCACGCAAAAACTCCTGAATAGAAACACCGGCAACAGAAAAATCCACCGTTTCTTTTAAGCCGGGTACATCATTATCAAGCTTATCCAGCTTTCCCTCAATAACAGTAAAGCGATCCTGCGCTGTTACCAGCAGTGAACCAAAAACCATCAAGACAGACAATACAGTTACTCTAAACCAAAGTTTCACTTATAAATCAGATTAATAATTAAAAAGCAAAGGATAAACCTCTTCGAGAGAAGTTTCCCCTTGTTCAAAAAGCTCGAATGCATTATCAGTAAGCGTTTTAACTCCTCGCACTTTCAATAATTCGGAAACGTCAAAGATACCATTTTTTATATTGATGGCCATCTCTGCATCTATCGGAATTACCTCATAAACAGCCTTTCTCCCCTTATATCCGGTAAAGTGGCATTCGCTGCAACCTTTTGGCACCCAATGCCGGGAAAGCTTTCTGGAAGGAATAAATTGTCTCGGATATAGTGCCTCCTCAAAAACCTCTTCAGCTTTACAATGCACGCATAATTTACGTAACAGTCTTTGAGCCACAGAAGTGTTTAATGTATTAGCCAACAAAAATGAAGGAACCCCCATATCAATAAGACGGGAAATAGTACCCCAGGCAGAATTTGTGTGAATGGTAGAAAGTACCAGGTGACCCGTTAACGCCGCCCGGATAGCCATGCTTGCTGTTTCGGCATCACGAATCTCCCCAAGCATAATCACGTCCGGATCCTGACGCAGAAATGTCTTCAGCGCTGCACCAAAGCTCAAACCTATATTCTCTTTCAGCTGAACCTGGTTTACGCCCTCAAGTGTATACTCAATAGGATCTTCAATTGTCAGCAGATTTCTGGACTCTTTGTTAAGCAATTTCAAAGTTGCATACAAAGTAGTTGTTTTACCGGAACCCGTAGGCCCACTTATGAGCATAATACCATGCGGACGGCGAACACCTTCCATATAGTTATTCAGGTCAAACTCTGAAAAACCAAGCTTAGCGATGTCGATATTGGTAGCATCGTTGCTCAAAAGCCTCATTACCACTTTTTCTCCATGCAAAGTAGGCAGTACTGATACACGTATATCAAACTTATGTCCGTCGTTCTGGAAAAAGATACGTCCATCCTGTGGCAAACGCTTTTCAGCAATGTCCATATTGGATAAAATCTTAATCTTATTGATCAGCGTCGGATACTCTATTTTATTCAGTTTATAACGCTCTACCAGCATACCGTCAATACGGATACGTACCCGGCATTTACCTTCATAAGTCTCAATGTGAATATCACTGCTTCCAAGTACCTTAGCCTCTGAAATCAGCTTTTGCAAAAAATCGTCAGACTTCCCTTCATAAGTCGCTACCTGATGCCCCTCTTTCTTCTCCTCTTTTCTGTAAAATCTGGTAAGCGCTGTCTGGATAGACGGTGTAGCAGCTTTCGACAGTTGTATCTGCTTACCGAGAATCATTTCCAGCTCATCCAGCAGCGAATCATGGTAAACAGTTTCATCTACCCAACAATGAAGCTTAACCCCATCACCATAATAAGGTACAATGCGGTAATGCCAGGCCTGATCTAAAGAAATCAGCTGAAGTTGCTCTGTTGTTAATAAGGTATTTTCTGTTAATTCCATAAACTTAAGCAAATAGCAATGCTATTATACCTTCATCATTATAAGTATCGTACTTACTAAAAGAGCCCCAAAGCCAGGCCAGAGCCAGACAAACGGACTGTAAACCTGCCAATGGCACAGTATCATATCGGGAATATCTTCTAAGGGAAATCCACAGCAATAGGGAAATTGCTAAACTTACCGTAAAAAACAGTAAATAATGTAGAAAAGAACCGAAACAAACCAATACCAGAAAAAACAGTAAATCGCCAGACCCGATCAGATTACCAGACAGAATAGCCGTTTTTCCATAGCGCAAGTACAAATATACAAACAAGACAACAGTATTGAACAATACAAAGGACAAACTCATACTCATCTGCACCAATACAGCGAGAAAATCAATATCCATAAAATATGCTCTTCCCAGAGCTGCCACAACCAGCAACGGAAACCAATACCAGTTGACCTCCCTGTCTTTCCAATCCTGAATGGCAAGCAGCAAAAGCATAACTACAATAGTGCCATCAAATAAAAACTGCACCTTAATCTTTTGTAACCTCTTTCAGATTCTTGTCCTGATCTATTTCCCACACATTGAAAGTACCGTCGCCATCAAAATCGACAACCGCAGTAGCTCTGGCAACATATGTATTCTGAGAAGAAGACACTACTTCAATTCTGTAATTTGCTTTACCACTTTCAGATTCAGTAGCCAGTTTTTCCTGTTCAAACCCCAATACTCCTAAATCAGAAGAATACTTGGAATGCTCATAGAAATAAGTCTTTTCCAGTGTATGCAAATGTTCCAGCTGTATTTTTGCTTCAGTAGATTTTGCCTTCGAAATCAATGGCATAAGGTTTGGCAAAGCCAATAAAACCAGAATACCTATAATTACCAATACCACCAACAATTCCGTCAATGTAAACGCAGGGAGCTTTTTATTGATTAACCTTTTAGCCATAGTGAAAAATTTACCAAAAGTACTCGTTTTTTTTCAAAAGTCTTAATTCAATATCACATAAGTATTAAGTATACAATTGGCAAAATACTTTGATGCTTTCTTTCCCGGGCAAGCATTTCCTGAGCAATATTTTTGATAACTTACAACTTTAATTCAACACACTGCTTACCTGGAAAACAAATGAAACAAATCCCCCTTTTTATAGCATATATTTTTATTATCAGCTTTTCTGCACATGCTCAGCTCCAAAACATCCCATTAATTACAACTGAAGGTCAGGCGGTAATCAAAGCGAAACCAGACCATGTTATTCTTGCTTTCAAGGTGAGTAAAGGTATCAAGGCTGTTGCTATTAACAATGATCCATTTAATATTTTCAGGACAGAAGATAGCCGCATTAAAATATTCGATTTTGATGAAAAAAATATCAGCCAGAGCCAGATTCAGATTGAAGATTCTATGTACACCAAAGAAATTTATATCACTATCAACGACCTGACTAAAACTGACAGGATACTTCTGGAGCTTAATAAACTCGGTTTTATCAAATTCCATTACATGGATTACCGTGTACGTAACCTTACAGATTTACAATACCAGGCAAAGCAAAAAGCCGTTATTTCAGCCCGAACAAAAGCGGCATTACTGGCAAAAGAATTGGGACAATCAATCGGCCGGGCACATACCATTGAGGAAATATACACACCTGACTATCAATGGTATAATCTCAAAAATGACCACGGTAAAGAAAACATCACATACCTGTATGACAACGATGATTATATCCTAGAACCCGGCTTCATTATAATTACAGCTAAAGTTAAAGTAAGCTTTGATCTGGTTAAGTAACAATACCAGCACCTAACGCTTACGTTATTGTTTATCAAAGAGAATCTACGGCTGGCTGGCTTGTATAAGCTAAAAGCATAACATCATTGCTGGTCCAAGATACACTTCGTTATCTTGAACCAGGATAATAAACTTGCACTAGTTGGGATGTCAATTCTTTACTGGATTCTTTAAAGGTAGAAAAGGTAATTGCCACCTATAAACACAATTCTTCAAACAATATGATCGAGGCTTTTAATAAGAAATTCAAACGGTTTGTGATATATGGTAAGTGTTTTGACCCTATCGAGTGTTTAAAAAAAACACTCCCTGAACTGGTCGATTATTACAATAACCTATACCAGCCGGTATTAGAGAAACGTTCGCCTAATGAGGTAATATCGGGAATGAAACCGATCGATATGACACTTCAAATGGCTGAAGCAAAAAACATCAGAAGGCTGGAAAATAAGGAAAGATGCTGCTTTTAACAGGTCCCAAATGGCTAAAATTTAATTTTTCTCTCATTGTACGGTGTACTACCGGTCTACTCCAGCAAACGCCCCCTGACTTTCGTAAGCTCCTTCAATATTCCGGTCGGTCAGGAGACACGACCGGGGCTTGAACCTCAATTAGCACCATATAAAACACATTTTGACATTGTTCGAAAATTCGAACACATTTTTTATGGTTTTGCGCGGGTTCTAAGACTGGCAGCACATTAATACTACTTATCTACTGATTATAGTTCCATCAATTCCACTACTTAAAGTTACATCTCCCTTTCTTTGTGGATGAGGTATCATCATTTCAATCCCTAAACTAAAATAACCAGTACTATCACAATATTTTTCAACAAAAGTAGAATCTATATAATAATTAACTATTGTTTCCTGGTTATTTACTACCGCTTTTTCTCCATCTAAAAATACAATAGGATTAATTGAAGAATATCCATCCTGAGTAATCATCCGAAGAAACGTGGTATCTGATATACGAATAATGCCTTTCAAAGTATCGCCAATAAATAAGCTATCTTTATACTTATCAACAATAATATATGGCATTTCTCTACAATTCGTTTTCTCTGTATTACAAGAAAACATCATGCATAAACTTAATGTTAGAATTAAATATTTCATAGTTACAATTTATCTTTTCTTACGAGGCTGTATTAGTTCATAATTAGTCTGCTTTTGTCCATTTACATCTTTCTCTCTTACGTGAGTTGTATCTCCATTTTTATCAACAGTATTATACTGTTGAGTTTTGTTATCATATACTTCATGAGAACCATCTTTTTGTGTCCACACCCTGGTCTGTGGCACACAGAACAGCAAATTAACCCATCTCTATCCAAACCGTTCCATGTAATGCGTCAAAAAACCAAATTCATCTATACCTGTCTCATAATAGAGTTTACAAAAAATACTCCCTGAGCTGGTCGATTATTACAATAACCTTTACCAACCGGTATTAGAGAAACATTCGCCTAATGAAGTAATATCAGGAATGAAACCGATCGATATGACACTTCAAATCGCGGAAGCAAAAAACACCAGAAGACTGGAAAATAAAGAAAGCTGCTGCTTGCAACAAGGAATAATCAGCTCATAACAAAAAGCTGCTCCAAATACAGGGATCTCATAAGCTTCCGGTCGGTCAGGAGACGCGACCGGGGCATGAACCTAATAATTAGTAGCAACACAAGGGTATTTCACCTCTGTTCGAAGTTTCGAACACCTTTTTTATGATGCAGTTTCTAAGCCCTGCCGAACTATCAGAGGTTGATAGAGAACTTTCCTTTCCACTTTAAATAAAAAGGAAAGCCACCTAAAAAAGTAGCTGCGACTAGCGCAGCTACACAAGATGAACTCTCGACAAAAGACCGAAAGTTCTCTTTCATGACTCAAAAATAACAAAATCTTGAAAATATTATATCAAATTACTTGACTTTACAGACAGTACCTTGGACTAGTTGGTGTTGGGGATTTGGGATTTTGGTCATAAGATCAATAACGGCGGAAAATGACACGTTAATTGACAACTTTTGTACAACACATAAAATCACCTACTTTTTTCCCATAAAATAGTATAAACAAAAACTCTAGTGGCCAGAAAAAGGAAAAAACATTTCTAAAAATCAACCTTAATACTTTTAATCTATTATTACCGAATAACTCAACCTTAATTTTCATTAGTTTCTTCCCTAAAGAACCGTCTTTGAAAACTATATCTTTATTTAGAAAAAATAAAAACACTAAAAATATCGGAAACGATATGTCAAATATAGGAGTTGGAATATAGTTTATAGGCACTATATCAAATACTTCAAGAAAATAGAATATTAAAAACCCTAATATGCCAGCCACAACATAATCTATAAAAGCACTCAAAACTCTTTTTGCAAGTAAACCGAAATCCATAATCATATATTATTGTTTTAATGGGAGTAGACATATCTATGGCCAAATTTTAGTATTATACCATAATCAATTTGAGTGTGCCACAGACCAAGGTGAAAGATGTACATTAAAGTCACCCATTAATTCCCTATACCATCTCTGAATATAATGCTCCAACCTAATACTCCCAAGATTAATGACATTAGAATCGAAAATACAATACCAAATAAGATTTTAAATATTATTGAACGATTATCTTTTTTGTCTTTCCAATAATTGGAAAGACAAAAAAGATAATCAACATCGCGTACCAAAATAATTGCCCTATAAAATCCATACTACTGTTTTCTACCACAAATCACCATCAAGTTTATTCCTATTATTATCGTAATATTTTAATCCCGTCTTAATCCATTCATGATCAATTGGATTATCACCATAAGGAGCACCTAACCGATAAGTTTTATCTCTAACCCTTCCTTCATCATTAATATGTAACTTGTATTAAAGGCCTCCATTCAGCCACTCCCTGATCTGTGGCACACAGGCCAGCAAGCTAAACTTTAAATTACCAACTTTTTGTAATTCTAAACACTATTAACTAATAACAAAAGTACCCAAGAACCTTTTATTCCTGGGTACTTTTAGTACAATTACTGTTCTGTGTGCCACAGAACAGGGTGCAAATTTTTAGTCTTGTTGTTTGCTTATGGAAACAGGAAGCCATTTTTAAATATTCATAAAAACCGTCTCGGTATTACAACATTTATATAAAACTGATGGCAATGACAACACACAATTCAAATGGTATTTTTTTTAAACCGACTAAAAACAACATATCTTGTTTGAATTTTGTAAATTTCACCATGCAAACAGAAACCTTATCGGAATTCTACAAAAACAAATTTGACAGTCAGCCAGAACATTCGAGATTGGCCAGCGGACATTTCAATGTATTCCGTCTTGAAGACTGTCTCAACGGTTCTCCTGTAAAATACCGCCGTCGCGACTTTTACAAAATCAGCCTGATCCGCGGAAATATCCGTTATCATTATGCTGACAAAAGTACTGAGGTGGCCGGAACCACACTGATGTTTACCAATCCGCATGTGGCATATACATGGGAAGCCATTTCAGGCGACATCACTGGTTTCTTCTGCATTTTTACCGAATCATTCTTCACTGAAAAAATCAAAGGCCGCCTTGATGACCTGCCCATGTTTGCTGTAGGCGGAAAGCCCAGCTATTACCTGAGTGAAAAAGAAGATGCCGAAATAAGCGCCATTTTCCTCAAAATATTTGAAGAAAACAGTTCTGATTATACATTTAAATACGACTTACTGCGCAATTATATCACAGAGCTTACACATTACGCACTGAAAAGACAGCCATCGGAAACACTGTATCAACATCCGGACGCCAACTCCAGAATCACGGCAGTCTTCACAGAGCTGCTTGAGCGTCAATTTCCGATCGAAAATACTTCTCAAAGATTTATACTACGTTCAGCCAGAGATTTTGCAGGTGAATTGTCTATTCACGTTAACCACCTCAACCGTGCCATCCGCGAAACTACGGGAAAAACCACTACTGATCTGATCGCAGAAAGAGTACTCACAGAAGCTAAAGCACTTTTGAAACACACTGACTGGAATATCTCAGAAATCAGCTATTGTCTTGGCTTTGAAGAGGCAGCTCATTTCAGCAATTTTTTCAAAAAACAAACAACAATTACACCCGGCCTCTACAGAAGTGTTTGAATTTTGCAAGTATCTGTTTGAGTCGGGCAATTAGCAGCGCCTGATCCTGCCATACCTTTGCTTTATAATTTAAAGCAAACATTATGAGCACACAAAAAGTATGGTTTATTACAGGCGCATCAAAAGGCTTCGGACTGATAATGGTTAAACAATTATTGGCGAAAGGCGATTTAGTTGCCGCTACTTCAAGAAAAAAAGCTGACTTACTAAAACACATTCCGGAATCAGGTTCATTTCTGGCTTTAGAGGTTGACCTGGTCAACGAACAAAATGTCAAAACAGCCATCAATGAAACAGTTACCAAATTCGGCAGAATAGACAATATCGTCAACAATGCAGGTTACGGATTGATTGGAACCGTTGAAGAATTATCGGATGAAGAAGCCAGACAAAATTTCGATGTGAACGTTTTTGGCGCATTGAATGTCATCCGTCAGGCATTGCCACAATTGAGGAAACAACAATCAGGGCATATTTTCAACGTATCATCCATTGGCGGTTATCTGGGCGACTTCCCTGCTTTCGGTATTTACTGCGCCACCAAGTTTGCCATGATAGGCTTTAGTGAAGCTTTAGCTATGGAAGTAAAACCGTTCGGCATTCATGTGACAGCAGTATTACCCGGGTATTTCAGAACCAACTTCCTTAACCCTGATTCAGTGGTTACGCCTAAAATTCAAATTGCGGATTACAAAAATGCACGCGAATCACAGGACATTCACCAGCAACAGATTAACAACAATCAGCCTGGAGACCCAGAAAAGGGTGTTGCCGCAATTATCCAAATGGCAGAAGAAGAAAATCCGGCTTTGCATTTGTTCCTTGGAAGCGATGCTTTCGGACTGGCAAAAAGCAAAGCTGAAAACATGATCAAAAATCTTGAAAAGTGGGAATCACTCACTACCGGAACAGATTTTTAATTAGCTAAAAAATGCCACGATAATCGTGGCATTTTTTATGACCTGCCTGCCATCTTCAGGAACACTCACATACTTGTTACAGAATGAGGCCCTGTTCCTTCATTTCATTTACCTGTTGTAATGCTTCGCTCTGCTAACGCTGAAACAAACCCGGCTGCCGGTACCACCACACCTAGGTACCCAATCCAGCAAACCGGCGACCTGCGGCCGCGTTGCAGTATCTTTTTCGTGGTCAGACTAAAGGCCGACAGGCCATACATCATAAAAACTTTTAAAAAGACATGAAGCAACGCAACCGCTTTTCTCTTGAAGCGTAAACTGAATTATTCTCTGAACTCTGAATTTAGGAAAAAATCATGTTAAGGCAATACTATCCGCCAACTCAAAAATTAAAAATATTACACAATGGATAGTTGCAACACTGTTTCATCAACAAAACAGTCTTTCATAAGCTTTGGATTTATCTAATATAAATGTACTTTTGTACATGCGTTTTACTGCTATCATATTGTCTCTTTTAATACTGGTATATTCCAACATACCATGTACGGACAATACTGACTGTGAACGGGACAAGACGGAACAGACTGGTGACCACTCAGGCCACCAGCATCATGAAGACACCTGTACGCCTTTTTGTGTATGTGCTTGCTGCGGGATTACAGCTATCGTAATCAACTTCTCATTTTTTAAAACCCGTTTAGTGAAAGAGCAAATCTCTCAGACGGTTATCCCTTACCATTCAAATTTCATTTCTTCCTACTGCCATTCTTTCTGGCAACCGCCTAAGCTGGGTTAATTTTCTTCTTGATTGACCTGGTTTAAA
>CAYTGJ010000009.1:0-20835 GCA_964437245.1 uncultured Chitinophagaceae bacterium
TAAGTTACTAAATTTAACTAATTTTAGGCTGTCCAGGTTTTCGGGAGGGTTACAAATGGACCTGCTAGTATTTCCGGTAGAGAATTGTATAAGAATGCAAGGGTGTCTGTTGGGGAATATTCCCCGGAGGTTTTTGTCGAAGGAATATTTTGTATTATCCCCATGGTGTCGACGTCCGGGAAAGAAGAATCCTCTTTAGGACTTTCCTGACAGGAAATAAGTCCTGAGATAATTAGAAGTATTAGGTAATTTCTCATGTCAGCTTTTATCTGAAATCATTGTGAGGAGGATGTTTTTTTGTATTTAAGGTGTTAAACTCCTTCAACCAATAGCATATTATACTGTCATTTAATTTGGACTTATCTATTTTGAAAAATGGATGAGTGTGGTATATTATAGTATCAAGATTCTGAGTAAAATATACATTTGGTTTAAATATCATTAAAGAGTCATTGAGTTGTATGGAAAAAAGATCATTAAAAAGCAAAGGTTCTCCTCCTGGTACAAAATAATCAACTGTTTTTGGGATGTCTATTATTTCTTCTGTTACCTCCTCCCAATGGAGTGAAGGATTTATGCGGTATACTTTTAAAATGTCATTTGGAATAGTAGAGGTATAAACCAATGAAATTTTATAAATTGCCAGAAGTTGTTGATGAGTTTCTGAATAATAAAATAAAATTTCTCTTAAATCCATTGCGTACAAATACTGAACTAACAGGTAATTCTCCTTTGTCGTAATCGTTACCTCTTCATAATTGTCAGAGTCTTCTTCTGTTTCGTTTTCGTCATAAAACATTTTCCAGTATTCTCCTTGTTTAAGAAACTTCCCTTTGTTTTTTAGTACTACTTCGGGTTGTAATGTGGTAGTAAAAGAAATAGAAGGGATTGACCGGAATAGTTTTATAATAGAATCTTCGGTTATAATTTTTTTTTGCTGTATGACATCCTCTTTTTGTATATTATTTGTTTTGTCTTTACTTGTATCACATGATGTGAATATTAGACTTGTCAGCAGATATAATGTTATTATGATAATATGCCTATCCATTTGCCTATTTTATATGTTTCAATTTGTTTCCAGGAATAAAAATTTTTCTCTCCGAGATTTTGAGGTAAGAAGTAATTATTATCCTCATTATCCTTTATTGAATTTAACAAAGTTAGTATTTGAGGGTTATATATTAATTTTTTTGTTAGTACTGTTTGGCTTTCGTTGATGATCTTTTTATACTTAGCGTTTAACCTTTGTCCGTTTATGACATAATCACCTTGCGAAGACCCTAATACCCCGTATGGGTCATTAATGACAATTCCGTCAGATTTTATTTCTTCTAATGATACAATATGTCCTCCGCTTGTTAAGTAAGAAGAGAGAATAGCTTTACTATCTTTTTGAAGCATTGGAACAATATGTTCTTGATATGCCTTCTGTGTATAGATTTCAAAAAAGATACTTGAATTCGATTTTTTTGTAGAAAGTATTTCCAGCCCAACTTTATTTAAACAGGAAATGAATTGGTGTGGATGGTGATATAGCTTGGTAGTACCACTTTCGAAAAGGGGCAAGAAATAATCTACCCCCACTTGTTCAAATCTTAATAAGATAAGATCTTCAAGATCTTTGGATACCAATTCTTTTCGTTGATCTTCTGTGTAACCTCCTCCTGAAATAAGGAGATTAATGGTGTTGTTTTTTAATGTTACATGAGGCTGGAGCTTCCTGAGCGCCATTGCCAGAGAGGTTACATTACATTGATTAAAATTACGTACTAGTTTGGCAGGGCCTTTATCTCCATACATTTTTTCTTTTGAGTATGTATTATCCATCTGGCTCGCATAAGGCTCCTTTTCTACAGCTTCGTGGGCAGTGAGATGCAGTGTTTCTTTCTTTGGAGTAGTTGATTCGTTGGGAACGGTTTGTTCCTTTAAGACAGGAGAAATTTCTTTATCAGGATTCAAAAAAGCTTCGAGGTTCCCGATCAGTCCGGCTTCTTTCCTGCTGACGTAACCTGTTTGAAGAGCGTTGTAGAATTTTAGTAAAAGAGTTTTGTCTACATTCTTCCATTGATTGTATGGGAGCAGGGTTAAGATTGCTGCTGAAAGATCGTCTGTATTATAAAAAGGTATTGTTTCGAGTATTGAGGAGACTACGTCCGGATGCTTAAAAAGATGACCTGAGATCAATTCTTTTGCTAAACCGCTTTCGTCAAGCATAAAATAGTGTGTGTGCCGGTTTAGTAAATCAGATACAGTGTTTTTGGGCTCGGCTTTAGCAGATTGGTCAGCAATACTGTTTATCACAGGAGCTTCTTCCCGAACGGTTCTTTTTTCCAGAGTCCGGGAAAATTCCTTGCTTGTATCTTCGGGAGGAGAAGGGATGATCAATACCTGTCCTGCCGTTAGTACATCAGACTGAAGATTGTTGACTTTTTTGAGAAGATCTACTGAGACCCCAAAGCGAACGGATATACTATAAAGTGTATCGAAAGATTTTTGAGGATTCTTATACACGGAAGTTTCCGGCACGGTATAGGAATTCCCTACAGGATCAAAATTCCCTTGTGCATGTTCGCTGAGACCATTGTCTCTGATCAGAAGGGTTGCTTCTTTCTTTTGAATACTGAAGCGGGTTGAGAGAGTTACTTTAGCTTCCTGGCCTTCGCTGGCACGTTTGCCCATTGTATCCGCTTCTTGCTCCAATGAAAAATAAGCAGATTCACAGGGCTCTTTTTTTATAAAACCTGTATTCAGCTTAGGCTGAATGCGTGAATACACTTGTGGAACAACCTTCGATTGAACTTTAGGGATCAAATGTGGAGCTAAATAATTTGTTTCAATTCCGGGAACAAATTGCTTTGTCGCATACTGTTTCGACATAAAAATTAAAAATGGTCTTTTAAAAATAAACATTAAAAAATAGAAATTGATGGACCAAATGTAATAGGTGATATTGAAGTTTACAAAGAAAAATTAAAAAAAATGAACAGAGGAGAAGACATTCATGATTATTGGTATATATTATTGTACATATATTGTAACGATCGTTTTTTTAAGAAGAGTTCGTTTATCCGGGATTCCGGATACTTCTCTTATTTTAATATCTTTGTTTTTTTCCGGTGACTAGTTTTGTAGTTACTTCTCTTACTGCAATCTTCGGTAGAGAAATAAGATGTTCTTTAATATATGCTTCCACTACGGGTCGCTGATATTTGATCATACAACGCAATAACCAGGAGATCGCTTTTGTAATCAGGATATCCTTTTCATGTTTGGTCCGTTCGATGATTTCCAGAGAAAGTTCAGAAAGTTTTTCATCTCCTGAAGTTAAGGCCGGCGTAACAAGAAGGACAAGCGCTGCGCGACGTTTTTCTATCGCATCACTTTTGGAAAGTTGTGTCAGTAGTTTTTTCCATTCAGACCAGTTCCGAAACATTTCTTCGGCAGTAAAATGACCTTGGCATAATGAATCAATTTCATTCCAGCCTTGTACATGCTCCAGCCATTCGTGGTATATATTAGGAGAAATTTCAGTACGTTGAGCAGGGAAATAATCCAATAAGAGTCCACCTACCTTTTTTTCAGTAGAAGAAGTTCCGTTCAATAGACTACTTATCAGAGACGATAACTTTTCGCCTGAAATCGTTTTGTGTTGAAGACTCCATTCCTTCAGTATTTTTCTTAATAAGGGAACGGTGATCGGATATCTGAAATTGGTGTTTCCCAGATAGGAGTCTAGATCTGTATGTTTAGTTCCTTGTCCCGAGTGTTTTTTGATCAGGATGAGAATTTCTTGATGGTAGTGCATGGATAATTATGCTAGAAGTCTCTTCTAGTGTAGGTTTTAAAGAGTTTCATGAATTCAAGCGCACTTTCCTCTGAAGCTTCCGGGCCATTTGCGGTTAAGATTCCTCCGTCGTATACTACCGGAGTTTTAGGGACAGGGATTGCTTCCCCTGCCAGAGCCAATGAAGGGAACTGTCCGTCCCCGTTGTGTCCGGTTGCTTTTTTCCCTTTTAATAATCCCCAGTATAAAAAATTCCGGGGAGCAGCACAGATGGCCGCAACAGGTTTTTCCATAATGAAAAAAGCCTCTGCCAGTAAGCGGGCTTTCTTGTTCTCTTTGTATTCGGCAGAGCCTGCTCCTCCTACGAAATAAATGCCGTCAAAATTTTTGACATTAACTTCTTCTAAGAGGAAATCGTTTTTTACTTCATATCCGAAACGGCCTGTAGAGATCATGGACGAAGAAGCCGTTGAAACCAGGTATCCATGTTGTTCGAAAAAAGCTCTGGGTACGATGTATTCAATGTCGCGAAACTGCTCGGAGGCAAGGATCATTAGTATATGAGGCATATCGTTCTATTTAATGGATTGAAATCTATTCTTAAAAGTAAACATTGGGGGAATTTTCTCCTAACTAAATTTTTCGCCAGTTCTGGGTTATTTTCAGATACAATCCCCAGGGGACAAAGTAAAATTTTCGACTCTTCTTTGGAGTATCCTTTTCTATTTTTGGGGAGCCCGGATACATTAAGTGATTTCTGAGCAATTTTGTATATGGGAATATATATAAACTTATCCGGGATATTCTATAAATTTAACTGTTTAGCAATAGTATTCAGGACGTTCTTTTTTGTAAAAAGTTGTATATAATCAATATAAGCTATATTTTTGGGTAATACTTTTAGGGGAATTATTCTTTCTAAACTTTTAATTTTTGAACCGTTAAATAAAAAATCAAATGAAACAGACTATGCTTTTTATGTTGGGTATTATAGTGTCTTTAGTTGTATTAGATGCCTGTAAAAAGAAAAAAGAGAAGGAAGAGGAAACTCCTAACCTGGTACCCACAGCAACGCTTATTTTCCCTCCTAATAACTGGGCAGGGATTGCCGATGATGATTCTACTATTGTATTGGAAGCACAGGCTGCTGACAGTGATGGAGCGATTTCCAAAGTGGAATTTTATATCAATGAGGCGAAAGTAGGGGAGAAGAGTTCGTCTCCGTTTACATTTCCTTATTTGTTCCGGACTGGAGTGTCATATAACATAAAAGTGACAGCGGTTGATAACAAAGGTGCTTCTGCTACAAGCGCTACACATTCGGCAACACTTTTTCATAACTAGTAAAAGGTATTCATAAAGCTATGCGGTATTTTTATTGTTTATTCATTCTGATAGGGATGAATATTTTTCAGGTACAGGCAGACGTAGACGTTTCAAATTCTATTTCGGTTTTGAGGGTAGGGTATGGTACTCCTTGCCCTGATGTAGCTTTGGGAACCATTACGATCAAGGAAACAGAAAACTCTGATTTTGCCAACGGAACAGGTAGTACCTATTCTATAGACTTACCGGCAGGATTTGTGTTTACAAATATAGATGCTACTTCGATTGATGTAGTGTATACCGGTGGTACTACGTATACTCCCGGTTCTAAAACACTGAATGCATCGAAGACAAGGTTTTTGTTTGCCTTTACGATCGCTACGACCGTTAATGATATTGGAACGATTACGATTTCCGGGATGAGAGTGAAATGTACCAATCCTGGAAGTTTTGGTGATATCATGAGAGCAGGAGATGCTGTTCAGGCAGGAAATGCACCGGGAAATAAATCTCATGGTTTTTTGGATTCGAGGATAGAGATAGACTATTTTGATTATGACTCCGAAACGCTTATTGTACCATCACCAGGGCTGGTGATCAATGGATCCTGTGCTTCTGAGTACCTTTATTTTTCTGCTGGGTGGCTCTCTCAGGCTACTTACCGGTTATATGAGGGTACCGTAAAACGGGATAGTGTGACTTCGGGGAGTACACCGCCTTTTAGTGGGAAAAGAGGCCTTCCTGGTATTATTCCTAATTCAAACGGAGGGCCGACTTCTTTTCATGTGGAAGCTACTACTGCCAACGGATGTTTCTATCGTTCTGAAAACATGAATTTTGAATTTTTGCCCACCCCCTATGCGTTGAAAGATTTTTCGGCAGACGTATTTGAAAGTACTAAATATAAAGATACTATTTTCCCGAAATCAGCGCCTGTGGTAGAGATCAACCCATATATACAGCTACCTGCCGGAACCACTCTTGTGTCCTTCTCGGGACCCGGGGTATACAATACCGGGGCCTCCAATTATGTTTTTGATCCGAGTTCCGTGATCACCGGTCAGCACCAGATTTCGTATTACCTCTCTAACGGAACATGTACGAAACGTCATAACATGAAACATAAGTTTACAGTCTATGACCCTCTGGAGCCTCCTCCTCCGTACATATATGCCCAGACTCTCACCGGGGCCGCAAAAAATTATCCTTATTGTGAGAATGGAGGTGATTTTAATGTCTATTTTCGTCCGCCGGAGGGTACAAGAATTTCTTATTTAATGATCTACCTGGAACAGGGAGAATCTGTCAGCATTAACACCTTATATCCGACAGATGCAGTAGCGGGCCCTTTCAGAATAGATCCTGTAAACGACACTTATAACGGCCGTATCTATACTTATATGGGCTATCGGGAGGCATCAGGACTTTATCAGTATGTAGGAGGGTATATTACTATTTTTCCTGCCAGGAAACCTCAATTATTAGGACTCCCTCCTCACTTTGATGATACTCTCCTTTTATGCAAGGTAGGAAAAGACTCTATTATAATGCATGCTACTCCCACCGGAGGACAATACATCATTGAAAAATCAGTAGGAGGTGTTTTTTCTCCTCTTTCAGGAGCACAACTGTCGGAATTTGCCAAGCCCCCGGTGGGAGCTCCTAACGGAACATACAGAGCATTTATACCGGAAGACCTGTTTAACGGTCTGGGCGAATCAAACCTGGATATTCAGTTCCGGGTCACCTATATTTACCCGCCAATAGGACTTTCTGTCTGCCCGGATACAGTGATCAAATACCTGCGGTTTGTAGATCCTGTGGACGTCAATTATACAATTCTTTCTCCATCGTCTACTCCATACTGTGATGGAGATCCGATCACATTCAGGATCAATAACGCCAATCCGACAGACCGGTTTTACTGGAATTTTGGTGATGGAATTTCGAAAGAGAGAGATTCGTTGCTGGTGTCCACCTATACTTATTCGTCCCCGGGGAAATACATACTACGTTTCAAATCAATGGTCGATGATCTCCCGGTCGGTGCTTGTAACAATGATCTCAGGGATACTATCCGGATCGGGGCAAAACCTAATGCCGATTTTTTGGTGGAAAATAATTACGAGGACGAAGAAAGCCGTTTCTCCAGTTTAACCATCCTGAGGAAAGAAAACCCGATGGAGGATAATGGATTGAAGGATAAGATCAATTCCTGGTCCTGGTTGTATGGAGATGGGAAGAGTGAGCTGGAACGTCCCGATTCAGTGTCCGTCAATATCTATGATCATTATAAAGCAAAACCTTATTTGGTTACTCATATTGTGAGGTCCGGATGGGGGTGTACGGATACTGCCAGAAAAGCGGTGCCTGTATTTCCCTTGGTTGATCTTACGGCAGGGAATTATGAAGAAAAGTTTGATACTGCTGATTCGACCGGTTTTTATCAGAGCGGAGATTATAATATGGGAGGGAATGCAAGCTGGCAATACCGGATTCCTGCGGATAATAATGTAATCCTTGGTACTTCTCCTGCCTGGATCACGGAAAATGAAAAAGTAGATACCTCCTACAATTTTGATGAGTTCTCATGGGTTGAGAGTCCGGCATTCAGATTGGATCAACTAATCCGGCCAATGCTGGCAATGGATACCTGGTGTCTCACCGAAAATCAATTGGATGGAGCCTGTCTGCAATGGGCTTTTGCCGATACTTCTTTTGGAAAGGAAAAATGGCGTACCATCGGAATCAGAGACGAAGGCGTAAACTGGTACAATTCCAATTTAGTAGTAGGGATGCTCAACAAAGTAGTGAAGAATGGCATTCATACTCCCGGCTGGACAGGAAGTACAGGGGAGAAATGGCAACGCTCGGCATTCAACCTGGATGTGGTAAAGCAACAGGCTGGGAATCGTCTTGTACGTTTTCGTATTTTATTCGTGAGTAATTCTGATAATGCTCCCGGACAATACGATGGTTTTGCTTTTGATAATTTCTTTGTAGGAGAAAGAAACCGGAAAGTATTGGTGGAAGAGTTTTGTGATTATGAACATTATGAACAAAAGTTTATGACCGCTCCTTATCTTCTGAATGATCAGATGGTGAGAGTTCAATATCATAGCAGGTATTTACGGCTGGATGATGAGATCAATAATCAGAACAAAGGAGAGGCCGGGGCCCGGAACTTATTGTACGGTTATAGTGAATTGCCAAGAGCCTCCGTAGACGGAGGGTATTCCCTGGATTATGCCAATGGATTTTTTAGTGTCGATCTGAAAAAGGGATTAGGGGAACGTAATTTTGAGAAACGCTTGCTGGAGCCTTCGCCTTTCTCCATTGCAATTCATCCTCCGGTAATTGCAGATAATGCACTACAGTTTTCTGTGGATATGAAGAGGGATAAGGTAGTGGAAAGTCAGGGACCTTATACCTTACAGGTAGTAGTTGCAGAGAAAGAGGTCGTGGGAAATGGAATAAGATTTACCAATGTATTCCGTAAGTTTCTACCCGATGCAGGAGGATTTCATGTCGACAAAGACAAATGGGGACCGGGAGAAGTAAAAACACTTCACCGTAGTTTCACTCCTTTTACCAAACTGACAGAAAGAAACGACTCTGATACGAGTCTTTTGCTGATTGCGTTTATACAGGATGAAAATACTTCTGAAGTATACCAGGCACAGGTTGTGCCGGTGTTGTACCAGGAGGTGAAAATGCTGCAAACAGTTCCTTTACCGCACCGGATCAATCCCGGTACAGAAAATATATCGTTGTATCCGAACCCTGCGCAAGGATGGATAACGATTGAGCATGAAGACGGTGAGAGTATGCAGGATTATCAATATCGAGTGATGGATAGTTTTGGGAAAGTTGTAAAAAGTGGTTCTGTAGATCAGCCGGGTGCAGTCTATACGCTGACAGGGCTGGAAAATATTCCGGTAGGAATTTATCAGTTACAGCTTCAAAAGGCAGATCGTATCTTGAACAGATCTTTTTCTGTGGTGCGCTGATAATTTTTTGAAAGAAGAACCAGGGAGAATATAACAGGGGAACCTTTGGAAACTGAGGTTCCCCTGTTCATAAAGTTATTGAGCTAATGAAGCGACGAGCTCAATTTCTGTATTCAGGAGCTTTGAAATAGGACAATTCTCTTTGGCATCGGCCACCAGCTCGTCAAACTGATCTTTACCGATCCCCGGTACCTTTGCGTTCAGGATCAGGCGTGACAGTGTTACTGCTCCTTTATCAGGATCCAGGGTAATCTCACATTTTGTATCAATATTGTCCGGAATGAAACCCGCATTGCTTAAGTTAAAGCTCAGCTTCATAGAAAAGCATCCTGCATGAGCAGCAGCGATCAGTTCTTCAGGGTTTGTTCCTATCCCATCCTGAAAACGGGAATTGAAAGAATATTGAGTGTTGTTTAAAACAGTGCTTTGGGAGGTCAGGGTACCTTTGCCTTCTTTCCCGCTTCCCTGCCAGTTGGCAGTTGCAGATCTTTTCATCATTGTTGTACAGGTTTATGTTTAAAAAATAGGTTAACTAAAATACGGTTGGATATAGAACGGCTTAAAAATATTTTTAGTTCCGTACTGTTTTGAGGATAGAGAAGCAATGAGGGTAATTCAATAAAAGGAACGAAGGAGCCGGCATTGTGTACGAATTGGAGTGGTACCATGAGGTATGGTAGTTTCTACAGAATACGCACCGCTTTTACGATCAGGGGTTTGTAGTAGCTGGAGAAAAGGTCTGTTTCTACGACTCCTAATTTTGTAGAGGCATGAATGAACTTGGCGCTGCCATCGTTTTTTACTTCTGTAACGATCCCTACATGGGTAATTTTTTTATTACCTTTTTTATCGGTAAAAAATACGAGATCTCCTTTCTGCAATTCATCAAGTTTTACAGATTTTCCCGCATTGCTCTGGTCATTGGCTACTCTTGGCAGGGTCACTTCTACTGATTTGTAAGAGGCGCAGGTAAGACCTGAACAGTCGATTCCGGCGCGTGTAGTACCTCCGTATTTGTATGACGTCCCTACATAGCTCCGGGCGGTTTTGATGATCTGATCGGCTTTTTTATGAGCAGGAGCTTCTTTTCTTGGAGTGGTTGTCTCTTTTGACGGATTTTTACCGGTCGTCTCCCTTACACTGGTAGCAGAGATGGTTTTGCGGCCTCCCTTGCAGGAGATCATAAATATGGCGATGACCAATAAGAAAGCAATCTTTTTCACGTATCCCTGGCTTTATGACGACTTAAATATAGGCAGAATTATCTTCTTTTTGGTGCCTTTGGAGGATATATTATACATATCCGCACTGTAATTTTCTTGTATCGTTCTACTATTTTAAAATTTTACAAAAAAATAAAATATAATTCTATCTGATGCGTCTAACAGGAAAAGAACGATAAAATGGAAGGAAAAGTCTATTATAAAATTCGTTATTCTGTGACGATCGCCCCGGATAGCAATGGGGAATTTTCTCATAATCAGAATGTTCTTGTGCAAACCTTGAAATCAGAAACCAACGACCTGAACGAGATATTTACGGATCTGTTTGATCTCCACCGGAATGAACACCTTGTAGGACTTGAGATCCTGTCGGTTAGGGAAAGTCAGCCGGATTTTTCTTCGGAAGAACGGTATAGCATACAATAACTGCTATGACTACTCCATGCGGACGATGTCCAGCAGATCTTTTCCCGGGAGGGCATTGACGCGGATCTTTCCACCCTGTACCTCCATCGTTTCTTTCTTTTTCCCCTGTAGTACTTTTACTTTTTTCCAGTTTCCCGGCAAGGTGATCTCCAGTGTAAGAGCCTGGTTGTAGAGATCGTCAGGAAGATGATCGTTCAGAAATAATAAGAGGTGAGAGTCATTTTTTTCTTTTTCTGTAATGGTCAGGTTTTCTTTTTCTTTAACATACCGTGTAATGGTTCCCATCGGAGCAACCCACAATTCGTTTGTCCCCTGCTTTTTTTTCAGCCACGCGGCAAATTGTTCGAAGCTTTCTGTCGAAACAGGATGCCAGGAGTCTGTAGCTTCAATGGCCTGAGACAACGGAAGGACATCGTGCGCCAGAAAAATACCCCAACCACCGTCTTCAATCAGTCCGTCTTGCAGGAGATTCTGAAGTCCCGTTATTTTTTTGAGGTCGGATTCAACTGTACGGGGCCCGGCATATTCGATGATACCGGCCTGGAGGGCTCCCCACTGAATAGTCCCCGGTTGATTAGGAGAGTGACCTGCTGCCCGGGCAGCGGGATACCGTTTGAGTACCTCTTCTTGTACGTGGGGGTTATAATTTACAAAAGGATAGGCAAAACTCAGTACCTGGCATTCCGGAATTCTTTCCCGGATCATTTTAACAGGTTCTGTCAGCTCGTATTGGAGGCTACCTTCCGCAGTTTCGCGGCCGTCTTTCAGAGAGGTTAGTTTGGGATGGGTGACAGTATGCGAGCCCAGTTCGTGGCCCTTGCGGGCTAGCTCTGTGAATTGATGCCAGTAACCGAAACGCCATTGTGGTTTTTGCTCCGGGTTATCCTGCAACGAGCCGGTGATGAGAAAAAAAGTGGCTTTCAGTCCGTACTTTGAAAGAATGGGTTCCAGGTATTCGTATTGAGAGATCAATCCGTCGTCGAAGGTCAGGGAGTATGCTGCCCGGTTAAAATTATACCAGTCCGCTACTTTTATGTACGAAGGAATGGGAGAAGCGACAGAGTCAGGAGGAGAAGCTGTCAGCAGATGGTTTGTCAGGAAAAACAGAAGGAAAAGGAACGTATGCTTTTTCATAAGAATATCGGATAGCGTAAGTAAGATAACAGATAAAAACGAATTAGAAAAGTTGGATTCAGTTGTTTAGATCTGTACTTTCATCGTAGTACAATGAAGTACATGGTTTGAATTTAGTAGTCGTTTTAAAGATATGTTTGTGGAGACTCTGGCACAGGTAAAAATTACTGCGATCATACAGGAAACACCTGATGCCAAAACATTTGTGCTGGAGCCGTTGAAAAACTGGATGCCGGTCTACAAGGCAGGACAATTTCTGACGATTGTATTTCATACAAAATTTGGAGAAAAAAGAAGGTCGTATTCACTTTCTTCTTCCCCGGAGCAAGGGGAGCCTCTTAGTATCACCGTCAAAAAAGTAGACAACGGAGAGTTCTCCAGAAAGCTGCTGGATTCCGCACAGATAGGAGAGGTGCTGGATGTGGCAGGGATCGGTGGTTTTTTTTCACTCCCGGAAGACGATACAAATACAGAGCAGGTATTTTTTCTGGCAGCAGGAAGCGGGATCACTCCCTGCTATGCGATGATCAAAACGCTGCTTCTGACTACTACTAAACAAGTGGTATTGATCTATAGCAACAGAAGTGAAGAGGATACTATATTTCTGAAACAGCTCAGAGCTCTTGAGGAAAAATACCCGGCTACTTTTCAATTGAAATTTTTAAATAGTAATGGGGACGGTGTTTTAAACCGGCGGCTGAGTAAATGGCTGTTGACCATTTTGCTCAAAGAGTTTTTGAAAACAGACCTGAATAACGTGCTGTTTTACTTATGTGGGCCTTTTGAATACATGCAGATGATCCGGATTACTCTGCTGATCGAAGGAGTAGGCGATGCGGCGATCCGTAAGGAGATCTATACGCCACTGCCGGTGCGTTCTGTTCCGGTACCTCCGGATACAAGAGAGCATATCGTGAAGATCCGTAGTGGGCAGCATCTTTATGAATTTTCTGTACAGTATCCTGCTACGATTCTGGCGGCAGCGAAAGCGAAAGGAATAACCCTTCCGTATAGTTGCGAAGCAGGGATTTGCGGAGCTTGTTCGGCTACTTGTGTGAAAGGTAATGTGTGGATGTTGTACAACGGAGTGCTGACAGAGCGGGAGATTGCCCGGGGAAGAGTACTTACGTGCCAGGGTTTTCCGGTAGAAGGTGACGTGGAACTTATACTGGGAGCAAAAATGGAAGAGAAGGCCTGATAAAACAGGAAAGGAGGGATGTGATTGTCCCTCCTTTCCTGTTTATGGTTTGTTTCCGGATAGCTCCTAGAAAGGAAGATCGTCGGATTCGTTGCTATCGGCGGTGAATGTGGTGATGTCACCAGGGTATTCCTGCTTGGGAGCTGTTTTGGTTTCGCTACTTTCCCCGTTACCTGTTACAGATTCGATTTTCCATGCACGGACATCGGTGTACCAGCGCTCGTTGTATTCACGCGACTCTAGATTAAATGACACTTTTATCTGATCACCAGGCTGAAAACTTTTGATCGTAGCCACTTTGTCTCCCCATGCGGAGCAACATACTTTTTTAGGGTATTGCTCTGTTGTCTCGATCACAAATTCCTGTTTTACCCAGGTACCGTTTTTCCCCGAACCGGTTTGCTCGGCCAGTACCTTATATAATTTCCCGGTTATTTCTAATGCCATATAAATTGACTGTGTTTATGCCGCACTGCGGAAGGTATAATAATAATTTACAAAGAAGTTCCAGAAGATCACTACGAAAATAGCAATTATTTTGGATACATAGAAGTTGAGTCTGAGCTTCTCGTTTAGAAGGAATATGATAATGTTGTTAAGCACCAGTCCGATCAGGGAAACGACGAGGAACGTACCAAACTGGATGAATACGTCTTCCTGGCCTACGCCGAATGTCCAGTACCGGTTCAAAAGGTAATTGGTAATCACAGCCGTACAAAAACCGAGACTGTTGGCAACGTATTTACTGACCTTTACATATTCCTTAAAGAGATAAGTAATGCTAAAATCCACTATCACACCTGTAAGACCAACAAGGGCATAGCGAATAAATTTAATGATCAATTCTGACGATATCAGTTCCAAAATAGCTCTTTTAAAGACCTCAAAAATAAGAATAATTGAGCAAATAATTAAAATATTTCCTTAAAAACAGAACCCCAGAGATAGGTCCGGAACTTTTTGTGAAGAAAAAATCAAGTGTAATCTCAAAATCAGGATGCAAGATACAGGATGCCGGATACCCGATAAGCGGGTTCTTTTTTTAGATAAGACAAGATTTTTACGTCCAATACCACTCTTCAAAAGGGATTAAGATCATGATTGTATCTTGCCTCTTTTATGCATCAGAAGCAAGTAACCCTTTCAAAGAGAGATTTATAACGTTAGAATCAGCACACAAGCCAGCACATAGGCAACAATCAGGAATAAACGCAGGTATTTCACAAACTTCAGTTTATGGATGTCTTTCCCTTCGCTGTAGAGGGAATTGCAAATAATGATGGTCATGAAGCAGGCAAGTACGACTACAAAGGTGACCCAGAATAATATATCGCTGCGTGTGACGGAATCTGTGCTTGGGGACAGGGAGGCCATGGCAATGGAAAAAGTGATGATCCCGAGGAAGGTCCCGGCACTTACTTCTCCGATATTACCGAACGAAAGATCTTTTATAAAGAGGAGTGCGATGGCTACCAGCCCGATCAGCATGAGGGGCATGATGATTTCAAGGAACGGTCCGGTGAGCGTACGTTTTACAAAAAGTCGAAACGAAAATACCTGGTATTTTTTTAATTCCTCGCCTGTATTTTCGGGGTCGCCGCGCATGGTAGAAGAAATCCGGTTGTCAATAGTCAGCAGGTATTTTTCTTTTTCCCATGCCCTGACCTTAAATTTTTCCAGAAAATTTGAATCCTGAAGAAAAGCAGATTGGTCAAAAGCAATTTTGAGCTTATCGGCAGGATTCATTACTTCCATGCTGATGTTGATCTCCTGTTCGTCGAAAGGATAATCGGTAAGATCATAATCCTGGTGAAACAATCCGGAGACTTTATATAATTTATAGATCGTGCCGTGTTCAATTTTTTCAAGCACCAGTACTTTGGCACTTCCGGACTCTTTCATATTGGGGAATAGGATGAATCGCTCGGCGTCTGAATTCATACTGTCTGCTTTGATCCAGTAATAAAAGTCAGCCTGGAACGTATTGGTTCCCACGTCAAGGTTGTAGAGGTCTATGATCTCCATACCGGCAATGAGGTTAGGGATAACATCTCCTTTTTTGTTAAGCTGTTCACGGTAGGAATAAAGCTTTCCATCCTGGTATTGTACGTAATATAGGTCAGGGATTAACTCGTTCTTTTCGTTGAAATAATAAAGCTCCTGGTCCGTCTTTACAATCGAATTCCGGAGATTGGAAAAATAATTCAGGTAGGCATCCCGGTCGGGAAACGTGTTTTTATGAAGGGAGAAATAATGATTGATCAGCGAGATAGCATCATAGCATCGTTTTGGAAACATGGGAGAGGGTGATTGCCCGAAAAGAGAAGGAGCATCGGTTTTAAATTTCTCCATGTCCAGGGCTATTTTTTTTGATACCGCATCCGTAGGGTTGTTGATCAGGATCAGTTCGTTTCCGTTCTGTTTTCCAAACTTGAAATTTCCGATGGATTTTGTGATGTAAGCATGACCGATAAGATGGAGCCCCGAATGCTCGGTTTCAATATAATTCAGAAGCTTTTGTCCATACTCATGGTGAAGGTTTATGACAATCCATGAGCTTTTCAGGCCGGGATTTTTATGAAAAGCTTCCTTCAGCGAAAGGGTGAGTGAATCAAAAGCGGCATTTTTATCCTGAACGTTGTTTCGGATGGTAAACGTTTTTTGTACGTTGATCCCGTTTTTGGAAAAATTTTCCAGAAAGCTTTTATGCAAAGGGTAATCTTCTTCCGAGATAAAAAGTACGTCCCGCTTGTTTAATATTTTGGTGATAAAAGAATTGATCTCTCCTGGTAGATAATCGTTGTTGCCGGTAAATACGACCTGCGGACCAAAGTCCTCGAAATAATGATCGGCATTCATGACGATCAGGGGGATAGAGTGCTTGCGTATAACGTCCCTGGCTCCTGCCAGATGCAAGCCCCATGTGTTGTCGAGTACACACACAATAGAGGTGTCCAGGGCGATTCGTTTGTATACTTCAGCCGCTTCCAGGGGATCACGTTTGCAATCGAATGTTTTCAGCGCAAAGGTAACGGGGTACTCTTTTTTGTTCAGCTCTGCAATGTATTCCCGTAGCATATATTCGTGCATACGGTCAAAAGTATTGTCCGGAGGGGTATCTGAATTTTTATCGGTGTATCGCCCTACATAGGCGATGGTGCGGGAAACCTTTTTAGATGAACCCGTCTGACAGGAGTATAAAAAAAACGAAATAAAAAGAACAGAAATTACACTCAGATAAAGCAGCGTTTTTTTCATACCTATGATATTAGAGTTCTTGAAATCCGTATTCCGGGAAATTTTCTTGAAGTACGTACTGGTAAGATACTTATAAATAAGATAAAAAAGGATACCTGCCCGAATATTTTAGACGGCGGTAAACGAGGCAGGCGGGATACAACTGTATCAGCACAAAGATCCACATAAGGAATACTATCGGCATGTGGAACCCATAATTCTGAGATAAGGATTGCCAGTCGCCGTTCAGGATGTACTGTATTTTATCAAGGTGGCTGAAAATGGCGATGAGCAGGGCCAGGCCATGGATCAGGAACAGGTGAAGTATATAATAAAATAGTGGTACGGATCCGAATATTTTCATGATTCTGGTAAAGATATTTTTTCTGTTCTCCAGCCAGGAAAGGCATATTAATGCAGGTCCCAGCGTCATCAGGATGTAGAGAAGAGACATCGGATATTTGGTGGTGTTCAAAAAAGAAATAAGTGTGTAACACAGATTTTCCTGAAGAGACCAGGGAGAAGGATCCCCGTAATGTTCTGTCAGAAAGCCGAAGAAATTTTTGACAGAAATTTTTCCCGAATGGCTAAGATCATCCGTGTTAATATAAAAAAGATAAGAGTATTGTTCGGTGATCAATTGAAGTGCTCTTAGCCCAATGAAAAGGGAAAGCAGAATGACACCCGTATACAGCAGCAGCCCGGAGCGGATTTCGCTGCTGTATTCACTCGTAAACCATTTTCCAAGACAGTAGCCCAGCCCTATGATCCCCGTCATGGGCAGTACAGGATATAAAATGTAGATCCCGAAATGGTCGGTCACCATTACCAGTTTCTGTTGATGAAAAAATGCCCAGAGGAATTCTGTTACCCGGTTTCCTTCTAATTCGACCGGATCAAGAAAATTATGTCCGGCAATAATAACAATACTAAGGAAGAGCAATACTTTACGCGGGAGGTAAAGAAGGCCCGCGAGCAGAATCATGCTCCAGCCTATGGCCCAGAGTACAAGTCCGCTGATGGAGGAGTAGTCGATGTAGAACCGCCAGGCGAAACGAACGATGGTTATTTCCAGTAAGACCAGGATCGCCCCCCTGATCAGCAGGTAGCGTGCCATCTCTTTGGGAGAAGCATTGTTTTTCTGTTGGTACAGATAGGTGGAAATCCCCGTGAGAAGAACAAATACAGGGGCGCAGAAATGTGTGACCCACCGGGTATAGAAAACTACCGGAGTAGTATAGCGAAGATCTTCAGGAGCATAATCGAATGCATAGATATGGAAAAAATCCCGGCAATGGTCGAGTGCCATAAGTACCATGACAATCCCTCTCAATACATCAATACTTTCAATTCTGGAAGTGATATTTCCGGAAGTATTGTTATATGAAAGAGGTGGTAACATCGGGTGGAAAATCCGGATCTGCTTAGTACTTAATTTTCTTTTTTTCGGTCTATCCTCATTCCTACGGCATAGATGCCCGGCAGATTCTCCTGTCGCATGTATTGTCGTAGTTTAAACGTATACTGACCTGGATAAGGGAATTTATAGTTGTCTTTGGAGAGAATAAGAAAATCTTTTTTAGAACCCATCCCATCGCCATAGGGAATTCCGGTATTGGCATTGAAGAGGTCCATGTTTTGCAGCTCTTTCTGAAGTGACTTGCCTGTAGAGTCAGTTAGTTCACGGTTGAGATACAGGTTGTAGAAAGGATAATTATTGTCGTACCGGATCGTGTAATAGAGGGTGTAGCGTGTAGAAGTATCAGGAATGGAAACCTGGAACAGGAGCTCCTTATTTTCATTCCAAACGCTGCTGTCCATATCCTGCATATTGTCATAAATCTTTGATCCGCTGCAGGAAACCAGCAAACAGATATAGGCTCCTGTCAGGATGGTTAAGAAGAAACGTTTAGTCAACATTGTTATTTTTATTAGGTGGTGGCCCTTGTTGATTTCTATTTGGATGATGAGGCTTGTTCGGATGATTATGCTGTTTATTCTTCTGATCTCCTCCCTGGTTCTTCTGCTCATTCTGAGGCCTTTTTTTATTTTCGCCTCCCTGTTGATTTTTTGGAGGATGCTGTGACCTGTTTTTCTGATCTCCTCCCTGATTCCGGTTTTCCCTGTTAGGTTTTACTTTTTGTTCTTCGCCCTGGTTCCGGTTCTCATTGTTGTTATTGGGTTTTATTTTTTGTTCTCCCCCTTGTGAAGGTTTGTTTTTGCTCTTTTTCTTCTTCTTTTTCTTCCGGTTAGTGAACTTATCATCAAATCTGGAGAGTTCTTCTTTCTCTTTTTTCTCCTGGCTGCTGATCCCTTTTTCAAGGACTTCATCAGAGTCAAGCGTGGCAGGTTTATCTCCTTTTTTGTTTTGCTCAAGAATCTGGTTTACTCTTTCAACAGAGATGGGTTGCCATGTGGTGATATCGTCTTTGTAGGCAAACCACATTATTTTTTTGAAGATATCCGTTTTTTGAAGCACGGCATCTCCTCTCAGTGTACTAATGGGCTGTTCGATCTGCGGAATGCCTTTCAGGGCATTCATATACGTATCCAGTTCGTAATTGAGACAGCATTTTAACCGGCCGCACTGACCGGAAAGTTTGGTAGGATTGAGGGCAAGATTTTGATAACGTGCGGCTGAAGTGTTGACGTTTTTAAAATCGGTCAGCCAGGTAGAGCAGCAAAGTTCCCTGCCGCAGGAACCTATCCCTCCCAGGCGGCTTGCTTCCTGCCGGAGACTGATCTGCTTCATTTCTATCCTCACTTTAAATTCGGAAGCAAGGATTTTGATAAGTTCACGAAAATCTACCCGCTCATCTGCAGAATAGTAAAAAGTAGCCTTTATATTGTCAGCCTGAAATTCCACATCGGAAAGCTTCATGTCTAACTTCAGATCCCTGGCCAACTGGCGGGTTCTGTACAAAGTGGTCTCTTCCCTGCTACGCGCCTGTTCGTATTTTTCAATATCTTTTTGAGTAGCTTTCCTGTAGATGGTGCGTAGTGAATCGTCTGTTGTTACTTCCTTTTTTTTCATTTGTAACCTTACAAGTTCGCCCTGTAAAGAAACATGACCTAAGTGGTGACCGTTTGGAACGTCAATGATAACAGCATCGCCGGTATATAGTTCTATTTTATTGGAGTTGCGTAAGTATTCTTTTCTTCCGCCTTTGAATTTTACTTCAACAATATCGAATCGATCGGAGTTGTTCATCTCCATGTTGCCCAGCCAGTCGTATGAGTTTAGTTTGTTACAACCACCCGAACTGCATCCGCCGCTTTTACCGCAACCACTATTACCTGATGTGCCGCATCCCCCACCTGTACCGCAAGAACTGCAAGCCATTTATGTATCTTTTTTGTGATTAAAACCTCTATTATACAAAGACTTATGTCTTTGCCGTACCAAATATAGCGATAAATAAGCAGAGTTGAAACCTAATCTTATTTAGGAAAGGGTAAATCGTATCTGCAGACCAAAGGAGGTCGTATTACGCTTGAAAGAACTTGACAGCCTGGGAACTGCCCGCGTATGCTCAAAGTATAACATCATGGTCACACGTTGCGAAACCATATACGAAACCGTAGGTTTTACCTGGAAATTCAGGTTTCCTGCTGTAATGGTAGCTCCTTCGTCCAGTTTACGCTGATACGATTTGGTATCCCGGATAGTCATATCGAGCCTCATATTCAGCTCATTTTTGAGTACTGTAGAGCGTCCCTGGAATTTAGGAAGTTTGGCCCCTGTCTTTATATAACTGATTCCCAGGACAAGGTCCTGGTTGATGTCTTCCCTCAACTGGCTATTGGAAAGGGATAAGGCCAGGTTACGTCCTCTTTTGTATTCAATCCGGTAGGTCACTTTCCCTTTTGATTTCAGGTTGATCCCGATCAGTGGCCCGAATTGCTCGCGGATAGTCACATCGGCAAATACATATACCGGAATGATCACTCCGTCTTTATTGATTGAATCTCCTACAATCCCGTTTTCGACCATAAAATCCGGAAGAATGAAACCGTCGCCATATATCAGGGATGATTGGAACGCTCCTACGGAATAAGTGGAGGTATATCCATGGTTTAACATCATGGAGGAAAATTTGTTCTTGAAGAACCCTATCCGTGATAGTCCGGAATAAGTCAGGTTCCAGTTGGGAAGAGGAATCTTCGGGAAGCTGGTCAGCTTTTGCTTGCTGGCATCCCTTCCGGTATAGGCTGCCAGGAAGGCAGGAACTAATACATCCTGGGAATTTTTGATATAGCCTGATTTATTTAACCTGGCAAGAATAATGTCCCGGTTGTTGGAAAACTCTTCAAATGTTTTGTTAAAGTTCTCTACTCCGGTAGTCCGTATAAAAGCTGTAAGAATTGTAATATACGAAATACTGTAATTACCAGTCCGTGAAGGGTTGAAAGACCTGTATTCTGCGTTACCGCTGGTATCTTCGGTAACACGGAAAATTTCCTGGTAATTGGAGCCTTTTGTCTTTTTAATAT
>CAYTGJ010000009.1:20845-45852 GCA_964437245.1 uncultured Chitinophagaceae bacterium
ATCCAGTTGGAGCTTAAAGTCCCGGAAGGGTTCTATTGCAGTCCGGGCTGTAAAGTTATGGTTTCGGACCTGCATATAAGGGGCATTCAGCTCACTTTCCCGGCTCATCCATCCGTTTCGGGCAGCCGTTTTCCGGAATTCCGGATCCTGTGAACCAAATACGAAAGGCAGGACACTGCCCAGTTCTGAAGTCTGGTTGTAGTCTCCTTTGGTATCAATTCCCAGGTAGGTAGGAGTAGGCATGTATCCTGGAAGTACGGTGGTTCGGGTGATGCCGTAGGTGAAATTGACATTTCGTACCAGCATGATCGCCCGCAGGGATGCTTTCAGGGCTTTCATCTCTGACTTTTTCTTGACTGTAGTGGTATCTTTCTCATTCCCTTTTGCCGCAGGGTTCACTTTTTTGTCGGGACCTTTGGCCGGAGGTTTCGGGTTATTGATTTCTTTGAGGAATTTTACCTTGTTGTAGAGTGTCTCAAGATTGATTTTTCCGTTCAGGTTGACATCTCCTTTGTTGTTGACAATATTTCCCAGGTACATTTGATTTCCTGAAGAATCACGGAGGTTTACCGGTCCTGCAGTCCAGTTGTAGCCTGCGGTATAACCTATGTCGGAGTTCAGCCAGTTGAAAAGAGGGATCTTGTCCAATGGTAATTTATAGGTCGCGTTTAAGGTCTGGTTGTAATTTTTAAGCCGGCCGAAATCGGCAAAATTTTTCCAGAGTGTGTCCCGGTAAGCCTGATCTCCCGGTGCGCGGAACGGTTCATCAACGATAGCGTTTGCCGTAGCAGTATAGTTTAAGTTGATACTTTTGGTAATGTTCCAGGGAAGTGCATAGGTACGGTTGAGTAGGAAAGACTTCTCATACAGTGCGGTCTGTGCAGGAGAGAAAGGGCCGGACTCATAATATTCCGTTTTAATGATCTTTCTGTCCAGGTCATTCCTGAACGTAAAAGAGGAGGGAACAGGATTAAAATTGATGTCTTTTATAATACGCAGGTGTTTGGATTTTGTAAAGGAAGATTTTTTGAACGGCTCTATATTTTTAGGCTTGAAAGGATGCGTGTATTCCAATGCTGCTTTATAGAACTGTGCTTTGTATTCATGTATTTCGTAAGAGGTTCGTTTTATTTCATTATACCCAGCGGTAAAGGTGAAATTGGAAATGTCGTAAAAATGACTTTTCGCGTCTTTCTTCGTTTTGATCTTTTTAAAATTGGTAAAGTTGATGGCACGACGGGTGGTAATGTCCTGTACACTTTTCTTGAGTGTATCTCTTTCTTCCGTTGTATACTTGCTCATTTTAACGTCAGGATCGAGAGGATTGTATTCCGGAGAAATAGTGGTCCTGTCGAAGCTTAGGTACATTGGTAATACAATCCCCACTTTTTCCGGGATGAATTTTTGCAAAAGAAAACTTCCCGATGCTCCATAATCCATAGTGTTGGCCCGTTGCCGTTGAGAGATCCGCTGATCCAGTCCGCCGAAGCCAACAGTGGTGTATTTGAACGATCCTGTAATATTTCCCAGGTCGGCGAGTTTTGCATTGACCTTTGCGGTAGCGGCCCAGGAAGATTTGTTCTCAAAGTCTGTTACCCTTAGTTCGTTTACCCAGATCGAAGCAGATTTGGGACTGATATCGGCCGAACTTCCTGTCAGACTGTTGACAGCAGGGTTTCGGAGACCTATCATGGCAATGACGGTGGTACTGAAATCCGGATTTCCTACTACGTTGACTATTTTCCCATCAATCACTTTGGAATAAGGAGTCGTTTTATTGGCCGACATCCGGTTTCGTTCCAGCTTCACGTCGATGATATCCTGTAACGCAATGTCGATGGTGTTCTCTTTTCGCCATACTTCCATAGGATCACTGTTGCCAGGAGCGCTGAAGTAAAGAGGGACCTCGATCTCATAATAGTTCTGGGTAAAGTCGGTTCCCAGACGGATGAATGCGTTCATGTCTCCATCAGCCGGAGCATTGGGCTGACGGGTTTCTGCATGTATGTACATGTTTAATCTTTTGTAATTGAGCAGGTCAAAAGAAACATTCTTATAGGCTGCACGTGCATTCAGGTTATCCAGATCGTGTACCGTCAGACAAAGTGATTGTTCGTTTACATTTCGTTGTACCGCCGACACAGGGTCCTGATCTCTGATCGTACCAGGCGGCAAGGTGTAAGGAGAGGAATTGGCACTCCCTGACTTGGAGTTTTCTTCTATGTTTACCGTAGATACTACTATTTGTGCATCGTCCGGCTCGGATATCGCTCCAAATCCCTTTTGGTTGATGTCGTCCGGCTGATAGATCCTCCATTGGTTAGCCACGAGTTGGAGTTGGGCGAAACGCAAAACAACCGGCTTGGCAAAACCGGTCATGTACATACGCATAAAACGGATGGTTTTGAACCCGCTGATGGCTCCTACAGTTCTATCAGGGCTTCTTACCGGTACACGAAACTGAAGCCATTGTACCTGGTCACCGTTAATAGTAGTATCTACTTTCCCTACAATATATTTCTGCCCGATGTTCATATTGTTGTTGATGTCTATTTCGTACTCGTAATATTCATCAAGCGTATTGAGCGTATTGTCCTGGTTGAGATCTTCGTTGTCCGGGATTGTATAGTTGGAGTTAGAACTATTGACGGGAGAGTTATTTTCAATCCCGTTGTAATGTCTGTATCGTTCCAGAATAGAAGGCGATTCTCCGTCGAGATAGAATCTGAAGTCGTCTCCGGCCGGGTCAGGACGATTTTGCAGCACTGCTGGTACTCCCGGCAAATTACGCTCTTCAGTATTGTTCAGACCATCGAGTCCAACGTCTTGCTTCGCTCTGGCGTCGGCCTGACTGCTGAAGGCATTGGTTAAAGGCTGTTGGTTACTTACTTTTCCCCAGATGGTATTACTTACCGTCGCTTCCTGTGCTACAGGGAGACCGTTCTCGTATTCCAGTCGTCCGTTTTTCAGCACATCTTCAGAAATACTTCCGAGGTTAAAATATAGTTTCCCGTTATTGGTAAGGTCGAACGGTGCTCCGTCAATATCAGTATTGGCACTGACCGGTCCGTTTTTATTGATAAACGGATTGAGTACCCAGAATTCTATGTACTGGATATTGGAATTATCAAAATCGACGTCATTTCGGATCTCTCTCATGATTCCAGCCCAGTTTTGAGCAGGGTTAGGAAGCGTTTCTTTTTCGCCTATTACCTGAGTAAGCGGGTTATAGTTGTATGGACCACGGCGGTCGGGATAGAAGGAAAGATCCAGGGTTACCTGATTTAACTGTACCTGGGTTCTTTGTAGATTTGGAAAAACTTCCTGGGGTGATACCTGACGTTCGAAATGGTTTTTAATATCGTCAGGTAGACCTTGCGGTCTTTCTCCTCCACTGTTGGGGTATAGAATGTTATCAATGTTATACCATGATAATAATGCCCTCCGGTAGCCGTGAGACAGATCGTTGCTCGGATAATCCGGCAGACCTACAGGAGTAGAGGCTAGCCTCCATTTGGTGGGGCTTCGTACAAAATCGTAAGGTGTTTCGGAGGCTTCAAAATCGTCAAGAAAAGCAGCTCCGTTTGCTCCGTTCTGGTTCAGTGCTCTGTTGTGGCCGGGTACCAGTTGGGCTACTTCTCCCTGGGCGGTAATGACAGAAGGAACCTTCGTCTGGATCAACGGGAGTTTGTCGATCGCTTTGGTCAGAAATCGGGATTCTTTCTTGATGCTGGCATCCAGTCCCCAGATCGTGTTGCTGCTGGGCTCGTCTCCTACGTTGACCCTGGTCAGAGTAGGACGTTCATTCTGGTGAAGTAAGGTACCTCCGAAGTTGATATCATTGTTGACCTTGTAGTCCAATCTCGTTCCATAAAAGGATTTTTGCCTTACGTTGAACAAATCCTGCTTTTCGTAACTGATCTTGATTTCCTGTCCGGATGCGAGGATTCCTTCGTTCAGGATTTTGACTTTACCCTGGTTATAATCCACCGTATAGTCTGTCCCTTCCTGGAGTGTTCTGCTTCCTGCGGTAACTTTTACGGATCCTTGTGCCAGGTTAATGGCTCCCTGCAGAGGAATCTCATTCGAAGAGCTGGATTGAAACCGCCCTTTTATATAATACTTACTTTTTGCAGCGATCTGGCTGGCGTCACTTTTCGTAGAGTCGTATAATTCATGGAAGACATATTTATTGATCAGATCTGCCTCCGAAGGAGCAAATCGCCGTTCGAGATCGTCTCCGAATGGCTCCAGCACCGGGAAAATAACCCTTCCGTACCGGGAGTCGATGGTGACGCCTTCCACAAAGTCCATATTCCCGTCCGGATACGGATCACCGTTCGGGTTGAGCTGATCCGCGTTGGCCAGCCTGATGATTGGAATGTTTCGGGTATTAACCCCTTCCTGAAGGTTGGGAAGATCGGCTCCCGAAAGGTCATCCCGGTAGATGATCCGGAGCTGAAAATTATCCCTGGAGATCTGGGAAGAACCTAAAGCATATACGTTTTTCATCATCAGGTCCCAGCTATTGAGACGCGTTTTGATGCTGGAAGGTTTGATAAGCTTCAGGATGAGAGCCGTAGTACTGTCAAGGTTTTGAATGGTTCCGGAGGCATCCCCTACGGTGTGGGCACTACCCTGGTAAGAATATTGATACGCTACAGCAAGTACTTCGTAGGATCTCAGAGGAGTAACGAGGGAAATATACCCCAGGTCGGGATGGAAGGTGAATTCCTCCGGCTTTAATTTCCGGGCGTTGTTGAGCACCTCGAATTCAGTTCCTTTTTGCAGGTCGTTTGATAGAATGTCCGACATGGACAGTGGATTCTTGACAGTCTGCTGGTAATTGCTGTAGAGCGTGTTTGCATTGTTGTCATTGACTCTTACAGTACTGTTGAAGTTAAGGCCCTGGTTATAGGCGCGGGGTTGTGTTTCGCCAAGATCCAGGAAAGCCGCGATATCACGGGTGTTGACGGTAGTATTATTGCTGTTGGTGATGTAGACATCGACAGCGGTTACTTTTACGCCGGAGGTTACGATCGGGAGATTCCGCAAACTCTTTTCATAGTTGTCACGGAAAAAATGGCCGAGGAAGAAGTGTCTGTAATCGTCATAATTATCTCCCTTGATCTCAAAAGTCCGGCTGGTAGATCCTCCCTGGGCAGTGACGGATTCTGATTTACCACGTTGAGTAGCCAATACGGAGGTCATGGTCATCCGGCCAAACTGCATTTTTGTTTTTACTCCAAAGAGGTTTTGTGCCCCCTGGATCAGAGAACTGTTTACGGGCATGCTGACCTGTCCGACTTCTATTTTTTGGAGAATGTCATGTTCGTACCCTGTATATTCTATTTTGAAATTGTTTTGAAATTCAAAGGTAGCTTTGGTATCCCAGTTGACGGTCAGCTTCAGTTTTTCTCCGATCTTACCGACGATGTTCATCTGGATGGTATTGTCGAAGTTAAAATCCCCCTGGCTTTGCTGACGTCTTGGTACCTGAGGGTTGAAGGTATGCTGGTGTTTGTAGCCAAAATCCAGCGTGACCAGTCCGTTTGGTTTAATATCTACATAGTCACTTCCGAAAGGCCCTTCGAGCCCTTTTACAGGAATTTTGAGTGAAAGAGGTCCGGCCTTGGGATCTTTTCTGGCCCGGAGCCCCGAAGAGTCTCCGGTTTTGTTTTGCCAGTAGTTCCGGATCATTTTTTTCTGCTGGTACTTCATGTATTCCTCGTAGGTCATGATAGTAGCAGGCCGGTACTCTTCGTCCCCCATCTTTTCTTCGATCGTAAAAAAACGGCCGGAGGAATCAAGAGTTACTTCGGTTTCTATGTTGGAAGGTCTGTCCAGCATCATAGGCGATTCCGATTCCGGATTCGAGAACTCATCGCCTGCCCGGTCTTTCTCTTCATAAGAAGGCCTGGTTTTCTTTTTCTTTTTATCCGCTGTACTATCGTCAGGGGTACCGGTGTCGTCAAAATAATAAAAAGTGTCATCCTTTGGCCCTGCCAATGATAGCACGCCATAGAAGAAAAAACAGACTCCCAGGAGACCTAAAATATTTAATTTAAAATTTCGCAACTACTCAGGATCAAATATTAGCGGGTATCATCTGTTTTATACTGCCACATTATTATTCAAATTCATATCAGTAAAAAATCACGACATTTTTAGCGCAAGTTTTATTAGTTGTTCCAGAGAGATATTCTCTCCTTCTTTTTTGATGATGGAATCAAGGTTTTTCTCAGCGGTATTTTTGGCGATTCCAAGTGTTATTAAAGCAGATAACGCTTCGTTTCTCTTCGTATTGTGTGTATAGGAAGAAGGTTGAGCATCGGACAACAGGAGGTCTTTTTTCATTTTGTCTTTTAACTCTAAAATGACCCTCTGAGCCGTTTTGGCCCCAATGCCTTTGATTCCCTGAATGGCCCGGATGTCTTCAGAGGCGATCGCCTGCTGTACACCGGACGCATCCATAGAGGATAACATGACCATGGCAGTACCAGGACCTATTCCCGAAACGGAAATCAGCTCCTGAAAAACTTTTTTCTCGGCAATCTCATAAAACCCAAAAAGAGAGTGTGCATCTTCTTTGATCTGAAGATGAGTGTGGAGCTTACATTTGCCGGATATTTCTTTGATGGCAGAGAAGGTATTAAGCGAGATCCGGATATGATACCCAATCCCACCGGTTTCCAGAATGGCGTGCGTAGGTTCTTTGTGTGTAACCTCCCCTTCGATATATGAAATCATTTATGCAGGCTTATGTCGTCGACTTAGATAACCTGTAAAAGTAGCTGATTTTTATGGATTTTAAAACAAAATCCGGGACTGAATATATAGTCCCGGATCAATAAAAATTATAAATATTTTTCGTCTGCCTCTGTATTGATGTCTTTTTGCTCTATCCCGAAGGTATCGATCTTGTTTTCAAAACTGTCAAGCCCTGGCTTGAAAATGTCTTCGAAAGCAATGTAAAGGATACACATGGTCCAGGGGAAAGTGATAAACAGGCCAATTCCGAGCACGATCATCCCTGCAAGATTCAGCAAGCCCAGCAGGATGAAAAGTCCGAAAAAAGAGAACCATTTTTTTGAAACAATTTTTCTGCTGTATTCCAGTGATTCCCAAAAGTCAATTTTAAAGAACAGAAGAATATAGAGCCCGAAGGTATAGGCGATAGATAAATAGATCCCGGGAAGTACGCAGAATAAGAATCCCAGCATGATCATAACGCCGCTGATAAGATTCAGGGCAATAACGGGCCCCATCGACGGGCTGTTGAAAACGGCGAAAAAATCCCGGAATTCATAAGCCTCGTTATTCCGGACCTTTTGAATTACGAGCGGGAAACTTGCCAGTACAAGGTATATCCCAATGCTGGTGGCAATAGAAACGATGAAGCCAAGAAAAGGGATCATGGACAAGAGCCCCGAAGCTGCATAGATCAATAAGATCACGAAGGTGATTCCTGTAAACCCCCCGATGTTCTTTTTGTAAACCTCGAGTCCTTCCTTAAAGTAGTAGCCGAAATTTACTTCATAATTATTTTCGAGAATGGAATTAAGTTTTTCTTTGCTCATAGGTATTAAATTAGTTTAGCATGTGTTAAAATCCACCGGTCAGGGACTTCCCCTTTGTTGGCCATTAGATAATCGTTATAACTGCAGGGAACAATAGAATTGCGGGCCAGTTTGGCTTTTTCTTCTGGATAGGGTACTTCCATCCACCATTTTTCGGTATGGGTATTCTTGAAAAAAACCAGTTTGCCTAATCCCGAGTCAATTGAAACCAGGTATTTGGTGTATTGAGGTCCTGATACATCGGTATCTTCCTTCCGGGAGTAAAATCCTTCCATGAAATACCAGATCATCGTGGCGATCACCCCCGCCGTCTGACCTTTTATGTCGTCTTCCGGGTTATATTCATAAAATCCGATCGAGGTAAGCTTGGTACTCAGCCCGGCATACCAGCAGATCATGCAGGCTTCTTCTCCGGTAAGGCCGAACGGCTGGCTGTTTTTATTTCCAGGGGCGTCAGTCTGGCGGATGGCCGAGACATCAATGCTGATCATATCGGCATCACGGACCACCGGTTCCATATCTTCCATGTTTTCCCGGATCTTTCCTAACCGGTATGCTTCGAAGTGAAGCTTTTCCAGCACATTGATTACTTCCTGGTCATTGAGGTAGCTCTGATAAGCCAGGTGGCTGTAATTAAAGATAATATTAGGTTGGTGCACCAGGATGCGGTGTATATGGTGCCTGCTCTGGTCGTCTTTACTGCTGGCCATGTCGATGAAAGCATCGATGTTCAGCATGTTGATCAGCTTGCCGGTGTTCTCATAGGAAAGAAACTGACCGTAATTAAGATCGTGGGAACCGCCTATCATGACAGGAAGGATGTTGAGCTGCATGAGTACTTCACAGACCTCCTTTACACGGAGATAGGTGTCTTCCACCGTTTCTCCGCTTCGAAGCACACCAAGATCGGCGGTATGTAATTTGACAGACCCTTTTTTGAGTGCGTATAATTTTTTCCTTATTTCATCGCCTCCTTTTGAAGCTCCGGTATTAGTTTGCGTACCGCGGTCTTCCGCTACGCTGAAAATCGCTACACTGATATTGTCCAGGTTGGGGAACTCTGTATGAAAGATCCGGATGTTTGCTCCAAACAAAGAAGCATTTGCTTTTTCTTTGTGAAGGTTTTCGCTTACCGGATCGAAGAATATTCTTAAATCCATAGTTAAATATCCGAATCAATCTCCAAATAACAAAATCGGACAGTTAATCTTAGGGGTGAACGTTCGGAATTTGGAGTTATACTCTATCCTTTGATCAAGCTTAACAAAAGGAATTGGTCTCTCTTTTAAACCGGCTCTCAGTTCCTGATTTTCCCCAGACTCCTCTCTCTGTCTTGTATCTGGCATCCGGGATCCCGAAATAAGTACGAGAATAACGATTACTCTTGTATAGGCTTGGGCTTGGATTTGATGATCAAACGGAGGGACTGATCATAGGTGATGTAATTCCAGCACCAGTTGATGAATACCATAAGCCTGTTTTTAACTCCCAGAATAGACATCAGGTGTACAAACATCCAGACCAGCCAGGCAAAGAATCCCTGAAATTTCCAGTACGGGAGATCTACTACCGCAAGGTTTCGTCCTACGGTGGCCATAGACCCAAGATCTTTATAGGAAAAAGGTTTCAGTGGCTTTTGATTGATCCGGTTGAGCAGGTTTTTAGCCAGCAGTTCCCCTTGCTGTATAGCGGGTTGTGCTACCTGGGGATGTCCTTCCGGGAATTTTTCCTCAGACATCAGTGCCAGGTCTCCGATAGCATATATATTGTCCTGTCCTTCTACTTTATTGTAACGGTCTACTTTGAGCCGGCCCGCCCGCCCGTATACTTCAGGCTGAAGTCCTTCAATGAAATTGGCTTTGACTCCTGCTGCCCAGATCAGGGTATTGGTACGAATAGTGTTGCCGTCGGAAAGGTATACCTGTTTGCCGTCGAAATCTTTTACGGCTGTTCCTACTAACACTTTTACTCCCAAACGTTCCAGATAGACTTTTGCCTTGGAAGAGGCTTGAGCCGACATCGGGGCCAGTACTTTAGGGGAGTGCTCTACCAGGTATATATTCATTTTACGAAAATCCAGTTCGGGGAAATCTTTAGGTAGAACGGTTTTCTGCATTTCAGACAGAGTGCCGGAAACCTCTACTCCTGTTGGACCGCCTCCTACTACTACGATGTTCATCAGTCCCTCGCGTTCGTCTTCGTTGGTGACCGATAGGGCATCTTCAAAATTCTGAAGCAGCTTGTTCCTAAGTCCGAGAGCCTCACTTACCGATTTCATCGGAATGGATTTTTCCATAATGTTTTTCATGCCAAAAAAGTTGGTATCGGCTCCCATCGCAAGAATAAGATAGTCGTATTTTAAAGTACCCAGTTGGGTGGAGATCTCATGGGTGGCAGCGTTCACGGCGGTTACCCCGGTTATCCGGATGTGTATATTAGATTTTTTATGAAATATTTTCCGGAGAGGAAAAGAAATTGCACTGGGCTCCAGTCCCGCAGTGGCTACCTGGTAAAACAGCGGTTGAAACTGGTGGTAATTATTTTTATCAATCAGGACAACCTGTACCTCTTTTTTGTTGGATAATTTTTTTGCCAGAGAAAGCCCGCCAAATCCTGCTCCTACAATTACAACTCTTTTTTGTCCGGTTTCGGGTATATTGATTTGCATACGATGTCTTCTATTTGTTATAGAAGTAAATATACATTTTGTTGTGGGTTGTTGGCAATCCGGGAGGAAAAAATATCCTGGAATTGAATCACAGAAAGAGCCAAAATAGTTCGGGTGAGCTTTAGTATAATTCCCGATTATAGGAATCGAAAAACTACTAACGGATACCTATCTCAGAAACAGTTCCTGTATCCTGGAACAAGTATAGGAAGTTGGGTTGGACCTTCTGAAAATGAACCTTAAAGCGAAGGATAAGTCTCTTTCAGATATTTCATATAAGAAGGGAAATCGGAGTTGAACCGGGAACGGAATTCTTCTTCAAAAATATTCTGTTGAGACCGGTAGGTAATGTAATCAATAAAATAGGCATTGTTGAGCTTTTCGAATACCGATTCGTAGCTCTTATTATAGAAATGCTTCGCTTTCAGGTAGTCTGTCAGATCAGTTTTTGCCTCTTCGATCAGCATCTCTTTTTGTTGTTGTTTGAAAGAATCTGCGGTAGAAGAATCAAAGCTTTTGTACAAACTGTCTAATTTCTTAGACCAAAGGAGTGTCCGGCTGGAATATTCCTGGGTAAACAGAAGACCGGTTTCGTATTCGGTAAGTTCTTTGGAACCCGGACCGTATTTTTGATTCAGAAACTTTCTGGCTCCCTGATCGCCGACAAAACTGGCCAGGTTTTCATTGAAATCAACGTTGTTTTTTACATACAATGTACCATGGGTGAGTTCGTGAATGATCAGGTTGGCAAGGCTTCCCGGTTTCCGGCGAAGCATGCTGCTGAGGATGGGATCTTTCAGCCACCCGAGCGTGGACCATGCAGAAACTTCGCCTACATCGGTATCGTATCCCCGGGAAATAAAGAGCTGTTCTTCGGCCAGGGCTTTGTCATGGTTAAAATAGCCTTTGTAGGAAAAACTTCCCAGAAGAGGAAATTCCCATTCATATGCCTTCATTTCGTATGGTGGACAGGCGGTGACTACCCAGAGGATCGGTTTCCCTTTCTGGTCGTAGAAGGTCGAATAGTTTTTATTCCGGTTGATTCCAAGAGAATCAAAGGCATATTGTTTGATTTCATTGATCAGTTCGATTTTTTGTCTGACGGAGTCCGGAAGGGAAGGATCGGTCAATACTTCGGATACAGGCCTGGTATTCCAGATAATGGAAAGCTGGCCAAAGGCTTGCGAAAAGCCATAGGAAAGTAGTTGGTAATTCCAGATGGCTGTCAGCAACAGCAGTATAAGGGAGGCGTAAATGATTCTTTTTTTCATCGGTTACAGGCATGCTATGCCCGATACAAGATAAGCACAAAAAAGGAGGATTTTTGAAGCGCTGTGTGAGAGATAAAAAATGAACCGGGAGCAATTGAATTTCAGTTTTTAGCTATTTTAATCAGTAGGCCATGATAAATTTTGTGCATAACTTTAGCCCCTCTTTTTTCATGGGGTTTAAAACTTATTTCTTTAATTTATAGTTACTTAATGAATAAAATAAATTTAATGGCTAAAAAATTTAGTAAAACACTTGCTAATTATTTTAGCATTTAATACATTTGTGTCGTTACAAAATTACTACTATGAGCAAAAGCGAAAAACTAAAAGCCCTGCAACTTACACTGGATAAGTTAGATAAGACTTACGGAAAAGGTACTGTCATGAAATTAAGTGACGAAAAAGTGGAAGACGTGCCGGCCGTTTCTACCGGTTCGCTGGGTCTGGACATGGCATTAGGAATCGGAGGGCTTCCGAGAGGTAGGGTAATAGAGATATATGGTCCGGAATCTTCCGGAAAAACAACGTTGACACTTCATTGTATTGCAGAAGTACAAAAAGGCGGAGGAATTGCCGCTTTTATAGATGCAGAACATGCTTTTGATAAATCCTATGCAGAAAAATTGGGGATTGATACTGAAAATCTGCTGATCTCTCAGCCTGATAATGGAGAGCAGGCACTGGAGATCGCAGAGCATCTGATCCGTTCCGGAGCTATTGATATTATTGTTATTGACTCTGTGGCAGCCCTGGTTCCAAAAGCAGAGATCGAAGGAGAAATGGGAGAAAGTAAAATGGGATTACAGGCCCGTTTGATGTCCCAGGCACTTCGTAAGCTTACGGGAGCCATTAGTAAGACAAGCTGCTGCTGTATTTTTATCAACCAGTTGAGAGAAAAAATCGGAGTGATGTTTGGAAACCCAGAAACCACTACCGGAGGAAATGCATTGAAGTTCTATGCTTCGGTAAGACTTGATATTCGTAGAGTAAGCCAGATCAAGGAAGGTGCTGATAATATCATCGGAAACCGTACCCGTGTAAAAGTAGTGAAAAACAAAATGGCCCCTCCATTTAAAACGGTTGAATTTGATATCAATTATGGACAAGGAATTTCCAAAATAGGAGAGATCATTGACCTTGGAGTGGAGCTCGAAATCATCCAGAAGTCAGGTTCCTGGTTTTCTTATCAGGGAAATAAACTGGGACAGGGTAGAGATTCGGTAAAAGATATCCTGCATGATAATGAAGAATTAACAACTGAGATTGAAGCAAAGATCAGAGCCAAAATAATGGGGATTAAAGAAGCGATTGAAGAAAAAGGAGCCAAAGAGACTAAACCTGAAGGCGAGGAATCCCCTAAAACAAAATCGAAATCAACAAAGGCTGAAGCGTTGTAAAATATACACTATTGATTTTAGCATATTCATACGGTAAGAGGGGGACTTCTTACCGTATTTTTTTGTGATTTCTGTCAACTATTTTCTGTCCTTCCCGTATCAATTAAGTAACCATCATCTTACTAGCGGATCCAACATGCCAGGTCCGGTTGTTTCTTCATGTTATAAATTTTTTTAAAAGTTAAAAGATGGTTTTATGGAAAAAGGTATTACTGCGGGGACTCCCATATTAAATGCTGACACACTGATTAAAATTATAGATCAACTACCGCATGTTGTTTATCTTAAAGATTCTCAACACCGGTTTTTACTGGCCAATCAGGCCTGTCTGGATCTGCTTAATGCCGGCTTGGAAGAGGTGATCGGAGAAACGGATGTTCCTTTTTATACCCATAGCTACGTAGAATATATACAGGAGGTGGAAAAAACTGTTTTGCGAAGCGGAGAAAAGAAAATCGTTTCCAGTGAAAAATTTATTGACGCCAAAGGTGTTCCGCAGATTATGAAGACGGTTCGGATGCCCTTTTATATTCCGGAGATAAGTGAAATGGGAATATTAGGGATCTCTATCAATAATGCGCTGAAAGAAACAGGGACAGGCATGGAGGAAACCATCCGGTTTCAAAATGAATTTCTTGAGAAACAAAAAGAGATATCGCAAAAAGACCCCGCCAGGTCTGCCATGTTGTACAACGAAGTCAAGACAGACCAGCAGATATCCAGGTTTCTTCAAGAGGCTATTTTCCCTACCGAAGCTTCGGTGAAACGTGTATTACCAGATTCTTTTGTGATGTATCGACCCAAAGAGCTTACCAACGGGGATTTTTATTGGATACAGGCAAAGGATGGATATGTATACCTGGCAACGATTGATTGCACGGAGTTCGAAGCTGGCGGTACGTTTATCGCAATGCTTTGCCATGATCTCCTTACTCAGATCCTCAAACAAAAATATAAACCTTCTCCTTCGGACATTCTCTATGAACTGAACGATGGATTGAAAGATAACCTGGAGCAGAGTATTGATTTAAGCAGGATGACGGAACGGCTGCATATCAATATATGTGTGGTTGATAAAGAGAATTTATATATAGAACATAGCGGAAGCGGTATCCCGATGGTGATCATCAATAAGTATAATAACCAGTTGCTGGAACCGAAGAACGAACGTTATGGACTGCCTTTTGATGAAGATTTGATGGAGTTTACAGACAATAGAATTCGTGTGAAGAAAGGAGATATCTTTTACCTGATGACGGATGGTTTTTCTTTGCAGCAGATAGCTATGAGAAAGAACAAGGAAGGGTTTGGCTATTCCAGGGTTAAAGACTTATTATTGGAGATCAGCGATTATACCATGGAAAAGCAGATCTCATTACTGGAAGAGATCATTATAGAGCTAAAGGGAAATGAATCGCAAACGGATGATATTGTAGTAATCGGGGTGAAAATGTAAACAGAGGTGTTCGTCTCCTGGATTTTCAAATAGTAGCTCTGCTTCAAGGAAGACAGATGCCAGATCCAGAATGTGAGATAAAAACATACTATGTTGTTTCAGATAAATTCTATTTTAGAATTTGTGCTTTAACTATTATTACTAATTTTTTAAAAAGAGAAGCGTCGCACAGCCAGCAAAAAAATGAAACGCTCCCCGGCGTTAAAGGACCACTAACCTACCACTACCGTTTTATTAATTTTTTTTGTTTCTCCTTGCAGATTGAATAGCTCGAAACATACAATGTATATGCCGCTTCTTACTTTTTGGTGAAGAGGATTATTACCGTCCCACCGGTAAAAACCTTCTGTCGCCAATAGCTCATTTCGTGCCAGGCGAAGGATCTCTCTTCCGTAGACATCGAAGATCGTGATGTTGACTACGTTTCCGGGAGATTCAAACCGGTAGTGGATCAGAGTGAAATCTTTGTCTCCATTCTGATCCGGAGTAAATACTTGTGGCTCGACCCAGACCAGCGAATGACCTTCCGTTTCGGTGTTTTGTGAATTCCGGTAGCCAGGAGTAGCATACCCTGACTGAGAAGAAGCCGATTGCCAGTTGTCAGGATTGTTGGTGATTTCATACGGAGAAATCCTTTCCAGAGAGATACCTTCTTTATCGTCGAGCATAGCAAAATGAAAATTTTCGGAGTACTCAAAGCGGTCTTGTACCTGGTTTTGATTGTTTAGAAGAATGACCGTCCCCTCTGTATCGTTGTAGGAAGGGAGATCCGGGAGTTGAAAAATTCTTTCCTGGATACAGAAAGGATAATGGTTCACTAGAATACTCTTGTTCTTCGTAAAGGCCGCATACTCGCCCGGTTTTAGAATGAAAGACTCTAAGGAAATTGGCTTGAGATTAGAGACGGTGTTGTTCGAATAGTTGGCAAATTGCCAGTTTTTAAGATCAATGTATTTGTCAGAATGATTGTACAGTTCTACAAAATCAACTCCTCCCGGCCATGGATTGAAAAGAACTTCATTGATCAGCAGATCTCCCGGTATACTTTCTTGTGGTCTTACTAAGCCAACTTGTATCGGGGGCATTGTGTTTCCATTACAATCCCGGATCCAGGAGATCGTCATAGTGTGGAGCTCACCGGGAGTAAAAGGACGAGCAAAAACCAGCATGATCTTATTGTCTGCCGGAAGAATACCGGAAAGAGAATTGTTTTGGTCAAGATGGAATTGTGCAGGAGTCAGCGTTGTCGTATCCGGAGCTTCGTCAAAAAATAATTCGATTGATAAGCTGTCTGTGATAGAAGCCCGTATTAATTGAGGTGGAGTAAGATCCGGCTTGTGCGCCGCAACGGAATTTTTTCGGGTAGGAGTACCGCCGGAAGGGTCTACAGAAGCAGTCCAGTTGGTTTCTCCACCGCATGGATTGTTGAGATCAATCATCTCCAGCGACCATCCTCCTTGTTTTTTATCATTGTCTCCATACCACAGGTCAGAATAGGAAACCTGGTGAAGCAGGAGCCCATTTTGGTTTTTCAACATTATTTTATCATGATTGTTATTGAGCGAAGGAAAGTTAGAAAGCCCCAGTACCGGCGAAAATTCAGAAAAAGAGGAGACTTTGCTTTGAGCGCATAACAATACATATTGATGTGGAGGGATGAGGTAAGAAGGGAATACAGCAGTACTGCTCTCGTCTGATAAGGTGAAGTGAAGAAGATCAAGCGTGTCGCTGGTATTATTGTATAACTCTGCATATTCTTCGACGGGTAGCCCTATGGAGGGAGAAGGATCCGGAAGGAGTTCTGTGAGAAGAAGATCTCCGTAGGAGGTAGCGGGCCGGTAGTGAAAAGAAAGAGTATGCAGCATACTGATTTCCCGGAGTGTCTCATCGGAAACAGTGGTAGATATGCTGTAGGAGGTAAATGCAGACAAAGGAGTTGATAAATGTAATAGTACTTTGTTTTTGACAAAAGGATCGAAATCAACCGATAGAATGGAAAGGGAGGGGGATAAGAACCTGTAGTTTTCTGTTTGAGTAGCCGAAAAAGGGTCAAGATTTTTATTGAAAAGAAGTTCCAGGCTGTAAGCAGATTTGGGTTGTACGGTGAGCAAACACAGGCTGGCCCCGGCAATGGTGAAATCATCAAAATAAAAGAGTGCTCGCCGGGTGGCACTGTGAGTGAAGAATACTCCGCAATAGGCAGAAGAAGTAAAGAGCGAGTCTGAAGCAGTTCCCTCTTTTTGAAAATGCTCTCCCGAAGCAGTAGTATCCGAATACAGATGCCAGTTGCCCAGCAGATCCCAGATCACTTTGATACGAAAACTATTGGAGGTCGTTTTCCCTGCTCTCCCTGTTTTTCCGGCAATGAGCCTGGTATGAGTAGGTCCATCCTGCCGGTACAGATCCACCGAGTTGGACGTTCCCTCAAATTTGACGTAGTAACCTTTTAATGCATTTTTAGTATTGCTCAGATCGCTGGTCAGGTAGATCCTGGCCCAGTTGGAGGTGGTGATGTCAAAATCCAGCCGTGCATAGAAATTCCATTCGGTATTCAGCCCGAGTGTGTTGGGTGTGGAAAGGTATAGTTGGGACGAGGCATTGGGTCCGTTACTTTGAAGTTCCATACCGGAAGAAATACTAAAAAAGTCCGTTTCCCCTTCCCAAAAAGGGTCTGAGGTAAAATTGCCATCCGAAAACGTTTCCTGGAGTTGACTATAAGAAGGGATTTGGAAAAATAAAAAAACGAGTAATAAATAAGAACGTTGCATATCAATTATTTAGAAGAAATTTGTTTACTTTGCACCGCTTTTCACTGGTGTGAGTGGTAAAAATCAAAAAAATAAAACCAAAAAATCGCCGGAAAGGTAATTCAAATAATCAATTAAAAAAAAGATAAAAATGAAAATTGCAGTAGTTGGTGCTACCGGTCTAGTAGGTGGCGAAATCCTGAAAGTTTTGGAGGAAAGAAATTTCCCTGTCACAGAATTAATTCCGGTGGCTTCTGAGAAGTCTGTAGGAACAGAAGTGAAATTTAAGGGAAAGTCATTTAAGGTCGTAAGTGTAGATACTGCTATCAGCATGAAACCTGCTATTGCTGTTTTTTCTGCGGGAGGAAGTACTTCTTTGGAGCAGGCACCTAAATTTGCTGCTGCAGGGATCACGGTAGTAGATAACTCGTCTGCCTGGAGAATGGACCCTACTAAAAAACTGGTAGTGCCGGAGATCAATGCTTCAGAGTTGACGAAAGAAGATAAGATTATCGCTAATCCGAATTGTTCTACGATTCAAATGGTATTGGTGCTGAATCCGCTGCATAAAAAATACAAGATCAAAAGAGTGGTGGTATCTACCTATCAGTCAGTAACCGGTACCGGTAAAAAAGCTGTAGATCAGTTGATGGACGAAAGAAAAGGCATTGAGAACGGAAACAAAGCCTATGCCTACAAAATTGACCTGAACCTGCTTCCCCATATTGATGTATTCCTGGACAATGGTTATACCAAAGAGGAAATGAAAATGGTAAAGGAAACCAACAAGATCCTAGGCGATGATTCGATCCGGGTAACGGCTACTACGGTTCGTGTTCCAGTGATTGGAGGTCATTCCGAATCGGTAAACATTGAGTTTGAAAACGAATTTGAGTTGAACGAAGTACGGGAGATCCTTTCCAAAACAGAAGGAGTCATTGTGAAAGATGATGTAAAAAACCTTCAGTATCCGATGCCTCTTGATGCCCATGGCCGTGACGAGGTTTTCGTAGGACGTATCAGAAGAGACGAAACACAGCCTAAGACGTTGAACATGTGGATTGTGGCGGACAACCTGAGAAAAGGAGCGGCTACCAACGCAGTGCAGATTGCTCAATACCTGGTTGATCATAAGCTCGTTTAAAATACAAAAACGGCAGTCCTACAGTGGTTTACTGCCTGAAATGGCCTCCTTCATAGGTTTGTTATGAAGGAGGTTTTCTTTTGAATTATAGAGGTGAAGCGGAGCCGGTAAATTTATCTTGGAGAAAAGTGAGGAAAACGAAGGGTTGAAATTGGACGAGGGCTGTGTTAGTGAGTTGAATTTTAGTACTTTATAAAAAAGGCTTATGTGGATAAAATGATCATAGGGTCTGGGATATTTGTAGTAAATTTGGCAATACTTACCAATACCTAAACCTTATTTATGATGGCGAAGAGCAATAAAAAGGGAAAAGTTGAGAAGGCCAAACGGGGAGAAAGCAAGAGTAAAACCAAACCCAATGCTGTGGCAAAACCAAAGGCTACAGCAAAAACTAAAAAGACGGTGGCCAAAGCAAAGCCTGCCTCCTCAAAAACAGTCAAAAAAGCAAAACCAGTAGCTAAAAAAACGGCTGTTGTTAAAAAAGCATCGGTTAAGTCTACAAGTAGCCCTGAAAAGGTAGTCAAGAAAGCAGCGGCTTCTAAGGTTACTTCGGTAAAGGTAAATAGCATAAAGTCAAGTAAAAAGAGCGCCCCGGCGAACTTAAAAGACAAAAAAATCGTATCATCAGCGAAAGCTGTTGCTAAAAAGAATACCGGTAGTTTTGAGCTAGGAGTAGTACTCCGCACAGGAAGAAGGCCGCAGGCAATCATTAACAAAAAGAAGATAGAAACAGACGATATGGGAGAAGAAAAATTAAGATATTCGGAAGAAGAACTGAAGGACTTTGAAGTATTGATACTCGAGAAACTGGATAAGGCTAAGAAAGAACTCAATTACATGAAGGAAATGCTTAGCAAGAAAAATGACGAGGGAACGGATAATACTGCCGGTACCATGAAACTGCTGGAAGATGGGGCTGACACACTGGAAAAAGAAAATTTTTCACAACTGGCCGTAAGACAGCAAAAATTTGTTACCCAATTGGAGAATGCGTTGGCCAGAATTAAAAATGGTACCTATGGCATTTGCATCGATACCGGGAAATTGATTCCGAAAGAGAGATTAAAGGCTGTGCCACATACACAACATTCAATAGAAGCGAAATTAAACCGTAGAGACTAATGGATTTTCTGCAGAATCATATTGAAGCGCTCATTTTCTGCTCGCAGGAACCTGTAAAACCGGAAGAGTTAAGACAAGTGCTTTCTGAAATGTTTGAAGCAGATGTACCGGAGGCAGATGTGCTGGCTTCGCTGGAAGCCCTATTGGTAAAATATGAAGCTGAAACATCTCCATTTCAGGTATACAAGATTGGAGGAGGTTATCAGTTTTTAACCAAACCGGCTTATCAGTCAAGTCTGAGTATTTTTCTGAAGCAGAAGTCTAAGAAAAGACTATCTACTTCCGCTCTGGAAACGATTGCGATCATCGCCTACAAACAACCGATTACTAAAACGCAGATCGAACAGATCAGAGGTGTAAACTGTGATTATGCTATTCAGAAACTTTTGGAAAAAGAACTGGTAGAGATCAAGGGAAAATCCGATGGAGTGGGAAGGCCTGTGCTGTATGGTACCAGCGATAAGTTCATGGAATATTTTGGGATCAACGATTTGAAAGATCTTCCCAACCCTAAAGATTTTTCCAAAGAAGAAAATACGATCGGAGAGGAAAATGATATGGCATTTGTGGCCAGTACAATGATCTCGGAAGAAAATGCAGCGCAAAACAGCGCCGAGGATGCTACAACCTCTGCTCCCGAAGAAGAGATAAATCCTGAACCCGAACAGTAAAGAAATCATGACAAGGAAGAAGATGCTCAGGTCATCTTCTTTTTGTTTGAAGTAGAAAAAGACGATCCGTCAAAAAACGCAGACGGACTACGGATTGTTGAGAGAACAAACCATATCGCATGATCCGTCAGACATGTGATAATAAAAAAAAGAAAAAGTGAAAAACAATAAGCGGGATAAAAAGCATCCGTTGGCCAAAAAGGTAGACAAAGCTTTCAAAGAAAAAAAGAATACAGAAACCGGAAAAAAATACCCATCTGATGACAAACCTGGATATTCTTCAAGAGGAAAAGAGAAGCCCGCTTCCGGTAGCAATAGATACGCAGGCTCTGGAAAAAAGCATAAAAGTGCTGAAAAGACTGAGTCTCGAAATAGTAAATCAACATCAGGCTCTCGTACAGGATCCGGACTTACAAAAAGCCGTAAATCAACTGATGCAGATCACAACTTTGGAAAAACTGATGGTGATCGCAAAAGAACTGGCTCAGGAGATAGAAGAAAGACCCCCGTTACAAAATCTCGAACCGGCACTGGAAAAACTTTTGATGATCGCAAGAGATCTGACAGTCGAAAAGATAAGCCAGAACGAAGAGATCGAGAAACTTCAAAAAAATATAAAGCGAAAACTCCCCAAAAAGGAAATCCCTTCGGAAAAGATTCTCAAGACTCCGAAAATAAAACCTACGTCAGTAAAGGTAAAACTCCCGAAAGATATAAAAGACGATCAGCAACTAATGCTGGCGTTCTGAAAAAGAAAACTTCTGAGGAGGATGAAAACGGAGCAATCCGTCTGAACCGGTACATTGCAAATTCAGGTGTGTGTTCCCGCCGTGATGCCGATGAGCTCATTGCTCAGGGCCTTGTGGAAGTAAACGGGAAAGTGATCACTGAGATGGGATACAAAGTACAACCGGGAGATGTAGTGAAGTATGATGGAGGTACTTTAAGAAGAGAACTCCCTGTATATCTTCTTCTCAATAAACCTAAAGATTTTATCACCACGATGGATGATCCGCAGGAGCGTAAAACGGTGATGCAACTGATCGCAGGGGCCTGTAAAGAAAGAGTATACCCCGTAGGCAGGCTTGACCGTAATACTACAGGATTGCTGGTCCTTACCAACGACGGAGCATTGGCTGAAAAACTTACACATCCTTCAAATAAAATAAGCAAAGTATATCAGGTAGAATTGAACCGGCCACTCGACCGTTCAGATCTTGCCACCATCGAAGAGGGCGGAATCGTATTGGAAGACGGACCTGTGAAAGTAGATGAAATCGCTTATACCGATAATACCCGGAAAGTAGTGGGATTGGAAATTCATGAAGGCAGAAACAGGATCGTCCGGAGAATATTTGAACACCTGGGCTACGAAGTAGAGAAGCTTGATCGTACGATGTATGCAGGCCTTACCAAAAAGGATCTGCCAAGAGGGAACTGGCGGTTTCTCACAGAAAAAGAAGTGATCCGGCTTAAATACCAGAAATAATAATTCTTCATATTGGAGAGTAGAATTAATGCCTGTATTTTCTTAATTTCATCAATCTTTCTTCTGAAAAATTGAGGTGGTGGGAAACCGAAATAGAATTGACTGACTTTAATACGAGCGTATGGATTTTAATATTTATGAAAGAATAAAGAATAAAGAAACCTGTCTGGCAGTCATCGGACTAGGGTATGTCGGATTACCCATCGCACTGGAATTTGCTAAGAAAATAAAAGTAGTGGGGTTTGACATCAATGCCGGTAGAGTGGAGTTGATGAAGCAAAATATTGATCCCAGCGGGGAGCTGTCTTCCAGGGATTTTGAAGGATGCGATATTGAATTCACAAACTCAATAGAGGAGCTGAGAAAAGTAACGTTCTTTATTGTAGCAGTCCCAACACCTATCGACGAGTTTAATCTACCGGATTTGAAACCCTTGCTCTCTGCTTCGCAGACGGTAGGAAAGGTGATCAAAAAAGGAGATTATGTAGTATTTGAATCTACCGTATATCCGGGATGTACCGAAGAGGATTGTATTCCGGTAATTGAAAAATTGTCAGGACTAAAAGCGGTGACAGACTTTAAGGTTGGATATTCTCCTGAACGCATTAATCCGGGTGACAAAGAGCATACCCTCTCCAGGATCATCAAGGTGGTTTCCGGTTGTGATGAACTCTCGGCCGGTGAAATAGCCAAAGTATACGAATTGGTGGTAGCGGCAGGGATCCATCAGGCTTCTTCGATCAAAGTGGCAGAAGCGGCCAAAATCATCGAAAATACACAGCGCGATCTTAATATTGCCCTCATGAACGAACTGTCCATGATTTGTAATATGATGGACATTAATACGTTTGAGGTGCTGGAAGCAGCCGGTACAAAATGGAATTTCCTGAAATTTACTCCCGGCCTTGTAGGCGGTCATTGTATTGGTGTAGATCCGTATTACCTCACCCATAAAGCCAAACAATTAGGCTATAATCCTAATGTGATCCTGAGTGGCCGGCATATCAACGACAGTATGGGAGCTTATATAGCCAAAAATACGGTCAAGCTCCTGATTCAGTCCGGGAAAGTAGTGGCAGGAGCGAAAGTGTTGGTCATGGGTGCGACGTTTAAGGAAAATGTAGAAGATATCCGGAATTCCAAAGTTGTGGATATTATACGCGAACTGAAAGAATTCAGCCTTCAGGTGGATGTGGTAGACCCGCATGCCTCTGCAGAAGAGTTCAGCCATGAATATGGTTTGGAGATGATTGCTGAACCAGGAAAAGATTACGATGCCATTGTCATGGCTGTGATGCACAAAGAATACCTGGGCATTGGTCAGGAGTATTTTAATTCGATCACCAACGCTTCTCCTGTATTTATTGATATCAAAGGAATCTTTAAAAATAAATTAAAAGGCTTTACCTACTGGAGTCTGTAAGTCGATAGCTTAAATTTTATTATGTACGAACACAATTATCATCACTGCGATATAACTCAAAAAACATTTCTGATCACAGGAGGAGCCGGTTTTATAGGTTCTAACCTTGTGGAATATTTACTAAAATATAAAGCAGGAAAAGTAAAAGTGTTTGATAACCTTAGCAACGGTTATTATAAAAATATCGAACCGTTTCTTTCCAATCCTTCCTTTCAATATATAGAAGGAGATCTCTTGGATGAGGTAGCCTGCATAAAAGCATGTGAGGGAGTCAATATAGTATTTCATCAGGCTGCATTGGGATCTGTCCCCCGTAGCATCAAGACTCCGTTGGCCACCAATGCTGCGAATGTAACAGGGTTTCTGAATATGCTCACCGCTGCCAAAGATTCAGGAGTAGAACGATTTATTTATGCCTCTTCTTCTTCGGTGTATGGAGATAATCAACTCATGCCTAAAAAAGAGGATAACATAGGCAATGCTTTGTCTCCTTATGCCGTGAGCAAAAGGGTCAATGAATTGTATGCAAAAGTGTTCGGCGAAGTATACGGGATCAAGACCATTGGACTAAGATATTTTAATGTGTTTGGTCCCCGTCAGAATCCCAAGAATCCATACGCAGCGGTAATTCCGTTGTTCGTCTATGCATTGCTGGAAGGGAAAGCTCCTGTGATCAACGGAGACGGTACGCAATCCAGGGATTTTACTTTCGTGGAAAATGCAGTACAGGCCAACATCCGTGCAGCCTTTACCGAGCATCCGGAAGCGTTTAACAAGGTCTATAATGCTGCAGTGGGTGATAGCATCTCCCTCAACGATCTATACCAGTATTTGCAGGAAATATCCGGGATCAAAATCCCTGCTCAGTATGCCCCTCCACGTCCGGGTGATATACGCGATAGCCAGGCCGATATTACACAAGCCAGAACCTATCTGGGATACGAGCCTCAATTTAAGGTCAAGGAAGGACTGGAGATACTGTTTAAATGGTATCAGGAAAATAAAGTATTTCTGGACAAAGAATAACTCGTGATCCCGTACATATCAGTATCCCTAAAAAAAGGAGAAGATTAGTCCTGCTCTTCCTTCAGCATTTTTGCATCCAGTATAAAAGTACCAAAAGGGATTAGGGAGGCAAAAACGGCGATCACTCCTTTCCAGAAAGACCACTTCAGATCGATCATCACGTGAATGACCGCAAAAATGTAGGCGATGAACAATACTCCATGCGCCATTCCTACCTGTCTTACCAACAACGGCATTCCCATCCAGTATTTAAGGGGCATAGCAATAAACAGCAGCACAAGAAAGGAAACCCCTTCCAGGAAAGCGATGATCCGGAGGCGGCCCAGAGGTGTTTTTAACAAATTCGCGATCATAAAACTATTTTTATTCATGGCGAAGTTATAAATTCATACCACATGAAAAAAATAATCACAGGTCTCTTTTGGATTTTCAGCCATTTGATTCAGGCGCAAAATCCGGACGTGGAATTACTGAAGGCATTGAACCCGGATCAGCCCAGTCGTTTCGGAGACCCTTTTTTCAAAACGGTGTCGGCTTCTTCCTACCCGGTCAGTATAGCGGCTCCTGTAACTGTTTTTGCCGCAGGACTTTGGAAGAAAGATAAGCTCCTTCGCAGACGTTCTTACCAAATGGTAGCAGGAATAGGACTCTCTATGTCAATGTCTTTATTGATTAAATATGCTGTAGATCGTCCCCGTCCGGCGGTTGTTTATCCTTCTGTTTTTCAGAAAACAGAAGAACATTCTCCCTCCTTCCCCTCCGGGCATACCACAGCAGCGTTTGAAACCGCAACGTCACTCAGCCTGAACTTCCCGAAGTGGTATGTGATCATTCCTTCCTATGCCTGGGCCGGTACGATGGCGTACAGCAGAATGTATCTGGGAATCCATTATCCATCCGATGTAGCGGCGGGAATATTGTTAGGTACAGGATGTGCCTGGCTTACCTGGCAGATCAATAAAAAGATTTATCAGAAACGGGATAAATCCCGGCTGGTTCCCAAGGAGTAAAGG
>CAYTGJ010000009.1:45862-62588 GCA_964437245.1 uncultured Chitinophagaceae bacterium
GTAAACGTGGTCTGGCATATACTCCCGTTTATAAAATAATTCCTGCCAGTAAACCGGTAAGGATGATATAGGGAGGAGGGATTTTGGTAAAAATAAGTACTGCCACAGTGGCGATAATAACCAGTATACTTGTAAGGGCCATTGTCACAGGGAGGTCCATTACCGGCCAGAACAACACAAGTCCCGTGGCGGTGACAATACCGGCACTGGCGGCATTGATTCCTTCCAGGGAGGCTTTGATTACCCGGTTTTGCTTTAGCCTGTCCCAGATCCGGATCAGAAAGAATATCAGGATCGTTCCGGGTAGAAAAATACCCACCGCCCCGATCATACCACCTGCGATCAATCCAAGGAGTCCGTCGTTCTTCATGGCAAGTGCCCCCACATACGAACTGAAGGAGAAAAGAGGACCTGGCAGCGTTTTCTGTATGGCAAATCCTGTAAGGAGCTGATCTTTGGTCAGTAATTCCTTAAATTCGACAAACTCTTTGTAAAAGAACGCACTGAGAGCGTCTCCTCCTCCGAAAATAAGACTTCCGTTACGGAAGAAGTTTTCGAACAGCCGGATGGGCAGTGCATCGGTTAACTGACCCAGCAGGGCAGAGCCTAAAAAAATGGCTGCAAACAGAATTAAATTGCCCCATTGGATATTCCATTTGTCCTTTTTTTTCTCTACAGGCTGGTTTTTCCACCGGAAGGTAGTGGTAAGCCCTCCCAGCAAAAGTACAATAGGAAAAATAGCAGGACTCAGTACGAAAAAACAAAATACCGCTGAAATGATGAAGATCACATAGCTGGTTTTGGTTCTCACGACCATCAGGCTGATTTTGTAGGCGGCATACAAAACGAAGCTAACGGCCATAGGTTGTATGAAACGGCTTATCTTGGAAAGAGTCTGTACATCTACCCAATACGTGATCCCGATGGCCGCCAACGTCATGACGGTACAAGCCGGCAGGATCCATACCAGCAGGGTTAAAAAAGCCAGTCTTGGTCCACCGATTTTGAACCCGATGGCAGTAAGTGTTTGAGTCGAGGCCGGGCCGGGAAGGATCTGACAAAAGGAGTTCAGATCGATAAGCTCTTCTTCGGAAATATATCCCCGTTTGTTTACCAGTATCTTATGAAACAGCGCAATATGGGCCTGAGGCCCTCCAAATGCAGAAAGCGTCAATAATAGAACGTCTTTCAAAAAAATAATGTGTCGGATATTTTTCACCTTGTCAGGTTTGGACTAGCTTTTTATGCAAAATCTTCTCGTAAATTAACAAAAAATAATTTAATTAAATATTGAACTTTGCAAGGGAAATTATATGTTTAAACATGTATGCAACGAGGTGAATTTCTTAAAATTATGGCAACAATACCTTTTGGAACAGGAGGGATCAAAGAATTTTACGAACAGGTAAAAAATTTCCCGGATGAACACACAAAGATGCCCGTGTTATTTATCGGACACGGAAGTCCTATGAATGCAATTCAGCAAAATGACTTTACTGCTGCTTTGCGTAAGACCGGGGCAAAATTGCCCAAGCCAAAGGCTATTATGGTTGTTTCTGCCCATTGGCTTACCAAAGGGACTTTTGTAACGGCTTCCTCAAAGCCGGAAGTGATCTATGACTTTTATGGTTTTCCGAAGGAAATGTACCAGGTCCGGTATCCTGCTCCCGGGGCTCCGGAATTTGCGGAGCTTACCACCAAGATACAAAATGAAAAAATCATTATGCCCGACCATGAGTGGGGACTCGATCATGGGGCATGGACCATATTGTTACATATGTTTCCGGAGGCCGATATTCCCGTATATCAGTTGAGTATTGACTTTAAAAACGATATGCAATACCACTATGATCTGGCTGCCATGCTGAAATTATTGAGAAAAAAAGGAGTTTTGGTGATTGGAAGCGGAAATATCACGCATAACCTGGGCAGGATTGATTGGAACATCACTGCCAAACCGTTTGATTGGGCACAGGAATTTGACGAGAGGATCAAGGCCGATATCCTTTCCGGCAATCACCAGGATTTTATCCAGTATGAAAAATGGGGAAGTATTGCCAGGCTATCGCATCCGTCCAACGATCATTATATTCCCCTCCTATATAGTGCCGGACTTGCGGGAAAGGATGAACCTGTGGAATTTATTTATGAGGGCTTTCATCATGCTTCCCTCTCTATGCGATGTATTAAATTCGGATAAGGAAATGTATGGGCAGGAAATAAAGAAGAATTTTTATTCATAATAAAAATCTTTATTTTAGTGCCGAATTAAAAATCAAACAATTATGAATTTTCCATCCGAATTAAAATATTCCAAAGATCATGAATGGATCCGAGTAGAAGGGAATACAGGTATTATAGGAATTACAGATTTCGCACAGAAAGAACTAGGAGATATCGTTTTCCTGGACATAAATACGGTTGGACAAACGGTAAAAAGCACTGAAGTATTTGGTATTGTAGAAGCAGTGAAAACTGTTTCGGATTTATTTATGCCGGTAAGTGGTAAGGTGTTGGAAGTAAATGCTGAACTGGGATCAAATCCTGAGTTTGTAAATTCAGATCCTTACACGAAAGGATGGATTGTAAAGGTTTCCATCGACGATCCATCCGAGCTGGATGCTCTTTTAGAGGCAGAGGCTTATAAGAAATTGATAGGGGCATAACTCCCATAAAAGATAATAAGGAAAGCCGGCAGAGACCGGCTTTCTTATTATTCCTGTTTGACAACAATAAATAGCTGGAAATACAGACATTAAGTTCAGAGCGATTTACTCATTTTAAAAATACAGTTGGTGAAAATTGCAATCGTGGCCAATACTTCCTGGAATCTCTATAACTTTCGTTCAGGGATTATCAAAACGCTTTTATCCAAAGGAACAGAAGTAATAGTGGCGGCTCCGGAAGATCCTTATGCGGGGGTATTAAAAGAGTGGGGGTGTCATTATATTCCGGTGGCTATTGAAAACAAAGGCGCCAATCCTTTTAGAGACGTTGGATTACTATTCCGTTTTTTCAGGATCTATAAGAAGAGCCGTCCTGACATTATCCTGCACTATACGATCAAACCCAATATATACGGTACATTGGCGGCGGCTATGCTTGGAATTCCGGTGGTTAATAACGTCTCAGGCCTCGGTACTGTTTTTCTGCATGAAAATATCGTTTCCTTTATTGCTAAAAAACTCTATAAACTGGCCTTTAAATATCCGAAAAAGGTTTTCTTCCAAAATCAAGACGATTTAGAGCTGTTTGTCAGAAACAAATTATTGGCGGCAGAACAGGCCGGGTTAGTTCCGGGTTCAGGGGTAGATACAGAAAAATTCATTCCGGCAGTTACTTTAAAACCCCAATCCGGATTTACTTTTCTAATGGTAGCACGTTTGCTCTATGATAAGGGGATTATGGAATATGTAGAGGCGATCAGAATACTGAAGACCAGAGGGGTTAAAGCCCGTTTTCAGATCATCGGTGCAATAGACGAAACGGCAAATTTGGGCGTTAGCAGAACAACAGTAAAGAAATGGGAGGAAGACGGGCTTCTGGAATATTATCCTTTTACAAACAACTTAACGGATTATTATCATCAGGCGCATTGTGTGGTCTTACCCTCCTATAGGGAAGGTACTCCCCGTTCCCTGCTGGAAGCTGGTGCAAGCGGAATCCCTATGATCACCACGGATGTTCCGGGATGCAGGGAAGCTGTACTCCCAGGCCGGAATGGTTTTTTATGCAAAGTGAAAGCTCCGGAAGACCTTGCTGAAAAAATGGAAAAAATGCTGAATCTCCCGCCGGAAGAGTATGCTGAACTTGCCCGTGGAGCCAGAACCTATGTAGTAGAAAATTTTGACGAAAAAATCGTAATAAATGCCTATTTTACAGCAATCAATAGCATTTTAACAGGAAGGGATAAATTATAAAAAGTATAAAATAAGTAATATATTTGAATTGATAATTCAAGATTTGATGAAAATAAGCAAACTCTTCCTACTTGTCCTGTTAATACCGTTTTTGCCTTCCTGCAAGGTATACAAAGCCAATATCATGTTCAAGACAGAGGCAGAAATGATTGACTCTGTGGTACGTAAGGCAAATCAGGAGGCAGATAAAAATTTTGTTATTTCCAGAAATGATTACATCACGATCAAAGTATATACCAATAACGGAGAACGTATCATAGACCCTGATTTTGAATTAATGAAAGGGATTCCGGTGAATAATCAGATGATGATGCCGGAAGTCAGATATCTGGTACGGGAAAATGGGAAAGTTTTTCTTCCGATGGTGGGAGACATTAAATTGGAAGGATATAATCTCCGGCAGGCAGATAGCGTACTTAGTCTTGAATACAATAAATATTATTATGACGCTTTTGTAAATACTAAAATTTTAAATAAGAGGGTTGTTGTATTAGGGGCCTTGGGAGGGAAAGTGATACCGTTGGAAAATGATAATATAAGCGTGATAGAAGCGATCGCTCTTTATGGAGGCGTGAGTACCGACAGTCGTGCAGGAAATATAAGGCTCATCAGAGGTGATCTGAAAAAACCGGATGTTAGTATTCTTGACCTTTCTACTATTGAAGGAATGACAAAGGCTACTATGAATGTAGAACCTAACGACATTATATATATAGAACCTGTCAAACGAAAATTTCCTCAGCTTTTACAGGATTTCTTTCCTGTGCTGACTGCATCAACGTCTATCATTACTACCATTCTTTTAATTGCGAATCTTAATAAATAAAACAGCATGGCGGAAGCAGACCAGAACGACGAAAATGACGTAATATTAAAAAGGTTTAAAGAAGGCCAGAATGAGGATTATGGCGACTTTTTAAGTGACTTCGATATTGCCACTCTTTTAGTAGTTGCTAAAAAAAGTGTTTTATGGTTGATCGTATTATTAGGCAGTTCTATATTGGGAGCATTCTTATACAATAGATATACAAAACCTATTTATGAATCATCGTCTATATTAAAACTGGATCTTAAAAGCAATGCGGGAGTATTAGGATTTAAAAATTTTAACGATGAAAGTCTGCAAGAAACATCCAAGTTTACCACTATTTCAGGAGAGATTGAGTTTATAAAATCAAGGTTGATTGCTGAAAAGGTAATTGAACGGATGGATCTGGATGTAGGGTATTATGTATATGGTAAAGTATTGGTGGATGAAAAATACAAGATCTCACCTTTTGTAGTCCGATACGATATTAAAAACCTCACCTATTATAATAAACCATTTGATATTACTTTTCTGAATGGTGAGAAATTTAAGTTAATTTATAGGATAGGAGACCAAGAGATCATTGGTATCTATAAATTCGGAGAGGTCATTAACCGTGAACCGGATTTTTCCTTTGTGGTGGAGAAAACAAAATATTTTAATGAGGGAGACATCAATATCCCATATTTTTTTAAGGTCTCGTCCAAAGAAAATTTGTTTAATTTTTTCTCAAAAAACCTGACCGTATCGATAGTCAACCTGGATGCCAGCACGATTAGTGTGTCTTTCAAAGACTATAATTATACCAAGGCGACGGACATCGTAAATGCGATCGACAGTGTGTATCTTTTGGAGACCATTGCCTCCCGTTCAAGGGCACATGAACAAACAATCCAGTTTTTAGAAGCCTCTCTTGCTAAAACAGAAAAGGATCTTGAACAGGCCGAACAAAAAATGGAGTCTTTTTTCCGGAAGAATAAAACGGTAGATGTAAAGGACGACTTTTCAAGGTTCTTATTGAAAATGGAATCCTTGGACAATGAAAAACTGAATCTGAAATTAAAAATCACATTGCTCGAAGATCTGGAAGATTTGATTATTCAGAATAAGGAACTTAATTCCTTTATTCCTTCTTTATCTCAGTTACCCGACCCACAACTGGCAGAAGCTATCAAAAACCTGAACCTTTTGTATCAGGAAAAAGATAGAATAATGGCTTCCCAAAGAGAAAATACATTTGTATCAAGACAAAAAGATAAAAACATTGAGAAGATCAACAAAGGAATCCTGGAACTGATCAGCCAGAATAAAAAAATCATCCATCAGCAAATAGCAGAGCTGAATAAGAAACTTCTGGAGTTTAGTGAAAGTATTACCGGATTACCTTCCAAGGAAACGGAATTTGTCCGGTTGAAAAGATTTTATGGATTATATGAAAAACTCTACCTTCTCTTAATTGAAAAGCAGGCAGAGTTTGGAATTGCCAAAGCCGGAACGATTCCGAATTTTGTGATTCTTTCCCCCGGACTTGAGAATAAGATACCGGTGTATCCTAAGAAAGACATCTTATACATAGGTTCCGTTGTCTTAGGGGTATTTTTATGTATCCTTTTCATATTCATTCGTTATTTTTTACATGATACCATTGCAACACAACAGGAATTGGAAAAGGCGGTAGATGCTTCTGTGCTGGGCGGTATTCCGGAATACAAGAAGGATAAAATGGAATACTCCAGGTTGGTGGTGGATATAAGTCCGAAGTCAGCCATCAGTGAAGCTTTCCGGTCTATCAGGACCAACCTGGAATTTGTGAGTCCAAGTAAAGGTAAAAGAGTGATCACCGTGACATCTACTGTAGGCGGAGAAGGAAAAACATTTATCTCTACTAATATTGCAGGAATTATAGCATTGTCAAATCAGAAAGTCGTAATCCTCGATTTTGATATGCGGAAACCAAAAGTGCATTTGGCTTTCGGGAAAGAAAACATCAAAGGAATTAGTACGATTTTAATAGGGAAGCATACAGTGGCGGAATGTGTACACAAGACGTCGATTGAGAATCTTGATTTTATATCAGCAGGGCCCATTCCTCCCAATCCGTCTGAGTTGATCTTACGCCCTGAATTTGATGCGTTGATTAAGACGCTTCATGAAAGGTATGATATTGTGGTGATAGATACTCCGCCAGTAGGATTGGTAACAGATGGAATTCTCCTGATGAAAAAAGCCGATGTACAATTGTACGTGGTAAGAGCCAATTATTCGAAAAAAGGAGTAAAGAAAAATATTAATAAAGTATACAGAGTAGGAGGATTTAACCGTCTTTCGGTAGTGATAAATGCTATGCAGGCTGCCAATACATACGGCTATGGCGGTTATGGTTACGGCTACGGTTATGGTTATTATGAGGGGGAGAAGAAAAGTAGTTTCTGGAAGAAGCTGTTTAATCGGAAATGAGTTTCTTGAAGAAAATATTGCCATTTGTTTCAGATACGGATCCTTCCGTCGGAGAGATCGTGGTGGATATGCATTCTCATGTATTGCCAATGTTGGACGACGGAGCGGATAATATGGATGACTCATTGGCTTTGCTGAGCGAGCTCCAGAAAATGGGCTATAAAAAGTTGATTGCAACACCGCATATCATGGGTGATTTTTTTAAAAATTCAAAGGAAACTATTTACCCTCGTTTGGAAGAACTCCAGAAAGCAGCAAGAGAGAAAGGACTGGAAATACAACTGGAAGCGGCGGCTGAGTATTATCTGGATGAGTGGTTTCTGGAGAAACTTGAAAAGAATGAACCATTGCTCACCTTTGGGGAAGACTATATACTTTTTGAGCTTTCATACATTAATGAACCTCCTTTTGTAAATGAAGCAATTTTTAATATGAAGGCGCAAGGCTATAAGCCTGTTCTGGCACATCCCGAACGCTATATTTACTGGCAGGGTAATACTCGTATGCTGAAGGAGATTCACGACAAAGGGGTTATCCTCCAGGTCAATATCAATTCTCTGGCAGGATATTATAACAAAGGTGCTCAGAGGATGGCAGAAGAACTGATCAGCCTTGGAATTGTAGAAATGCTCGGCTCGGATTGTCATGGGATGCGCCACATCCAGGCACAAAAAAAAGCCCGGGAAACCAGCTATTATAAAAAAGCACTTAAAAATAATATTAACAATACTCTTCTCGGATGATCTTTATAACCGGTTGTAATGGCCTTGTAGGGAGTTTTATAGCTCGAAAACTTCTTGCCAATGGTGAAAAAATAATTGCCCTGAAAAGAAAAACAAGTTCCATGGCTCTTTTGGACGATATCGCACACGAGATCGAATGGCTGGAAGGAGATATTGCAGATATTGAGCTTCTGAATAGTGCGATAAGTCGCTGCGATACGGTAATCCATACCGCCGCCATTATTTCTTTTTCGCCCCGTTTAAGAGACAAAATGTACAAAGTGAATGTAGAGGGAACAGCCAATGTGGTAAATGCTGCGTTGCAGCACAACATAAAGAAGTTCTGTTACATTAGCTCAATTGCTGCGATAGGGAGAAAAAAAGGCGAGCAGGTCATCACCGAGAATACATTGTGGGAGGATTCAGAGATGAATACTCACTATGCAAAGTCTAAGTACCTCGCAGAACTGGAGGTATGGAGGGGAATAGAAGAAGGGCTGCCAGCTTTTATCGTAAATCCTTCTGTGATCCTTGGTCCCGGAGACTGGAATACCGGAAGTACTAAATTATTTCGCTACGTTTTCAGACAAAACCTGTTCTATACCAAGGGACATATGAGTTATGTAGATGTAAAGGATGTGGCAGAAATTGCCGTAAGACTTTTGTCGAAGGAAGTCATTGGTGAAAGGTTCATCCTCAACGCGGGGAGTGTTTCTTATCGTGAACTTTTTGCCACCATGGCACGTTATTTTGAAGTAAAGCAACCATCAATAGAAGTAGGGAAAATAATCGCTGAAATTGCCTGGCGAGTAGAACGGATAAGAGGTATGTTTAGCGGTTCAGAGCCTATCCTGACCAAAGAAACCGTGAAGTTGTCAGGACTGTCGTATGAATATAAAAATGATAAAATCAAGACATGCCTGGACTATGAGTTTTCTCCGCTGAATACTACAATTTCGAATGCCTGCCGGCAGTTAAAAGAGCGCCATGTTAATAAATAATACTTTTCTTACATTGAAAAGGAAAGATTATTTCGTAATATTCGATAAGTGATAACACATTCCTGTTTCTTTTCGTTAATATACATATGGGAAAAAGATATAAGCATAACCAGGAAGGGAAAGAGGCCGTCAGAAGATTTGAAGAGATGCTCAAAAATGGTGAAAACCTGTTTTTTGACCTACACATTTTCGAAGAAATCATAGAACATTATATTGAATCCGGGAAGTTTAAAAAAGCATCGGCAGTATGTGATATTGCCATGAACCAATATCCTTACTCCACAGAACTTCTGATTCAGAAAGCGCACTTGCTCATTCGAAAAGAAGAATTTGCAGAAGCATGGGAACTCCTTGAAAAAGCAGAGTTATTCCAACCTAATGATCCCGATGTCATATTACTGAAAAGTAACATCCTTTGTCAGGAAGAGAAGTTTGAAGAGGCGATTGAATACCTCTTCAAAGTGCTGGATATGGTAGAAGAAAAGGACGAGATCTTTTTCGCTATGGGGATGACCTACCAGGATTGGGGAAGGCTGGAAGATGCCGTAGAATCCTATAAAAAAGCCATCGATTTCAATATCAATAATGAAGATGCTCTTTATGAGCTTGCCTACTGTCTTGACGTAACCGGACAACTGGAACAAAGCGTTGATTACTACCAGAAGTTTATAGATAATGATCCCTACTCAGACTATGCCTGGTACAATATGGGCATTGTTTATTTCAAATTGGGAAAATACGAAGATGCTATAAAGGCATATGAATATGCGGTGACGATCAATGAAAAATTTTCCTCTGCTTTTTTTAATATGGGAAACTGTTACCTCAACAGTGGAAACTATGAGAAAGCAATTGAAAATTTTCAACGTACCCAGGAATTGGAAGAACCCAGTGCTGACGTATTCTGTAATCTTGGGGTATGCCATGAACGAATGGGACGTTACACGAAAGCAATGGAATGCTTTAAAAAAGCAACCAAACTGGATAGCTTGTATCATGAAGCCTGGTTTGGGATAGGAAAATGTTTAGAGGCACAGGATAAATCTTATGAATCTATTCATTTTTTCAAGAAAGCGCTGAAACTGGATAAGGAAAATGCCATCTATTGGCTGGCTACAGCCAACGCAGAGTATAAAATAGGAAATCTGGTTTCCTGTCTGGAAGCATACGAAGAAGCCTGCGTGCTGGATCCGTTTAATACGGAGGTTTGGCAGAATTGGTCTTTTGTACATTATGAAAACGGGGAGATAGAAAGAGCCATTACGCTGATCATGAGCGCTATTGACGAAATGCCGGACAATGCCGAATTGTACTACAGAGCCACTGTATACCTCTTAAACGCAGGAAGATACAAAGAAGCCTTTACCTACCTGGAAAACGGTCTTGTACTTGATTTTGACAAACATGCTGTTCTTTTTGATTTTTTTCCTAAATTGGAGACCCAAAAAGCGCTGTTAAAAATTATAGATCAGTACAGAAAATAAAATGTATAACAATTTTTCATTGACAAAAGTCCCTGCCAGGACGAGCAAGCCGAGAAACTCCGGAGTTACGATGGTGATGGATAAAGGGCTAAGCGTAAAGGAAGTAGAAAATCTTATCGAGGTTTCCGGCAACTACATCGACATAGTAAAATTAGGGTGGGCTACCTCTTACGTCACCCCGAATCTGAGCGCAAAGCTGGAGGTATATCGTGCTGCCGGAATACCGGTCTATCTGGGCGGTACTCTATTGGAAGCCTTTATTATACGCGATCGGTTTGATGATTATCTCCGGGTCCTTGAAAAATATGACATCAAGCATGCGGAAGTCTCCGACGGTTCTATTGAACTGGAACACGATAAAAAATGTGAATACATTCATCAGCTTGCTAAGCATGTAACCGTGCTTTCTGAAGTAGGTTCCAAAGATGTCCAAAAGATTATTCCTCCCTACAAATGGATCGAACTGATGCAGAAAGAACTCGATGCAGGAGCCTGGAAGGTGATCGGAGAAGCCCGGGAGGGTGGAAATGTAGGATTGTTCCGCTCTACAGGAGAAGTCCGCTCCGGATTGGTGGAGGAAATTCTTACCAAAATACCTTCTGAAAAGATCATGTGGGAAGCCCCTCAGAAAGAACAGCAGGTGTGGTTTATCAAATTGCTGGGCACCAATGTGAATCTTGGAAACATCGCACCCTACGAAGTGGTACCTCTTGAAACATTACGCCTGGGGCTTCGGAGTGACACGTTTGATTATTTTCTCGATAAGTTATAGTTTATTAAATAATATTCCAGCTCTATAAAGGAGACTCCCTTTATAGAGCTTTTGCTTTATATATGGAAACGCTAAAAGGAATTCTTGATTTTTTTCTGCACCTGGATAAATACCTGGGACAGTTTATTGCCGATTATGGAATATGGACCTATACCATCGTTTTTGCAATCATATTTGTTGAAACAGGATTGGTGATCATGCCTTTTCTCCCTGGCGACTCCCTGCTGTTTGCGATCGGGGCATTTTGCGCGACCGGCTCGCTTAATTTATATCTTTCTATGCTTTTATTGTTCATCGCAGCTTTTCTGGGCGATACATTAAATTATTATATCGGCAAACAACTGGGACAAAAAGTACTGACGGAAGAATTTTTTGAAAGCAAGCCTGGACAAAGTATTTTCAGAACCATCTTTTTAAAACTCCTGAAAAGACAACATATTTTAACTGCTCAGGCCTTCTATGAAAAGCATGGAGGGAAAACAATTATCATAGCCCGTTTTATTCCTATTATCCGGACATTTGCTCCTTTTATAGCGGGAATCAGTCACATGAACTACGCAAGATTTATTTCCTATAATATCATAGGAGGATTTATCTGGGTAGTAGGGTTGACGCTGTTAGGATTCTGGTTTGGCAACATGGAGATCGTTCAGAAGAATTTTGAACTGGTGATTTTCGGAATAATCTTCATCTCGATTCTTCCCCCGATCATTGAAGTGATCCGGCATAAATTCTCTAAATCAAATTAGTAAGTCTTGTTCCCGAGGGCTGGCCACCGGCTTTCTATTGAAAGGGATCAGGTAGTGTGAAAAAATATTTCATAAAGTAATGATCATGAATCTATACGGTCTTATCGGGTTCCCGCTTACACATTCTTTTTCAAAAAAATATTTTACCGAAAAATTTCAAAAAGAAAATATCCGGGATTCCAGGTACGAGCTTTTTGAAATTCAGGAGGCAGCGCAGCTTTCTGAAATACTACGGAATAATACTGATCTGAGAGGGCTGAATGTTACGATTCCTCATAAAGAAAAAGTGATTCTTTATCTGGATGAGATAGACGCCGCAGCCAGAGAGATCGGAGCTGTCAATGTGATCAGTATAAGAGAAGGAAGACTGAAAGGGTATAATTCAGATTATTATGGTTTCCGGCAGTCACTGCTCAATTTAGTGGGGCAAACCAATGGATTAAAGGCATTGATTCTTGGGACCGGCGGGGCTGCTAAGGCAGTAAAGGCAGCGTTGGAGGATCTGAAGATCCCTTATATTTTTGTGTCCAGAACAAAGGAACCTACTAATTTATCCTATCAGGAAATAGATGAAACAATAATTTCGGAATACAAGCTGATCGTGAATACGTCTCCGTTGGGGATGTATCCGAAGACCGATAGCTATCCGGAACTTCCCTATCATGCACTTACCCCTCAGCACTTCCTGTATGACCTGGTGTATAATCCGGAAGAAACTGTTTTTATGAAAAAGGGGGCGGAAAAAGGAGCGAAGACTCAGAACGGCCTTGAAATGCTTCATCTGCAGGCAGAAAAAGCCTGGGAGATATGGAACTCCTGAGCTTCTGATTAGAACGGTTTTCTGTTGTATAAACAAATATAAAAATAATCATACGTACAGGAAAGAATCCTGATTATTTAGGAGATACCTTTCAAAAGTCATCCCAACAGAGTAAATTAGTAAGACATAAAATGCTGGTCCACCATGTCTGATTATATACTTAATTCCCATTATCAACCTACCGGGGATCAGCCCAAGGCGATTCTAAAATTGGTAGACGGTATAAACCGTCAGGAAAAACATCAGGTACTTTTGGGAGCTACCGGTACCGGAAAAACGTTTACGATTGCCAATGTGATCAAAGAAGTAAACAAACCCACGCTGGTGCTGAGTCACAATAAAACCCTGGCAGCTCAGTTGTACGGAGAGTTCAAGCAATTTTTCCCTGAGAATCTGGTGGAGTATTTTATTTCCTATTACGATTACTACCAGCCGGAAGCATATATCCCTACTACAAATCTGTATATAGAAAAAGACCTTTCGATCAACGAAGAAATTGAAAAGCTACGCCTTGCAGCGACCTCGTCGTTGCTTACAGGCAGGCGGGACATTATTGTAGTGGCATCGGTATCATGTATCTACGGTATCGGAAACCCTGAAGAGTTTGGCAAAAATGTAGTACGTCTTACCCAGGGAGATCGTGTGAGCCGCAATCAGTTGCTTTATTCATTTGTAGAGATCCTGTACAATAGAACCACTGCCGAATTTAAACGCGGTACCTTTCGTGTGACCGGAGATACGATTGATATTTTTCCTGCCTATGCCGATTATGCATACCGTATCTATATGTGGGGAGACGATGTAGAAAGTATGTTCCGGATCGATCCGGCTACAGGCAAGCAGTTGAATCAGGAAAAAACGATTACCATTTATCCTGCCAATTTATTTGTGACGGGAAAAGACCTGCTCCATCAGGCCATTCATGAAATACAGGATGACCTAGTGACACAGATGAATTATTTTGAAAGCGAAGGAAGGTTTCTCGAAGCAAAACGCGTAAAAGAACGTACAGAGTTCGATCTCGAAATGATGCGTGAGTTGGGGTATTGCTCCGGGATAGAAAACTATTCCCGCTATTTCGATCGCCGGCAAAAAGGAGCAAGACCTTTCTGCCTGCTTGATTATTTTCCGGACGATTATCTTATGGTCATTGATGAAAGCCATGTGACCATTCCTCAGATAAGAGCAATGTGGGGAGGAGACCGTTCCAGAAAAGTAAACCTTGTCGATTTCGGATTCCGTCTTCCTTCTGCTATGGATAACCGCCCGCTTACGTTCAACGAATTTGAAGGCATGATCAATCAGATCGTGTATGTGAGTGCCACACCGGCAGATTATGAACTGACACAGGTGGGAGGAGAAGTCGTAGAGCAGATTATTCGACCTACCGGACTACTTGACCCGGTAATTGAGGTCAAACCAAGTACTAATCAGATCGATGATTTGCTGGATGAGATACACGCAAGGATCGAAGCAGGAGACAGAGTTCTGGTGACTACCCTGACCAAGAGAATGGCAGAAGAACTCGATAAATATTTGAGTCGTCTGAATATAAAATCCAAGTATATTCACTCAGAAGTGAAAACACTGGACCGCGTGGAAATACTTCGGGAACTTCGTTTGGGAGTGATCGATGTTTTAGTGGGGGTAAACTTGTTGAGAGAAGGACTTGATCTTCCCGAAGTATCCTTGGTCGCCATCATGGATGCTGATAAGGAAGGGTTTCTCCGGAATGTACGTTCGTTGATCCAAACCATCGGTAGAGCGGCGAGAAATGAGAATGGGAAAGTGATCATGTATGCCGATAAGATGACAGATTCCATGCGTGAAGCAATTGACGAGACAAACAGAAGACGAAGTGTTCAGATGGAACATAATGAAAAACATGGGATCACTCCTGTTACTGTAAAAAAATCTAAAGAGGCGATTCTTGGTCAGACCAAAGTGGCCGATTCGAAGAAGGATCCTAAAAATTATTATATCCCGGAAGAAGAGCCCACTATAGCAGCCGATCCGGTCGTTAGTTATATGAGTAAAGCGGAACTGGAAAAATTGATGGAGCGGACCAAAAAACAAATGGAACGTGCCGCCAAAGAACTCGATTTTATGGAGGCTGCAAAACTCAGAGATGAATATTTTGCCTTAAAGAAAATAATAGAAGAAAAACATAGTTAAAGAATCTCATGATATGAAAACACATACGAACCTATATAAATTTCTTTTGTTTCCGTTGTTATTACTTTTTTCGTGTACAGACAGTACCACGGAAGACGGTACGTCTGTATCGCCAGAAGAACTGTTGTTTATAGACATTGAAGAAACGATGTTTACCGGAGTGTATGATACGATGGGATACACATTGCTGGTAAACAATATTTCAGCAGAACTTTACCAATCGCTTGAAAACCCTTTTGTGAAAGAGGATAGCATCAGAGAGGTACTATGCGGGAATAAAGAAGGAGGATGCATGGAGGCGATGGAACAATACTATATCGCCCAGGCATCGGACAAAGTAATACGCAAGGGTAACGAGCTGAAACTCGCACTGGCCGGAGGAGGCGAAAAAATCATGGCGAATAATCTGACGGAAGGGGATGATTATGAAGTATACCAGTTTTATAAGAGAAGTCAGGGATATTATATCGTAGCGGTTTTTTATTATGAAAGCTACGGATATTATCTGATCAGTGAAGAAACCGGGAAAGCTACGTTTACAATAGGAATGCCGGTACTTTCTCCGGATCAAAAATTATATGCAGCGGCTAATTATGATATGGTAGCGGCCTTTACCTACAATGGCCTGGAATTGCTTACGTTTTCCAAAGACAGCGTAGCAGGAGTTTTAAAAATAGATTTTGCGACCTGGGGGCCGGAAGAAGTGAAATGGAAAGACGATAGTACGTTGTATGTAAAACAAAAATCCCAGCACGAAGAAGGGCCGGAAGAAAACAATTATGCAGCGATTCGGATCAGGAAGAGTCCCAGAATATAAGCTGAGCTTTAAGCTTCAGGAACCGTAAGCAGTTTCCCGGAGGCAGATGTTTGGGTCGAATCGAATAAAATAAGAAGAGGCTCCTTTTGATTAAGGAGCCTCTTCTTGTATACTAAATTCAGAAACAGGTTATTTCTTATCTACTTCTTCATAATCAACATCTGTTACGGTATCCTGGTTGTTACCACCTTCGGTAGTACCAGGTCCTTCGGTAGCACCTCCTTCAGGATTTTGAGTGGCTGCATACATCTCCTGAGAAGCATTTTGCCAAGCTGTATTCAGGGCTGCAAGACCACTATCAATTCCAGCAGCATCTTTGCTTGCGTGTGCGGTTTTTAACTGTCCCAATGCAGATTCGATAGCAGATTTATTTCCTTCAGAAAGCTTATCGCCATATTCTTTCAGTTGTTTTTCTGACTGAAATATCAAGCTGTCGGCCTGGTTTACTTTTTCAACCAGTTCTTTCGCTAGTCTGTCCGATTCTTCATTGGCTTTTGCCTCGTTACGCATTTTTTCTATTTCTGCATCGGTCAGACCACTGGAAGCTTCGATTCTGATCTTTTGCTCTTTGCCGGTGCCTTTATCCTTTGCAGATACGTTCAGGATACCGTTTGCATCAATATCAAAAGTTACTTCGATTTGTGGTACACCACGCATGGCCGGAGGCAGGTCACCGAGAATGAATCTTCCGATCGTTCTGTTGTCTTTTGCCATCGGGCGCTCACCCTGTAGCACATGTATTTCTACAGAAGGCTGGTTGTCCGCAGCGGTAGAAAATACCTCTGATTTCTTAGTAGGGATCGTGGTATTAGATTCGATCAGCTTGGTGAATACACCTCCCATAGTTTCGATACCCAGAGAAAGAGGAGTCACATCCAACAGAAGTACATCTTTTACTTCACCTGTCAATACCCCACCTTGAATCGCCGCACCAATTGCCACTACTTCATCAGGGTTTACACCTTTAGAAGGTTTTTTACCAAAGAATTTTTCTACTTCTT
>CAYTGJ010000010.1:0-18932 GCA_964437245.1 uncultured Chitinophagaceae bacterium
GCAAACCTCCGCCGTCACTTTCCCAGATGTTCAATCCCGTAACACGTGAAAAAACCTGTCGTGCGTTGTTGGTAGAAAGGTTAGCCGTCAGTTCTTTCAGCACTACCACTTCATTTTTTTTTGCTTCGTAAATACCAAAACCGTCTACTCCTTTCAGTTGAGTGATGGCAAACCTGTTTTGATCTCCCGAAACCACTTCGATCTCTGCCAGACTGGTGGTGTCTTCCTTTAAGACAATGTTCAGGTCACTATGGGAGGTCTGAAGCGTAAGTGTCTGTTCTATGGTTTGAAAACCCATGCTTTCCACTTTCAGAATATAATCACCATAGGGTACTTTCTTAAACTGAAAATATCCGTCGTCTCCTGTATGCGTCTTACGATCTGCCGGCAGCAACGATACTAAGATCCCTTTGGCCGGTTTGTTGTCTGCCACCATCACCGTTCCCCTGATAGTCCCTTGCTGCGCCTGCACCTTTATCAGGAGACAAGCGAACAATACTGTAATAAAAACCGGTATAAAATATTTTTTCATTTTTCTTTTTAGTGTACGCCCGGAGGCGAATCTTGAAGATCAGCGTTTTCTTCCCAATTAGTAATCCACTTTTTAGGTCGCCAGCCATCTTCGATTTTAGAAAGATCTACGGTCGGATCTATCAGGAGTCTGCTGGGTCTTGCATTCAAGGTGACATAAACTTCTGCCCGTACCTCCGGCTCCACGACGCCCTGTTCTTCATAATAATCCGCAAGATAGTGAGCAAACTGCAAAATCATATCCGGCTGCATTGCCATTTGTTTTTCCTGATGAGCATTTAAAAAATCACTGTTCACCACTGCACCTTCTCTTCCCGTACGCTTGTCCTTCACGTAAAAAGTAGCCGTACCGGCCTTTTCCATCAGCATGACCCTCCAGGAAAAACGATATCCTTCTTCGGTCCAGAATAATTTCCCGGGATAAAGCAGATATCGGAAAGGGAACAGAAGCTGTACAAACACATAAACGAGAACGAGAGATAGTATGAGGTTATTCCGGGTGGCCGGGAAGGTATAATTCCTGACAAGCACCAACGGTTCTTTTAACCGGATGCCCATAGCGGTAATTCCTTTTTTTATCCCTTCGAGCATCCGTTGATGAAACCCATCTGAAAAAAACATCAGGGTCCCCGACATCATGACCAGCGGAAAGATCCCGATTTGAAACAAAAGTCCTGTAAGAGCATGAAAAACCAATACGCTCAAATAGGCCCATGGCCTTGTTTTTCTGTAAAGTAATAAAAACGGTATACTGATATCGTACAACATACCAACCCAACTGAACAGGTACGGTGTGACTTTATAACGAAACAGAAATCCGATCAGCGGCATATCATAATGCGGGGGAAGCCATATCTTCAGCGGTAGTGCATTGATCAGCCAGTCGTAATTAATTTTGGCGATACCGGCAAAGAAATAGACCATTCCCATCTGCAGCATCACCAGATCCCTGGTCCAGGCAGGAATGAACAGACAGGTAGCGACTCTGTTTTGATAAGCATCTGCCGAGAAGTACCGGTGAGCCGGTAAGAATATCATCCACAGAGAAACGAGACTGACAAAATAATAATGATTCAGGTAATACGTAAGATCAATAAGCTGGCAATACGTAAAGGTGATAAAAAAAAGAGCTGCGGCATAACGGTAATACCAGCCCAGCAGGATTCCCAACGCTCCCAGGACCATGAGCACATGCACAAGGTACATGGCCCAGGGGGCGAAGGGGGTTACCCACGAAAATCCATAATAATAGAAATGAACCTTCGGTACAATGAGGTGCTTATCAATCCATCCCAGCCAGATAAAACGCAGGGTGCTGAACAGCATCATGCTTCCGAACACAATCCGGAACACTACCAAAGGTTCAATGCGTACCGGCCGCTGCAGGTACGCTACAATCTTATTCCAGAAACCGGACAACATATAAAGCAGAGGCAGCAAGCTTAATCGCCATCGCCACTGGAATAGGTGATGTACAATCCAAGTAACGAAGATAAATCACTTTTCAGGTAACGGGTGAAAGCCGACAAAGCCGTATACAGATCACTCACTTTGCTGTCGCCTACGTTGTCCTGGAAAGGTGTACCGGAAGGAACGGCATTCAATGCGTTCTTTACAGCCTGCATCTGCTGCAAGGTTTGTGTTTTCAGCGCTTCTCCTCCTTCTACAGCACTCAGGTAATCATCAAAACCTAAGCCGTCCTGGCCTGATTTTGTCTTACCGTACCACAGTTGCTCTACTGCGTCAAAATGTATTTTCATATATTTCAAGGCCTCTCCACTGTAGTAGCCGGCTACCTTTTCCGGTTCAGTAGAGGTCTGCCCGGCACGCAATCCGCCAGGTAAACCGACCTTATAGTTTTTCAACTCTTCATACCCGATCAGGAATGCATTATAGAATTCAGTCATAGAGCTTCCTGCATCAATACCGGTATTGCTTACAAATCCTGCTTCGTAAGATGCCCAGCCATTCACCACTGCGTTTACCTTTGACTGCATATGAGCCGCCACTGCTACCAGGTAAGTCCTGCGGTTGGCATTTGCCAGATCGGCTACCACCGCAGAATTTCCTCCTTCAAAAAGCAGATAGTCCAACGCCAGGAAACCTCTCGTATCGCGGGCAAAATTATTAAAATCAGTATTATTATCTGAAATACGGGTTTCTATCCCGGTTGTATTGGCGGGGTATACCGCTATTTCTTCCGTCAGTCCTTTCGTGGTTCCTTCTTCTCCTCCCGGACCAAAATTATAGAAATTGACATATTGTAAATTCGTATAAGCCTGATCCCATGCCTCCTGAGCAGCGATCAGATTTGTTTCGTTCACGTTTCCTGTCAGCGCATCAATAGCTCCTTTCAACGCATCCGTAGAGGTTTTCAGATCATTGTATGCAGGACGAATAATATTGGAAGCAAAATTTTGTAACATCGCTCCTCTGTCGAAATTACCATTATCCAGGGCCGGATCCTCTTTCTTTTTCTTACAAGAGTAAAGAATTAATCCGACTACGAGGAGTACACTCAGCAGTTTGCCAAGGGTATTATTTTTAAAGAGGAATGTCTTCATTGATAAAAGGGGTTAAAAGCACATACAGTCCCCCTCACGAAGAGCGGGGACTGTATGTGTCAAATTCTACATTAAAACGTTTGATTATCTGTCGCCTACCTGATTCGCGTTGAAGTCTGCCATCTCCGCATCGGTAAATCCGTAGATTTGCTGAATCCTGGTTCTAAGTGTACCAAGTTTCGCTACCTGATTTTCACGATCCGTTACAAATGTATACAGTGTAGGGTTTCCGGTCATGGTGAAGTTGATATATCCCAATAGTTCTACTGCTTCTGCATCAGAAATAATTCTGTGTGCAGAAGGTACAGAAGCCCATCCTCCTATAAAACCTGCGTTTTCAGAAAGTGCGTGCAATGCTGCCGCAAATTCAGCTTCGGTAGGGCTGGTTTTAGATAGATTAGAAGCCGCAGCATTTGAATAGTTTACAACAGTAGCCATGATCCCTTTCTCCCAGTTTGCTTTTACATTGCCCAGGGCTTCATCACGGTCAGTGGTATTTCCTGCTTTGATCGCTCCCTGTAACTTAATGAAATTGTCTCTCACTTTAGTATACAGACCGTTGCCATCATTTTTATCTCTTCTGGCAGCATATCCTGCACTGTATTTATCGGCATAAGCACCATGTTTTGCAGCATTGCTGTTTTTAAACAAAGGATGCGCACCATACAGCGCTACCATCCCGTCTACTTTTCCTGCATGTTCAGCAGTGCTGAAATCAGCAGCAGAGAGACTCAACAGGCGGTTGTAGAATGTAGCGGTAAACGAACCTTTTTCTACTACCTGGAGAATTTCCACTCCGTATTCATCAAAATAATAGGCTCCGTATCTACCTCCATTTCCGGTAGGCGTTGCAGAAGGCGTCCAGGTTGCTCCACCGCTTGCACTTACGGCCTCATCAAAATAAGCGTCTACCAGTGATCTGAAAGCCGAAACGGTTTGATTCGACACACTGTTGCTTCCGCCTTTTGTATACTCATATCTAAGAGTAGTAGCATTTACGGTACCACCTGAATTTCCTTTTCTAAGTTCGGCTGACACTGCATCCAGATTTGTTCTCAATGCCAGTTCTACAGAAGCATTGTTAAGATAGTCACTCCCATCGTAGGTAGCTGCCGGTTGGTCCTGAGTAGGTTCAGGGTCATTGCTTTTCTTTTTACAGGAAACCACCATCAGGCCTGCTATAAAAAGCATTGATACTAGTAATACGTTCTTTCTCATTGGTTCTAAAAGGTTATAAAAGTTTGAAGATTTGATTTAGAATTAATCTAAATCAACACAAAACTATGTTGCGCTGTTTTAACATCCAAGTCTTATTTGGATTAATTTTAAATAATTTAGGTGTTGTAACATGATTATACGATAAAAATACAGCCCGCTGTCCACAGGCCATGGCTGCATAAATTATGAAAAAAGTGGCTAAACATACAATCCGGGAACAGTCTGAAATATACAGTTAGTCCGTTGATACAACCGTGATCTACTTTAGCCTCCCAAGTATTTTATGGCTCAATCCTGGTCTGAATAAGGAAGAGAGCTTAACACAACGAACCAGCGTGTTACGCTCTATCTTCCGCACTCATCCGGGCTTCCCGAAAGCAAAGGCGGAAGAGAGTCGATCCCGTTTGTATCCTCACTCATCTTTACTGCTCCGGTACCAGTGCAGGAAATACACTCTTCAATGATTTTCGTTACTTCATCGGTAAAACGGTGTATTTCCTGGGTATCGTTTCCAAAGCCTCTGCATACGATCACGGCACAATCGGCCAATACAAGATGATTGTATGACTTTTGCTTCAGAATACGATAGGCTTTCTCTGAATGAATGATATGAAAAAACCAGGTACGGGCCTGTTCCTTATGTTCAAATGTAATATCCGCCACATATACCTGGGGAAGTTTACGATCTTTTGCTTCAGAAACCAGAACCCCTGAAATATGCGTCATTCCTCTTTGATACAGATCCGGGGCTTCCTCAAATAGTAAGTCTATAAAAAAACGATCTACTTCTACAATATTCGTAAACTCTGTTTTTTCGATACGAAATGACCGCTTCTCAAACTCCTCCAGGAAACACTTATTGGCAGGTTGTTTCAAGACTCTACTTTCTACTACATTATTTTTTGTAACAACTTCATTGCCCTTCGGGGAATCATCTCCTTTCTTTTCAACGCTGTGAGTACAGGAAGTGAACAATCCATAAGGAAGTAAGCACAACAACATTGGCAATTTCAGACTTCTCCGTTCATGTTTCATATAAGCAAGGTTGTATTGTTTATCCTTTTCAATATAAGGATAGGCGATTGCTCATCCAAGACCGACTATTCTTTTAAATTAAGCTGTATCTGAGTATAAAGCCTTGGGAAAAGTACAAATTCAGAATACTGTCCCTATATTATTTTTTGGAGAATCCCATCATTTTTATCAAGCTTATTTTCTAAAAAGAATACTTATCATCGATTTCAAAGAGGATCTCTTCCGCAATCCCATACCCATATTTTAGTATCTCTTTATATTTCACAAAGAATTGACAAACATAACAATACATCTGAACACTACCTGATCCTGCTCTTTAACTTAAGGTATAATTTTTATTTATTTAAAATTAGTCCAAATAAAGATTGCTAGAAATAGTATAAATATATAGTTTTGCCCCCTGAGTTTGTGATCTCTAAAATAGCAGGTACTTAATGCTGATAGCAATTGATTAAGTCCTCTACAAGCAAACCCAGTAACACTGATTAAAAACTACTTAAATAAAGTCAGTCAATCCTATAGAAAAATGAGAAGCAGAGAAGCCGTCTAAAAGAAAACTCTTGCCATGATTTCCTTCTTTCGATAACAGTATTGCTAAAAATACTCATCATGAGCCAGGGAGGAATCGAATTGACAACTATACAATAATGCATTACCTGAAATCTTTACTACCGGTCATCCTTATAACTCTCCTCTCCTGGAAGGCGGGAGCACAAACCACTGATTCCTCTGTGAAAGGAGTACTGAGGGACCAGAATGGACATGCTGTTCCATTTGCTTATGTATTCATTGATTCGCTCAACATCGGTACAGCTTCTGATGCGGAAGGTCATTACGCCTTAAAAAACATACCTCCGGGCAGGCACAAGATCACTGTTCGTTATATGGGTTACAAAACCACTTCGCAATGGGTAAATGTTACAGGGAATACTTCACCGGTTATTAATTTTGCACTGGAAGAAGATGCTCATACGCTGAAGGAAGTAACGGTAGAAGGAACAAGCCAGGCGCAGGAGATCAAGGAATCCGGGTATAGTGTTAATGTCATTGAAACCAAAGAGGTCCAGGACAGAGAAGTGACCCTGAATCAGCTGACCAGCCGTACGGCTGGTATCCGGGTAAGAGAAAGCGGCGGACTGGGTTCGGGTTTTAATTATTCACTTGACGGGATGTCCGGTCGCTCGATCCGTTTTTTTATAGACGGTATTCCTATGGACCGTTACGGATCTGCCTATTCTATCAATAACCTTCCGGTCAATCTGGTAGAACGTGTCGAAATCTATAAAGGAGTTGTCCCTCCTCAGTTCGGAAGCGATGCGCTGGGAGGAATCATCAATCTTGTTACAAAAAGTAAAAAGAAAAAATACCTGGATGCCTCCTATAGCCACGGTTCATTCAATACTCATCGTGCAGCCCTTAGTACACGATGGGTACACGACTCCTCTAATTTTTACGTAGATGCACAAGCTTTTTATAACTATGCGGACAATAATTACTGGGTATGGGGACGTGGCGTGGAAGTAGCGGATCCTGTCACCGGAAGAGCTGTTGAGATCAAGACCAGACGCTTTCATGATATGTACCGTTCGGCTTCGGGGAAAATTGGAATCGGTTTTTTTGACAAAAAATGGGCCGATCAATTTAATATAAATATGATCTACGCCGGCAACTTTAAAGAACTCCAGAATGGGACCACGATGGCTGCCGTATATGGAGAAGCTACACGCGCTGAAAAGTCGTATGCTCCTTCGCTTTTTTATTCCAAGCAAAGGCTGTTCGGTACAGGATTAAATGCAGCGCTCTACAGCTCGATCAGTTTTCAGGAAAGTAAAATCATAGACACGAGCTCCAGGACTTATGACTGGCAGGGAAAAGTAGTGGATGAACACCCTCTGAACAGTGAGTTAGGAAGGGGTAATAATGGCAAGTCTATGTTGACAATGGAATCCGTCAACTGGTTCCAGCAGCTCAACCTTTCCTATGTTTTCAATGAAAAGCATAAAATCTATGCCAACTATACGTTTGATCTTACCAAACGAGAAGGGAAAGATCCTTATATAGCCGACCGGACCGCTTCTTTTATAACTCCTCAGAACCTGAGAAAACAGATCAGCTCGCTGGCCTATGAGTTGACAACGTTTAAAAAACTCGTTCATACCGCATGGGTTAAAAATTATGATTTTTCCGTCTCTACCGTAGGAGAACGGTATATTACCGATTCGCTGGGCTACAGACCGGTAGCATACTCTATCAAACGATCCAACAATTACTGGGGGTATGGATATGCACTGAAATACAGTTTAAGGAAGTTCAATATCTTAAAATTTTCTGCCGAAAAATGCTACCGGCTACCGGATGCAGAGGAAGTACTGGGTGACGGACTTTTTGTCCGGGCAAGTCCGAACCTCGAACCGGAGGAAAGCGTCAACCTCAATCTGGGCTGGCTGCTAAGTAATATTGTCATCAGCAAGCGAAGTAAATTTATTGTAGAGCTGTCTACTTTTTACCGTAATACTTATAATCAGATCTTGTATCAGCTACAGGGGACCCTGGGAACCGGAAGTTATTCCAACGTACTTAAAGTAAGAAGTTACGGAGTATCCCTGGATGCAAAATATCTATACAACGAACGCCTCAGGATCAGAGGCAATGTAACGTACCAGCAACCGAGAGACTGGAACGAATACGTAGGGGTAAGCCGTAACCTGACTTACCGCGACCTGCTTCCCAACACACCTTACCTGATGAGTAACGGGGAATTTGCTTATACGCAGAAAAATGTTTTTCAAAAAAAATCAGAGCTATCTGTTTTCTGGGATGTACAATATGTACATCAGTTTTTTCTCCGCTGGCCAAGTTTAGGGAATCAGAACAAAGCATTCATTCCTACACAACTCGTACATAGCACTGGAATTTCTTACTCTATGAAATCGGGGATGTACAATATGAGTGTGGGCTGTCAGAATATGTTCAACGAACAAGTATATGATAACTACCTGCTGCAAAAACCCGGCCGGTCATTCTATGTCAAACTACGAATCTTTATTAATTAAATTAAACCACGTAATAAAATGAGAAATAAATTATCTATCAGATTGTTCAGCATGCTATTATGCGTACTGACATTGGTTGTCGGATCCTGTAAAAAGAAGAAAGATCCTGAGCCACCTGCTAAGGCATCCTATTATTCACTGGGGATTGCCATGCCAGGAAATGTGAACTATATCCTTCCTACCGACAATATTAAAGAAGGCAGCATAAGCCCTGTCGGTCTTGGAGTAGAAGTACCAAACGGTGAGTTTATCCAGTCCGGTAATTATTTCTATTTTTTCAGCCGTGCGGAAAAAAAATTCTTCCAGTATGAATTAAAAGCAGATGGAACGGTTGAAGAAAAAGCTTCCTTATTAGTGACGTCTTACATTTCCAGCCGTGCCTATTCCCAGAATCTGATCGATGAGAATACCATCCTGGTTATGGATCCTATCTCCTGGGGAGAACCTTCTGTGAAATGGTTCACGATCCGCATCCCGGATTTTGTAGTAGCCACAAGCGGTACTGTTGAGTTGCCTACTTTTGAAAAAGAAGCTGGTGTTAACTGGAAAGTAAACGTGGGGAAGGCAGTGCTGCACGGAAGTAAAATCATTATGGGAAGTGTTTATTACGATTTTGATGGCAACTATGCCGCAGGAACCCATGCGATCGTAATCGATTATCCTTCTATGAGCAACCCGACAAAAATCACGACCACTCTTTCTACCGGAGAGATCGGGTATACCAACCAGCTTTTTGCCAAAACAAGCAACGGCGATTTATATGTTGGAGCATACAGAGGCAGCTACGGTCCTCCAAGCAATAACAACGTATATGGCTACATCCTCCGGGTCAACAATGGCGAATATACTTTTGATGAAAACTATTTCTTTGACCTGACGGCTACCGTAGGATCTTCAACACAAATTATGCAATTGGATTTCCTGGAAGGTCAGTCTGCTATGGCATTACTGTTCAATCCTGCAGACGTAGAATCCGACTGGAGCAATCTGGACGATGATCATTACTATTTTGCAAAACTGAATCTTCCGTCTAAACAAATCTCTACGACTTTCAACGTCGCCAAATCATCGGCACGCCTGGTCAGAAAACCACTGATCAAGGACGGAAAATTCATTTCTTACTATAAGAGTGTAGCCGGCAATAAAACCAATGTATTGGAGATCGATTACAATGGCGATGCGAATGCTTATACAATAGGAAAAGAAATTTCTGGTGACGGAGTTACTGGTTATTCTGTGGTGAAACACCCGACAGAATAGGTTCTTATGAAACAAGGAACATTTAAAAAGTTCACACGAAAAATACACCTCTGGCTCGGTTTATCAACCGGGCTGGTGGTGTTTATTGTAAGTATCACCGGCGCCATTTATGTTTTCCAGGAAGAAATAAATTTGTTGCTCCAGGCAGGAGTATATAAAAATGTAGAACCTCAGGACAAACCATTTATTACTCCTTTTACGGTTAAAGAAAATACAGAGGATTTTTTTCAAAAAAGGATCACGTATATGAATGCTACCGTGTATCCCGAAGGAGACAGGGCAACCATTGTCTGGGTGCGTGACAGTACCAGAAAATATACGGCCATTGTTCAAAATCCATATTCCGGTGAGGTCCTGAACAGCTATCCCTACAATGTTAATTTCTGGGCAGTTGTACTACACATTCATACTTCATTACTGATCCCCGTCATAGGGCATCATGTCGTAAGCATTTGTACACTCCTGTTCATTATCCTGCTGATTTCAGGAATTATTCTGTGGTATCCAAGGCAGAAGAAAGATCTCAAACAGCGGGTAACTATTAAATGGGGGGCTTCTCCTAAACGGATAAACTATGACCTGCATAATGTACTTGGATTTTATATGTCGTGGGCGGCAATTTTTATAGCTCTTACCGGACTGGTAATGGCGTATGATTGGGTGGATAAAAGCATCTACTGGATCGCCACAGCAGGAGAACGTCCGGCGAAACAATCCAAGATCATATCTGACATTTCAAACAAAGCAACCAGCTTTCCCCACAAAGCAGAACAAACCCTGATACAGCTCCTATCAAAGTACAATGACCTGGACAATTATTATATAGAATATGCGACCGACAGTACTGGCTGTCATAAATTGACCGTCAATACCAAAGAAGGTTTTTTTTATAACCGCCATGATTTTTATGCTGTTGATCAATATACGGGAGAAGTGCTGAAAACAGATCTGTGGAAAGATAAAAACAACGGAGAACGATTGCAGGAAGCAAACCTGAATATCCACATAGGAGCTATTCTAGGATTGCCGGGAAAAGTATTAGCATTTTTTGCGAGCTTGATTTCTGCTAGTCTACCCGTCACAGGGTTCCTGATCTGGCGTGGGCGAAAGAAGAAAAAAAAGAAAGGAGACAAATAATTTTCCCTGAGAATTTTTTATTAAAATTCGTATACCAACCCCTATCACTCTGGTACTCTATTTTCACGAATCATGTCTCTTATTAACTATTTGTAATCTATATGAGAAAACATATGATCCAGGAAGGAATTCTCCTCGCTTCTGTCATGATCACTACAACGGTGGTTATTCCTGTTCATTTTTAAAAATACGGAGGAGAATCTAAATATTATTTCCAGGGCTCTCATTATAGAGCCCAAAAGCGGTAAATAGAACTAAAATCAAAGTCAGAAAAAGAGTTCAGGATCTTCCGATAAAAATCAATTCACAAAAGAGAAAAAAAATCAACCTCCCGGATCTTACGGGTAAGTTACTTTGCATGGGTGGCATACTATTTCTGTCTGCCCCCATGCAGAGTCCATAAACTTGTGCCTGTAGCGGATTACATCTTACTTGCTTCTTCAATTACAAACTTATCATTCGTGCTTTTTCGTATTTTTACATAGACATGATTCTTAAACATTTTCTCCATTTTATTAAAAATTTCGTCTCTCTTCTCCGGGTTGAAATATAGCTCAAAGCGAAGATCCTTTACCATCCGATCCTGCGCCATTACTTCGGAGTCCATCAGTTGGACCATACTGACCAGCTCGTCTACCGTAAATTCTTGCTTGCTGCTGATGTATTCGTTTATCTTTTCTCTTGTTTGCTTAATATTGATCCATTGCTCAGTGCCTGTTACCTTTGCGGCCTCTACCAGGCTTCTGATCTGTCTGTCTATGTACATATTTTTTGAGGGTGATTTTTTGTGAAAAATACGAAATATTTTAATGATGTACCATTTTTTTCATCAGTTCATTTTTTGATAAAAATAATCACAAAACACTAATATACAGATGATTGATTCATTTTCATTAGACAACATTTTTTCTATGATACCCCCACAGAATACTTCTTCATGATGTTATTGTTGGTAGCCCTCCCAACCTGCATTATACCGGTGAGCATTTGATGAAAATACGTGCCTCCTTTACCAATGGTATATACATTTATACCTCCTCTTTACTACAACTTTGCTCCCCCCGAGAGAGTTCTAACTATGATCCCACACGTTTCACTTTTCCTACCAAATACTCCCTGACCGGACACTGGCATTTGATATCTGAGCGATACGGGAACACAAGAGTATAGCCTACTGATAGGAGTTTTGGTTCAGCCGGCCTTTTATAAGAATGGCCTACCGTTCTGATAATTCAGAAACGATAGGCCATCTTCTTCTGCCGCGGCAGGAATCAAACTTCCGGTAGGATCAAATAAGGATCGAGCCTATTCAGTATATACAAAATCAAAATCCAGGAATCCGGCAAAATGTTTCCAGGTACCTATATCTTCCGGACATTCTGTATCTGGTCCATACGACTGGGTTCTGTATAAGAATTCCTTTTCGAACGTTATCGGTCCTACGGTAGCACTTCCATTGTCTATATTACTAAGACCTGCGTCAGAAAACCGAAGCACTTTATTAGGCGTCGTAAGCGTAGAGAAAAGCCGGATCCCGATTATATATTCTTTGTCCTTCTCAATCTCCCAATTGTCTACAATAACATCGCCGGTAAACTCACTATCAGAAGTGGACGTTACATTCTGCTCTTTATAATCCACATACTCTGCTGTCTCGCTGTCATAACGCCACAACTTTACAAGATTGGTTCCGATGGTGCCGTTATGTTTTCTAAGCTTTATAATCCTTCCGTTTTTAGAGGATTTAAACTTAAGACCAAACGTCACATCGTTCGATTCGCTCTGAACTTCCAGCGTCTTCCCCCCTTGAAAGTTACTGATCAACTGCTGGAATACCGTATTGGCGGTATCAATCTGTACTACTTCCGGTTCGTTGTCTCCTCCTCCGGTACCGTTATCCTGCTTTTGTTCTGTTGGGGCTACTTCTTCTTTTTTAGTTTTAGAACAAGCGCCTAATAATAGCAACGCAACTGCACAAACTGCTATCAATGTCTTTAATGTATTCATCAGCTATTTTTTTTACTCGTGAAGTTCAAAAAGAGCCAAAAACAACTGATTACACAAGATGCTCTTTATAAACCCAACCTTCTATTTTACCAGGGAGGGCATTTTTTATACCAGTCAATATATTCCTTCCGTAACTCCCGACCTTCCGTCTACCTGATTCTGATAAATATGCCAGAAGTTCCGTACAGGAAAAACCCAAGACATTACTATGAAAAGCGGTTAAAACAATCTATCTTAACTTTCCATATGTAAAAGCATTTACATTTTTTATTTTCAGTAATCTTTTCTGTGCTAAATGATATTTTTAAATGACCTGCTTAAGGAAATTGAAAAAGCAGAACATGCTTTGATCCTATACATCGATGACCTCGTTGCACAGGAGGTATTGACGTCCTGCCTTTCAGCAATAGACAAAGGTCTCTCCCTTGATATTTTTCTAAGTATAGAAAATAAAATTTTCCTGAAAGAGAATCTGTTTCTTCTCAATACTTGTATACAACTGGTTGACAAAGGCGCTCGTATTTTCATGATCGATGATCATACCGATTCAACAACATGGAAATCTATAGTTGATTTCAAAGAAATCATTTACTATTCTCTTTCTGCACAAAAAATTATTTATGAAAAAGAAGAGGACAATTCTTTTCTGACAAACGAATTTTTAGAGTTTGAAAGAAAAAAAGAAAAAGCCAGTCCTTACCTAGCTGAAAATGGAGATCTCCAGATAAACTTCAATGTTTCCGAACCTACAGTTATATCCGGAGATCCGGTAGAATTAAAATGGGAAGTAAAAGGAGCCAACAAGGTAATCATTCAAGGACTGGGAGAAGTAGAAGCCTTTGGGAGAAAAAAAATAATACCTACTAAAGATACTCTTCTGAAAATCGGGGCAAGCAACAAACGTCAATCTCAAATAAAAGTCATACCCGTCCGGGTATCCGAAAAACACCTGACGATTCAATATGATCTCGGATTTATCAATACGGGAACAAAACAATACGCTAGTTTGGTCAACTCCGATATATATCCTCATACCTACGGAATATCAAAAGGACACCAGGTAAAATTTACCTGGAAAGTACCAAAAGCACAATCTATCACCATTATGCCTTTCAGCCTTTCCGGAACTTCCGGAGAGTTTTACTTCACTCCTTCAGACTCTCTCACCATTTGCATCAATGCTATGATCGGCAGTAATTCCATTACCAGAAAAATTCAGGTATTATTATTCCCGGTTCCACTTTTCAAGGAAAAATTATTTTCTGCGGGCTTTCTTAAAAACAAACAACAGGTTCTTTTCACTCCTCTATCAAAAAAAGAACAGACCGAAAAAATAAGAAAAGAAGGAGTGAAGCGCTACAAAGAGCTAACCCAAAAGGTTAATAATCATTACCTGCAAACCCGACATAAAAAATTCAACTTAAAATCTATAAATATTTTTCTATTCGATGTTTTAAGAGAAAAATTCTCTCACAGAAAAGGAATACTTCAACAGATTAACGCTATCCGATCTCACTATGAACAACCTTATACAGGAAAAGGAACCTCAGACCGTTCCCCTCAACCCCCTGCTTAACTTTTTCATATTCTGTTCTGCTGCGGACAAAAGCATCCTTCAGCTATGTCCGGCTTCTGAACGTACTAAATATGCCAGTATCGGAGCTACGGTATTTTTTACGGGAATTTTAGCCAGTCTTTCCGGAGGATACGCATTCTATACAGTATTCAACAACACTGTGATTGCAATAGGTCTTGGTATTTTCTGGGGTGCCCTGGTCTTTAACCTCGACCGGTTCATTGTATCTACCATTAAGAAAAACGAACAAAAATACGGACAGGTCAAGCAGGTGATCCCACGATTACTGCTCGCAATATTTCTGGCGATTGTAATTTCAAAGCCCCTGGAGCTTAAAATTTTCGAACAGGAAATAAACGAACAGATGCATTATACCGGCATACAGAAAGTGGAGCAGGCGGATCGTTTGTACGAAGAAAAAATCAACCTGAAATCGCAGTCCATACAACAACTAACTACCAAAACAGAAGAACGGTTTACCCTGAGAGAAAAATATTATGAAGATTATAAATGTGAATGTGAAGGGACCTGCGGCACCAAAGCCAAAGGAATCGGTTCGGAATGTACAAGAAAACAGGAAAAATACGTCAAGGCCGACAAAGAGTATCTTGAGCTAAAAGCAGAGAATGAAAAACAGATCAAGTCTATCGGGCAGGAAATTCAAACCATGAAGGATGAAAAAGAAAAGTATAAGGCGTCACTTAAAACTTCTTTTGCCAATGGATTAATGACAAGACTCAACGCCCTTCACGAACTTCCGGCCGGCCCTTCCTGGGCAATCGTACTTTTGCTGATCTGTATAGAGATCGCTCCTGTTTTTGCGAAATTACTATCGCCTTTTGGACCTTATGATCATCTTTTAAAAACGATTGAATATGATTATGAAATAGAAGAACTTTCTTCGATCAGTATCCGGAATCAAAAACTGAACAACCATCTTACACTCCTTTCCAGTATGGAACAGGAACAATTGGAGCAACAGATCCTAAACAATAAAGAGACCCAATATCTGATCGAGCAGGCACATCAGGAACTGGTAAAAGAACAGTTAAAAATTTGGGTGGAGCAGGAAAAGATAAAACTATACGAAGAAGCGAGTATTAAAAATCAACTATAATCACCCTCCGATTATAACCGTAGGACATCCTAAAACGATCTGTCCTCCGTGGGCAGTATTATCTCCCATACGTGCAGCCGGCTTCCCTCCGATCATAACGGTCGCAGATCCTTTAACAATAGTATCTGGCGGGCCGACACAGATACAGGAATCGCCCAATACAGCCGCGGGCATTTTCCCTATTAATACGGTGGGGACTCCGGGTCCGATCACTGGTCCCCCCACATGCGGGATAGGAGGCACACCAGGAGTTTGCATGGGACAAGTATGTAGGTCTGTTAGTCTTGCAGCGAGTGGCATATTTAGCTATGATCAGTTTTATTAATATTTAGTACTTAGTAGTCGCCTCCATTACTTTTCTAGTTAAGCAAAATGCCTGATTCTTATTATTTGAAAGATACTATTCTTCATATTGCAGGCTTATCTTATCACACCTCCACAATACTCTTCCACTTTCACTCAATGGGATCTGGTGGCTGAAGTCTCCCGATCCCATGCTAGTGCCGACAGTAAGTCCATTTGGTATGAGCTCTTTAAACCAAATAGGCCATGAGTTCTTATACGCCGGATGACTTTCATCTACATGTAGATGAAAATTTGTCGCAGCAGCTCCAACTGCCTCTGTAAATTTCGCTTGTATCTGCGCAATTTGCGCTCTGATTCCATCTCGTTTTACCTTAGTCGGGTCTCCTACCAGAATATGCTCCATGTAACCTGCTCTTGCATTGTACAATAGCCAAGCAACACATGAATTAAGTCCACTCGTTCTCAGAGTTACTGGACCACCTGACCCTGCCAGCACTCCACTACCAGGTTGTCCTATATTTATATAACTAGTATCAGCTGAAGCTACGGGATCCTCCATTAGTATATTTTGCAAATTAAATGGTTGGTCATAATCGGGTTCTCCCGTTTCATCTGGTATATAATATTCACCATCATCATCTACGACAATAGTATTCAAATATTGACCAAGATTCAATATTTGATACTTATAGGGATATCCTCCCTCCAGTCGTTTCATTTTTACACCAGGGTAGTCACTATCATGGTAGTTTTCTCCCTCTTGATCTTTTACAGGATTCCTTTGAATTACTGAAATGGTTCTACTTTGGGGAAATAATTGGGCAGTTTTTGTTCTGTTAGCGGTCAGTTCCTGCATTTTCCGTTGAGCAACTGCCTCAGGTCTATTATCTATCAAAAGAAGTGGAGGAATAGTATTATTTTGAACAACATTATTAGAAGCCGCATTATTTTTTTCCCCTTTAGTAGATTTTTTGTATTGCTTCATACATTTTTCTATTAATAAATTACCTATTATACCTTTTTCTTCTGCCTATTCCATTAGTCCTCATACTCGCAATGAAATGGCTTATACCATGAAAATATTTTTAGATTTACAATCGTATCATATATCCCCAACCTCTAGTGCATAAGCCTGATACAGTTTTTCTTGCTGTTCCTCTTCCTGAATTCTTCTCTCTCTCTCAGCTTCTGCCTCTTCCCGTCGTTCCCTTGATAGCTGGGCAGCATCACCAAATATTTCCCATACTTCCTCATCAGAAAGAGGTTTTTCAGCCAATACATCAAACACTTTAACCGTACCTTCCATATGAGAATCGAGTATTCTTAACTGCATTGGTGCGACCGTTACTTCCTGTTGCTGTTGGTTGACGATCTGGTTGCCCAACACATCAAAATTACCAAGCCACTTAGGAGAAGATAAGAAAATCATGGGAAAATTAACTGGCAATTGAATTTTCATGATAATAGATTCGTTTGGGGCATCAGTCTCAGACCAAGTTCTGGCAAAACTCTTATTAAACGTGGTGGAGAAGGGTAGCGGTTCTGTAATGACAGCACCAGGTCTTAAATTATAGACAGTTGCTGAATGCATGCCTCGATATAGTTGCAAAAACATGCCTGCTCTTCTTTGATCTTCCTTTACTCCCTCACCTAGTGCCCGTGCATCACCCATAAAACGTAGGGTTTCATCACGTAGTAATCGTATGCCTTCTGGGCTGGTGGTGGTGTCTATATTGCCCTCCTCATCCTTTCTTCCAGTGAAACGACCTTCGACGATGCCCATATTATGACCCGCTATCCCCCGTTTTTCTATGCCAGAAAGTTGGGACCTAGTAGCATCTTCCAAAGACAATTCATGAAAATCGATCTCCTCTGGTATTTGCACCAATTGATTGACAGCCATCTCAACCTCAATGGATTTTGCCCTCCAATTATCTGGATCGGAAATTCTAACCTTTAATTTATTATCTTTGCGACCTATAACACGTCCCTGCCATTCATAATAATCCGATTCCTCATCACAAACATACACTTTCACTCCAAGAGGTACATCTATATCAATCAGTCTTTGGATAATGGCTTCTTGCGCATATGCATGGTTGATTTCAGACGAGATTGGAAGAGCTGAGCTAAACACATTGTTACCCAAGGGAACAACATTGGAAATTTGATTACTAATCAAGCCCTTTAACTGACCAGCTTTTTCCACCTGAGCGCTGTTATTTACCATGGTTTGAAGTTTACGTTGAGTTATAGTCTCGGGACGGTTATCTAAAAATGTAAGATAAGGTTCGTCTGCGAATCCTTGCACCTTAACGTTAGCGGAAACTTTACTTTTGTTACCTTGAATATTTTCTACGGGAGTTTGCATAAATCATTTTCTAATGTATTTAACAACCTTAATTGATCATCACCATCGCCCCCTTCACTTCCACCTGTCCGCTGGCTTTCAGGCTTGCCTGGGAAGTCCCCTGTGCCGCAAAAGCCATCTTCGCTTTAGCATTTACATTATTCCCTTCTATTGTCGCATCTGCTTTTGAGTTCAGAGTAATGCCCAGTGCATCTACCGAAAATTTCCCCTTGGCAGATATTGTAATATCTTTCGGACTGTCCAGCGAAATACCGTTGGCTGATAATACTACTTTATTACTGTTCTGATCCTGCAGGGTGATCGACTTACCATCGTCGCTGATAATCATTTTATTGGCTCCCGGAGTTTCCAGGGTAATCACTTTTTTCTCTTCGTCAAAAATAAGTTTCAGCTTGCTCTTTGTAATAATGGCCTTGGTCTTATTCTCTGCTGCCGGTGTATAAGGAGGCTTGATCTTCTTACTATACATCATTCCCATGATGACGGGATAGCGAGGATCTTCATTCAGAAATCCTAATACTACTTCATCTCCCACTTCAGGTAAAAAAAACATACCGGTCTCTGTAGAAGCATATTCATGTGTAAGCCTTGCCCAGATACCGTCCCCGGCCTCTTCGATCATGGGGACTGTTACGAGTATACGGTATTCCCCCTCCGGATCCTGATCGAGCTGCTTGACCACCCCGATCTGTAATCCCTGAATGCCCGGCAAAAGTCCCATTGCCGGAGGAGACAGAAGCTGCCTTGTTTCAGAAAA
>CAYTGJ010000010.1:18942-58768 GCA_964437245.1 uncultured Chitinophagaceae bacterium
AAAACCATTTCGGATTCAGTCCAAACCCTACCATCGTAGTCCATGCCCCCGCCTCAAACACATGTATTACTTTTGAGATATAGGCATTCCCATTCATCCGCTGACCGAACCCATTCAATCCTATCAACTTCCCCGGCAAAGGAGAAGCATTGCCCGGAAAAGAAACAGTCCCTCGTATTTTGGATAATCTTGACTTTTGCAACTTGGCATTTGCCCAGGTCTTTAATACAGAGGAGTCTTCCGGAACAGTAGTATGTATTGCGTAGGTCCCTGCCCCCAACACTTCCGACAATTTCTTACCGGTAATATTACCCTGAACATTGACCGTAGGTTCTACCGAAACTCCTTCGGCCGCTTTTTGCAGGTTATCGTTCCATGACTTACAGGAAACTTTGTCAAGCTGATGCTGCGCATTCATCTCAGCCTGAAAATCGATCACGTCTTTTCCATAGGTAAGCGACAGAACGGCACTACCTGATAACACAGGCTTTCCTATCTCCAGCTTCCCATCGTTGCACACCACGACAAAACCATTAATCTCTGCCCGGGAAATAATAAAATCCCAGTCAGAGCAATCGTATTGTACTATTTTTTTATGCTGAAAACCGGTTGCCGCTACAGTTTTGGAAAGCCCTGATTTTGCCAATATCGCACTGATCACCTCACTATCCTTTTTATCTTTATAGGTGACATTATTTCTGACAACTGTAAGTTTCAGTGCTTCGTCCGAACATTTCACGATCAACTGGGATAAAAGACGATTGGTTCCGCTTTTTACCTTGAGCTGTTGCGCCATAATGACTCCTTTAAAAACCGGGACATCGGTAGCATGATACCCTAATTGAATTTCTATTTTTTTACCTGGCACAAAATCATTCGATTCACTGATCGAAAATTTTTCAGTGGCAGTATCACCGTCCATCAGTACTATCTGAGCCGAGCTGATGGTATTAAGTTCTTTTTCTATATGAATACTGACTACTTGATAAAAATCTTTAACAGGCGTTCCTTCTATCAACACTTTAAAGGTTGGCAAATCACTTTCTGGTGTAAGGGGGCTTTTACTCATGACTCAATCTTGGAAAAATAATTTTCTGATTCGGGACCAAAGGATTAATTTCTGTAAGTTTATTATATTCGGCCACTTGTATATAATATTTGGAATCACCGTAGACCTGGTAACAAAGCATTGGTAGATTATCACCGTCAATCACCGTTTTCACATGGGTCATATCCGGAGAACTTTTGTTTTCCTTTTTAGCTTTGGTGACCGGATCTATAAATTCTTCAAAAAGTGCTTCGAGTCTTGCTCTGACAGGAGTTCCATCCGGTCTGAACAACATGAAATCAATTTTAAGGTCTTTCATGACGCATGGGAAAAGAAAATCTGCTCCCCAACGTATTTTCAAATAATTGGCGCGGTGAATATTTCCGTTCACATCCAATCCCAATTTTTTAAGAGCATTGATGTTTTTAGAGACATCATCACAACCCGGTACTACTCCTGTAGAATCAACGTAAAATACCAGCTTAAGAATTTCTATATCGGCAGGTTTATTGGTCGGTGCACTCTCTCCTCCGCTCAGCAACTGAGTATTTTGCCTGGCCGCTGGTTTAGCCGATCGTTCATACTTTTCAGGATTTATCTGAAATTCGTATGTCCCCGCCGAAGTCGTAAAATCAGGCTTCTCATACGCATCAATGACCATTTTAACACGCTTACCATTCGTCATAGCTTACCTGCTTTCTTTTTTTTCGATGAGTAGTTCCATTTTTTCGATACATTCCTGAAGAATTTCATTTTTAAGGGCTAACAAATCTCCGGAAGAAACCGGAGGCTCTGAATTACCTGCGGTTTGCTCTTCCTGAAACATAGCCTGAATTACAAACTCATTTACACGTACCGGCATAACTGATCTATACTTTTAAGATTTTAAAACTTTAATATTCGAATACTTCAGTGTAATGGTTTCTATAAGGATAGCCGCATCGCCGGTAGCCATTGAATTAAATCCACTGATCTTCATCTTGCATGGATAGGCTTGCTGAAACTGCCATACCATGATCGGTATACCTTTTTCATTTAATAATTTCAGGTATACATCTTTCCTCTCTAACTTTTGACTATAATCATTCAAAAACCAGTTATAACACCATTGCGTCAAGTCAGATTTGGCAGTCAGAAGACCTCTGGTTAAGACCAGATCGGAAAATGTGGTTTTGGAAGGAAGATCCACCTGGCTTCCATTATCCCCTCCTTCTATGACGGGAGTAAACCCAAGTGTCATTTCAATACCGGAAACATCTTTAAATTTTGAGTCTACTTTATTGGATATCTTACTGAATGAAATAGTGAAAAAGAACCCTACCATAGGGTAGTAGGGCTCTTCTCCAAAAGTACCTGTAGTCATTGTTAATACACTACTATTATAAGGTTAAAACAAAAGGCTTCACTTTTATTACCCGGTAGTGATCGCCAATCCTTCGTGTGACAGTACCAAGGTCTCAATAGCGGCATCGCTGGATCCGGAATTCAGATCGGTTCCTGATACTTTCTTAGGAAAAGCATTGGTCAGGGTCCAAACGATCTCCGAACCACCGGTCTCGTTCAGCAACATAATGGTTACCGTTTTCCGCTCCACCGTATTCAGTTTATTCAGGCTAAACCATTCAAAGAATTTTATATCCTTGGTAAAGGTTCCTTTTTTTAGAGTTACATCACTGTATTTTTTTATGCCAGGCATTTTTATTTTCGAAAATACAGGATTATCCCCATGTCTATATTCAGTTACGTCTGTTTCCACATCCAGTCCGGAAACTTCAGAAAAAGAAGCTTCCATTCCGCCATCTACTTTTACTTTAAAGTAGAACTTTGGCAAGGGCCAAAGGTTGTCTTGTTTATCGCCAGCCATGTGTTTTATATTTTTAAGTTAAACTGTTCTTCTTATTAAGATTTTTGCATTTGTTGTTGAATCGTGATCACGATAAACTCTGCAGGTCTTACGACTGCAAGTTTTACAGAGATCTTCATGAGTCCATCCAGGATATCGGTTGGAGTCATCGTCACACCCAGTCCGACATCTACGGAAAAAGCATCTTCCGGAGTAGCACCGGCCAATGCACCTCTCTTCCATTGATCTGTCAGGAAGTTTGTCATCATCCCTTTGATCGTTACCCAGGTATTGGAAATATTAGGTTCAAACACATAAGCTTCGGATCCGATTTTAAGCGACTGCTCAATCATGATCACGGTACGTCGTACACTCAGGTATCTCCAATCCTGGCTGTTGCCGTCCAGGGTACGTGCTCCCCAGACCAGTACTCCTTTGCCAGGAAAACTACGGATAGCATTCACGGCTTTCCCGTTCAACGGAAGGTTAAGGTCTTCCTGAATCGTATTTGTAATATTAACAGAAGGTTTGACCACTTTTCCCATGGAAACGTTTGCAGGAGATTTAGCAACTCCTATCGTCTGATCTACCATAGAGATCACACCAGCCATTCCTCCACTGGGCGGGAGCCTGTTTAACTTACTGCGTATATCTCCTATAATAGATTTGTACAACGGAATTTTAGCCAGGAGGGTCTCATGAAGGGCTACCGTAGGACTGCCTAGTTTCGCAATCTCTGTTGTAATCACCGCCAACTTAGGATCATCCACCAAAGTACCTGTTTTGTCCGGAATTTGTGGGTACATTAATTTTGATTCCGCCTCCAGAATTGTCTTCAGGGTAGTACCAGGATCAACTATATTGCCGAGATCGATTTCAGAATCTGACACCACCGTAGTTTCCACCCATGGATAGTAAGCTGCTCCCCACTGAAGATGATTACTCCCAACACCTTCTCTGAATTTTCCGATCACGTCTTTAGGTTCTTTAAACCCATCATAAACATCCAGTAAGGCGACTCTGTTTCTCATGTCCATCCCACAATGAAGCAACATTTCTTTTTGCAGGCTGAAACAATCATCCGGGTTCTCTAACAATACTGCATCCGGAATAACCAGCATGGTAGGTTCCATTTCTTTCAAAAGCGTTTTGATGCCTCCATCAGCATCCGGATTTAATGCAGCGGTCTCTACCCCTGTTTGATAGTTGTAGATTCCTACAGATACGATGTAACAGGTAGATCCTCCGTTTGCGAAAAAAAGTCTCAGAGAATTGTACAGGTTAAACATTGTCAACCGCTCGACCTCAAGTTGGTACTTGGTGTCATTGTCTGACTTCACTGTAAATTTAACCTTCGGAGCACCTCCAAAATATTGGTGATACTCTGCAAGTGAAGTAATCCTTGTAGGTTTACTTAGTAGTGTTTTATTGCCATCCAAATGCTTTTCCGTATAGCCTATAAAGGCAGGGACTGCTGTAGCAACTGCTACGGCCGAACTTGGGAAAGCACTTTTCTCCTCAATATAAACACCAGGGGTAGCGTATACTTGTGACATAATTAAGGGTTAAAAGTTAGAAATAATTAAAAGTTTAAAATTTAAAAGTATTATAAGTAAATATACATGTCTGAATAGGCCTGATAGCCTTCACCGGATTTTGAAATCTTTATTTTACTGATTTCAGGCACCGGCAGCCCCAGCCTCTTTTTAGAGAGTATCTGACCTGTTTTGGGATCTTCTTTTATAAACTCCAACTCATACAGGTTTTCATACCGCTCTGCCATTGTAATAGGTTCAGAAGTTTCCAGCAGGTATGCATTTTCTCCTGTCCCCAATACCATTAAAGATTCTTTTTTTACAGGCAAAATATTTTTGCCAGCATAAATTTTAAAATCCTTATAAGAAACCTGCTCTCTGTTTATAATATGGTAACGCCATACCACTTCTTTAGAACCAATTGTCACCTCATATGAAATGCTGCCTGGATTCAGCATTTCAGCATTGATGCTCAAGTCTAATACTCCAAAAATCTTACCGGGGAAAAGCCCTACCGCATAACAATTGATCGGTTTAGGATCCTCTCCGGTTTTAATAGTGAAACTACCTATCTCTACCAGCTCTGAAAACGGAAACCCGTTTTTCAAATCCTTTAATGGTCCATTAAAAAGCTCTTTTTCTTCTGCTGTATCATACACTGTGATCGTATCTTCTTCCCCTTTGCAGTATTGCTCTAAAGCATTATAACTATTGACCAGTATTACTTTTTCTTCTTCCGAAAGAACTTCATTCTTATGCAAGGGGCGTACAGTATCCTCTTCTGCGTATTTATTGACAAGCCGGAAACCCTGATTTATATTATCAAGTGAAAGGTCTGAATAATTCAACAAAAAGACATCTTCACAAATAATATAAAAAGATAATACAAGTGGCTTTGTCAACTGATTCAACAAACTCTTCCCCGGCCCTTCATCCTTATATATAAGGAGAAATTCATTTCCGATTTTTTTCTGCAATAATCCATACGATTTCATTGTTTTCACAGAGGCAGTCGTAGGGTATATTTTCAAACCATTGTAGTACTGATCTGAAAAAAATTTATGAATAAATTTGATATCGCATAACTTATAAAATCTCAAAATGTAAAAAACTTTTAAAAAACCTGATTTAAGAATTACTGCTGATAATAGAAGCTAATTAATAGTTAAATCTTATATTTCCAAACTTATTTTATGTTAATCTATTAAAATTACCAGGCTTAATAATCCCTATGAGCTTCTTTCCTGGTCTATTCCCTTGATCGCAGGCAAATCATTCACAATATTATCCTGTGTAAAGGTTAGCATTTTCATTTTGTACAATACCGAAGGCATATATTTCGCTCCCAGTATAGAATAAACATTCATCAGTTCCTGAGGAGAAATCGTTAACAGATCGAAATAGATCTTATCAATATTCTTTCCCAATTTTGGACTATTCTGTGTATTGAAAAAAGGTTTATTCTGAAAAAAGTAAATCACTCCGGAAATATACCTTAGCGCTTCCACATAATGGTTTTTATTAAACAGCGCAGAAAACATAATGGTCAGATTGATATTGACAGGAGGGGCAAACTCATAGTACTGACCTCCTGAAAACTGATTCACCGCGCCGGATTTGGAAGGGATATCCCTGTCTATAAATACCAGCGTGGCAATTATTTTATTGCTGCTTTCTACTGCAATTGATCCATCCTGATCAATAATATTTGAGAGAATGACTTTATCCTCCACTGCATTAAATTTTGACTTAAGATATTCGTTAAGCTCTTCCACTACGACGGGCAAAACCTGCTGTATCATATATACTCCTGTTGTTTTATTTATAAACCAATACTGCTTTTACTGCCCAGGCCGCAAGCCTTGCAATGTAAACGCCTATAAATCCAATTATGCATCCTATCAATAAAAGATCCATCTCCCAAACCTGTTCGTCTGTCGTCATATTTCCTTCTGATGACGGATTAAACTGTACCATGTATAAAAATAATATTCCTGCCGGAACTGCAATCAGCAAGGCAATAAATCCAAACAAAAATTCTTTCGCTATAAGCTCTTTCATATATCAAGGCATTTTCTTTCGATAGGTCATGTAAAATCGTGTCGTCAGATATACTACTATTCCTCCCACGATCAATCCGATCACCAAGGCAAGCAGACTATTGTCTGACGTTAACGTTCCTGCACTAAAACTATACAAGGCAACAATAAACAATATCATGACCACAGAAGATAATAATGCCCTGTTTAAATAGCTTCTGAAAAAAATTTCCCGTACACGCCAGTCCAGTAACGATAGCAACAATCCTGTCACAAAAAAGAAGGTTATTATAAATAACCCGGTACCAATTACTTTTCTGTATTGCTGAAGCTTATAACTAAAGGAATATATTTTCCCATTTTCAACTGATACAGGAAAAATTTCTTTCACAGATTGTACTCCATAATTTTCTGCAACAGCTTTCCAAACTTCCGGAAGGCCTCCCTCATAGCCCAATCCCCACAATCCCACTCCCTGTAAATCATGTTCGGCAGCCCAATGAAATTTCCGGTAGATGTTTTCTCCGCTTTCATACCAAATAGTGGTGTCTCCACCTCCTAAAACAATTTTAGTGCTTTCACTCCACGGATCAATCGTACGAGCATAATTATTTTCATAAAGAGTCACTATATCATTGTAAGATATTTCACCGTATTCCTTTTTTCCGGAGATGGTTCCGAACAAAGGGAGCATTAAAATCATATCCTTCGGCTCAAGCCCTTCTTTAAAGCATTTTTCTACCACCTGAACAATACAATCTTTGTCTTTTGAGTAAAGAGGGGCTAATGCTCCTTCTTTCCTTACATTGTTTTGATAGTCGTATCCCTGTACAATAAAGGTATTCACCTTTGCTTTATACTTAAGACTTCTGAGATCCAATCCTCCATTGTTCAGATCTTTGGCTGTAATATGCAAGGTAATAATACAGGTATCTCCTATTTTTGTACGTAAGCTATTTACAAACTTCACATACTGCTCTCTTCTATCGGGAATGATTCCTGTAAAATCAATATCAATCCCCTGAGCACCTCTCTCTCTTAGTAAAGAGCATAAGCTGTCTCCGAGAGCAGTCCATGAAGTATTTTTATTTTCCAATAAAACATTATTCCTATGCTCACCATAACTGGTGATCGTAAGAAGTGTTTTAACATTAAATTTTTTCGCAGAGTCGATCAGAGGAGTCGAGCGCCAGTTTGTAATGGCATCCTTATCATAAGGACTTCCGTCTTCTTCGTTCACATCATAGGCAAAGAAGGCTATTGTCGAGAGTAAAGAAAAGGGATAGTAACGACAAGCCTCTGTCATCCAATATGGATGCCATCCAACTACAGTAGCACCGGGAGAAAGGGTATTAGAGTTAGACAATTGTCCATAATAAAGATTGTTCAACGTATCATAAATAATCTTATTTAGTTTTCGGGCTTCGGCAAACTCAATAGTTTGTTTTTCCCCATGGACAGTGTTAAAAATTTTTTGATGTTTTTTTGACATCCCACCTTTAGAAATATACCTGTACCTTGTCAATTTTATGGTGTCTGAAACCTGTGTCTCCTGCTCTATCGGGATCTCTTTATAACCGGAGGCATAAAGCGTTGGTCTGTCCTTCCTGATTCCCTCGCTCTGCGAGAATACGGAAGTAGTCCATAAACACAATAATACCGTTACAATTACTAGCTTTTTATCTGACATCTCTTGAATTGGCTACTTTTTTAGTGGTTACACTTTTAGTCTTTACAATTTCCTTAAGCCGGACACGGAGATGTTTCCCCGGTACTTTTTCCTCATTCGCCAGCACGATATTTTGTACACTCGTACCCGAACCGGAAAGCCGAACCTGACAATACGTTACATCCTTCCCTATGTAAAGGGCTGCAAGAGAGTCTGTCATTTCCCATCCTGCTTCCGGTACGGTAATGTAGATCACCAATTCGTCTTTTCTTTTGAGGGACTCACAGGCCAATTTAGTTCTTCTTCCTGTCCCATTATTACTTCTGTTTACTGTAAAAGTTTTTAATGTTATTTCTTTCGGTGTTACGATATATAAATCATATTCCTTTTCTATAGCATATGGGATAATAAATTCAGAGGGCTGATTTAAATTCAACGTAGACGCGAGATAAATAACTGAATCAAGCAGTGTAGTAACAGAATCTACGATAATACTGGTTGTGGATTGAATAATGGAATCTGTTTTCCCGGACAGGTCAATCCTATAGGGAGCCTTTTTGACATCCAGTACAAAGGTATTATTCAAAAAACTATGGTTCTTAATTTTAAACAGATAAGTAGCCAACCCGTCGGCGATAAAACCTCCGGAAATGATATTCGCTTTTTTAAACTTCTTTTCATACAGCAGAGCACTTGAATCCAATAATGAAAAACTGGCTTTTCTCTGATGCTCTCTTGATATTTTATATATAATTGTATCGCCTTTATTAAAAGACAACGTAAGACTTCGCATTCCTTTTGCTCCTATCTTTACCGTAGTAGTATTGACCACTTCCATTCTTTTTGAATCGGGAAAACTACCGCTCAATGAATTAAAAGTAGCCTGAGCCTGACACATTTCAGAGACGGACATAAGAAGCCCTATACACAACCAAAAAAATCCGGTCCTATCTTTCATATTGTAATTCCTTCTTTCTGATATTCTTTACTGATTCCTTTATAAATATCCTCCTGATAAATCTTATTGCTCCCTCTTTTCATGGCGGCAATGGAACAATAGCGTAACACATTGATCATACTTCCTCCTGTAATCTCAAATTCCTGTGCTATTTTTTCAATATCCAGCTCCAGTTCGAATACTTTTGAAAAATACGTTTCCCATAGCCGGATTCTTTGTTCCAGTTTAGGTTTTGGAAAATATACTACCGACTGAAATCTTCGCAAAAATGCAGCATCGATATTATCCTTAAAGTTAGTAGCCAAGACCACAATCCCATTAAAATCTTCTATTCTCTGCAACAAATATCCTACCTGCTGATTGGCAAACTGATCATTACTACTTTGCGTCTGAGTCCTTTTTCCGAACAGTGCATCCGCCTCGTCAAAAAACAGGATCCAGTTTTTATTTTCCGCCATATCAAACAAAGCTGCCAGGTTTTTTTCCGTTTCTCCAATATATTTTGAAACCACTGATGAAAGATCTACCTGATAGACGTCCATCGCTGCCTCTTTCCCCAGTATTGCCGCTGTCATAGTTTTGCCCGTCCCGGGAGGCCCATGAAATAAAACACGATAGCCTCTTTTTAAATACCGTCTCAAATGGTGATGCCCCATGATAGCATCGCTATGTTTTATCCAGCCACGAATGTCTTCCAGGTCGGCCTGCGTGTGTTCGTCATATACCGCATCCTCCCATTCAAATTCCGTCGTAATACGTTTTGCCGGAAAAGATGATGTAAACCGGGGCTGATACTCTTTGCCCTGCGTGAGTAAACTCAGGTATTCTTTACTGATCGTTAGCATCCCGCTGAATACAGGCTCGCCTTCCTTCACCTCCGAAAGATGTAGTATATTAGAAGTATGAAAAGGGTGAAAATCGGAAAAATAGTCAAGCGTCTGAAATCTGCTTTCAAAATTCCTTCCGCACAGAAGAAAAGAAACTGTTTCGCCTGTGGGAATAAAACCACTGTGTGAAGTTCCTGTCACTCCACCAAACTCCGTAAACCCTCTGTTATAATGTTCATTTTTAAGAAAGAAAATATCGAAGATCACAGGACTCACATGAACAGCCAGAGCCATCAGCAAAATAACCCGTTCAGAAGCACTAAAATTATACTTTCTTAGTAAATGAGCATAAAAGGAATGGTCATCTTCCTGGTCAGGCGAAACAACACTTTTAAATATGTCAACGTCGTCCTCTCCACTGAAATGTTTTTCTATTCTGTATTCTATAAGTTTATTCAACCAGGCTAAGTCATTCCTGATCGACTGTAAACTACTTCCTGAATAATAATTGGTCATTGTATAATAATTTTAATTATGTATCATTACAAATACTAAAACTCTACGAGTGATTTTTTCCATTTTGTAGTCAGGCTCTTTTCCATCCATGACAACTTAAGCAGGCTAAACGACCAGGGGATAAAATCCACCAGAAGATCCATGGCCTTCCTTTCTACTTCCAGATTCCAGCCAGATTCTGTTTCTTCCAGATATCCCTGTCGCATCAAAAAACCCTCTCTCAACGCATCAATAGAATCTGACTTTAATTTATTCCAATTTGCCATCATCCCTCCTAAAAGGCTTTCGGAAACCTCTTTCTCTTCTTCGGTAATCGTAAAGCTATGCTCTATCAGGGAATCCAGTTTTACACCACACAATATCTTGTTAAGTACTAATTCATGTTCTTTCATTTCTGTTGTTCCGGTAGCCAGAAACTGGGTTAACTGTACTGCTTTATATGCCATCTCCTCGGTTTTGAATTTTTGATTCTCTAACATACCAAGCCGGTCAAAATACCTGTAGAGAAAAGGACCGGCTAAAACAATTCCTGCATTGTGAATCAACAACCGTCCTTCCAATGTAATGTCCTCTCTTTTTTCCTGATTCTTACGGATAGTAATTTCTTCAAGAAATTTCTCCCGTTCTTTTCGTGCCCACAAATGCTCCATTCGTTCCAATGCTTTTATAAATAAAAAGCTCCCTTTGCCTTCCCCTTTATATTTCTCCAAGAGCAAAATAAAATCCTCTGTCAGAACAATACGCTCCTGTTGTTTTAATTTTTCGAACACTAGTTCCAGAAACGAAAATACCCCTACCGTAATGTTGTTTTTATTAATCAACAATCTATAAAGAGAAATACGGGTAGTAAACTCTAAAAGGGTTTTATCCAGATCAGGATACATCCAACGAAAAAAGTTTTCCGTCTCTACACTCCATTGAACAAATTCATCATATCGTTCTCCTGATAACTCTCTTAAAACAAGATCCTTTGTTTCTGCATCTGATTTTTTCAAAAAATGCTCCAGGACAGACACTTTTGAAAATAGCTCCTGAAAAACAGGTAGTATATGTCCTTTGTATTCGCTAAAGAAAGTCCTAAGAAAAAAACGGATATCACTGTCAGCACCAAGTCCGGAGGGAACTCCTCCGGTACCATACGCTGCAAGGATCTTACGAAAATGGTCAAACTGAATTTTACGGTGATATTGCTCCAGCTCTTTTAGTTGTTTATCATATTGCTCTGATGCTAATTCCGGAACAGACAATTCTTCCTGTTCTTTTGACTCATTTATTTGTGAATATAGAATCTCCTTAAGTGCCAAAAAACGTGAATGACCTTGCTCTAGTTTTGCTTCCGAAAAATCTGTCAATATTTTTTCTATTTCCTCACAATTCACAGCATTATGGGCTGCAACATAGGCATTCATTGTCCCAACGAATGCGACAGAAGAAAAAGTATTGTTGCTATTTTCAGACAAATAGTTATAAATAGTTACCAATAACTTTTCTCTGTTTAGTACCTGAGCAAGTGCCGATTGTTCTACTGCAATAAGATAGGTAGAGACGAAACCTGATACATCCGGGAAACGATCCTCTACAAATTGTTTAAATACTTCGAACGAAATTACCGAAGAGGAAAATTCAGTATCATCCTTCTTCAATTGTTCCGATACTTCAAAAGGGGAAACGGAGGAAGAGGTTTCGTATCCATACTCATCCTGTGGGTTCAAAGACCTTGTCTCTCTCACCTTTTCAGAAGAAAATACCTCCAGATAATACCCTTGTAATAACAGTATTTCCTTTAGCCTGAAATAGCGGGACTCTCCCTTCCCTATATATTTTTCTACAATCTTCAAAACAGCGTTTCCCATTTCCCGCAAATACAAGGAGTGAGTCATCGCTGTCTGAAGTGTTATTGCCTGCACAAAAAAATGATCGTTAAATCCTGCCTTATTTTTTTGAAGGTAATGATAGACACTTTTGAACATCACGAGAGTAGCCTGGGGAGCATGAGCAAAACATTCTGAGAAATATTCTTCCAGTACAGAAAGAACAGTTAGCACAAACCCGGATACTTCTGGAAAGTACTCCCTGATCTTCTTTTCAATTTCTTCTACAGATCCTGTATCATCCTTCGAAACAATTGTACTCTTTTGTATAAATTGATATACGTTAGGAAAACTTCCGAAAATCCGATCCCGATCGGTTTCTAAACTATTTTCCAAATGGATTTTTAACAGATGCTCTGTAGAAAAAAACGCCGCTAAAAATTCCTGCTCAATCCTGCTTTCGTCTTTTAAATATCCACTTTCATGAATAGTATGGAACAACAAAGCATATTTCCCCCTGACACGTTGCTCAAATCCGGATGACAACTGTCCCAATAGCATCAATTCTCTGAGTTCTTTCAGTATTCCTTTAATATGGCTATACATGGAAGCTGTCATCACAACTAGTAGTCGCTCCAACAAACTATCGGAAAGAACCTCCGATAAACGTGACCAGAAATGAAGTGAAACAGTAGCAGAACGAAGTATCTCCCGGAATAAATTATCTTCTTCCAGATACGATTCAAAACAAAGTACTATTTCGTCTTCAGATTTTTTTTCAACCAATAGAAGAAGTGCTTCGACCGTCGGATACTCTACCTCTCCTTTCTCCTTATTCTCCCCTCTGTTCTGACCTGTTACTTCTTTCAATATGCTATCGTTCCCTTTGGACAAGGTCATTGAGGCCTCTTCCGAAAATGCATTTAGTAAGAGAGAAGTACCATTTTTGTCTTGTCTATATTTTTCTACAAGCGCCGGAAAATCCGGAGTAATAATGACCAGATTCTGTTGCTTAGAAAATTGAAGAATCCATTTAATATAAGAAAATATACCTACCGTTGACCGATCAGAACTAAACAATAGAGATATAATGGATTTTCGTATGACCATGGAAACTTTTTCCGGGTTTATGTTCTGATATGCCGATAAAATAAAGGCTTCTGTATCCTTCCCCCAACCGGAAAATTCTTCGTACCTACCACCTGAAAAGACCTGGATAATAAAATTTTGGATTTCGACAGGTTGTACGGTCAGAAAATAGTCCAGATCTTCTTCTTTTGAAAAAAGCTCTTTTACCCACTGAAAAAACAATGAACTGTGCTGACGTTCAAAATCAAGGATAAAACTCAGAAAATGATCCTCGGAGTCAAACTTTATTTCTCCTTCAGAAGGAAATACACCTTGCTTCAGATAATCTGTAACAGCTTTGTAAACAAACGTTCTGTGAATATGACTGACTTCGTCCAGAAATTGCTCCTCTACCTGTTCCTCTTCAAAAGAAACAGCTTCCTTATCGTATGGGATATTCGTTTCGATCGAAGAAATTGAATCTTCTTTTTGCAACGAGTTTAAAATTTCATTCAAGACATAAAAACCTGAATTCCCCTGCTGAATGAGATTCGCTGAACTATTCAGAAAAAACTGGTTCACTGTCTGAACTTCTACCTGAAAAAGCCGGGCAATCTGTGTGTTTATTTCACGAACAAATGCTACTGCCGAAAACGTTTGTCCACTTTTTTTCAGGTGATTGTACGTATATAAAAGCAACTGCTCCTGTCCAATCCCGGGCAACCTTTCCTGCTTGATGAGAAATTGATGTACGACAGAAAAATATAGCAACACGAAACCGGAAAGATCAGAAAAATTCTGTGTTATTAACCGTCTGAAATTTTCAAAAGAAACCAGACTTTTATTCTCATTTGTTTGCTTTTCTTTTCTATTCTTCTTTATTGCAAAAGCTATCTTAGGCATCCTCTCAAAAAGCAATTGTGCTTCACTTTCAAACGCCGGCACTACGAATATTTTTTCTCCCAATATCCTGGAAACTACCTGTAAGGAAAGTAGTGCAGGATCTATCTGACCTTTTGTATCATGAAGGATCTGTAGTGTTGACAGGAATATTTTTCTTCGGATTAATTCAAAAGATCCTGATAATTTATTGAATGAAAAAAGCAGTTTAAATTCATCCAGCAATGCTATCATAAACTGATAGTGAGAATATGCAATGACCGCAAGTACTCTCTCCAACTGGTGGCTGGGAATAGACACCCAAATTTCCGACCACCGGACATAAGGAATTTCAGCTTTGAAATATTGTTCTGTTAAAAAACCTTCTTCCTCCAGGTAATATTCAAAAAATAATTGAATGTCTTCTACCGCTCCTTTTTTTGACAGCATAAAAAGTTCACTCATTTTATATTGCAAAGCCTTCTCTTTCGAAAAAGAAACTAAAATAGTTTCAAAATCAGATAAGAGTTTATGTTCTTTCACAAAGCGTTCCTGGTCTGTACGAGTCATTTCTGAATCTTTTCTACCCTCTTCCGGGACAGAATGTTTAAGGTTGACCGCCAACCATTGTTCGAACTGATCCTTTTGCCATTGTTGATGATGAGATGATGACAAGAAATCAAAATAAAGAAGATGAATACGTCTTTCCAGGCTTACGATATCACCCTGAACGGACGTTATTTTTCCAATGCTGTCAAGCCACCAGGAATAAGTATAATGATGCCCTGCCAGCATTTCAGTCAGTCTTTTTAGTGACTTCATATCTGAAGCATAAGCAATTCGATAGCGTACTCCTTCTTCCTTCCATATCTCCTGAACGGCATTAAGAAAAGCCAGGAAATCAGCATCCAGTTGCTTCTTTAACCTCTCGGATATATTCTCTCTCCCCTCTATACGTCCGGTCCGGAAATAAGAGACCAGCAATGCTATATCACCACTCCACTTATTACGTTCCTCCTTGTCTATACTATCTGAAATTTTACCTTCCAGGTATTTTAACAGCCCAACGTGAGTCTTCGGAATTTTCTCTTCCTGAATTGTCTGATAAAAACGACTCCATTCCTTTATCTCTTTAACCGTATGTCTATGGGCAGATACATACTTATATATAAGTTCACCTCTCCGGTGGTGATCACTGAAAGGAATTTTCATAAATTCCAAAAAGAATAACCTATAGGAAGGGAATACAGAAGAATCGTTTTCTTTAAAAAAAAACGACTGGATAAAATCCCATTCTTCCAACATTTTTTTCTGACTTTCCAACGTTTCAAAACAAGAATAAACCGTTTCGAACAGCAATGATCCGGAAAGCCTATGAATGAAAATCGGATCCGATAAATTGGCCAACAAAACCACTGCCAGTTTACGTTTTTGATGATGGGTTAATTTACCCACAAGAAATTCTATATCAACCGGCGACAATACGGAAGCTTCTCCGAGAAACTGTCCTGTAAAAAAATAATGGGTAATAATTTCAAATGACCGATCACTATAAAATGTGACTTCATTTTTTTTAAATTCTTCTTGAAAATCTTCCGGTAATATCTCTGCTATCCTGTGCAGAGTTTCCTTATTCAATCGTTTCAGCCTTCTTCTGAAATTTTCTTGTTTCAACCTTTTTTCGACTAATGCGATCAGCTTGTTCGGGTCTTTTTCGATAAGATTCAATACTAAATCATCCGGAGAAAAATCTTTATCTTTTTGCAAAACAGCATTGAACCCATTGTCAAAATAATTTTCGAATAACCCAAAAAGGTCTTCTGATGTTTTGTGAGAACTGGTTTTAATCTGTTTCTGAAATTCTTCTTTCTTCAGCAGTTTTTGTATTTCAGGGATCAGCAGTTTTTTAATTCTGGACTTATACTCCTCCGGAAAATCTGACGGAGTGATGGTTCCAAGATCAAGGTGAATATGGTCAATATCAATCCATGTATTGCCGGGGAAATATTCGCTAAAAATATCTCCGACAACATTCATTATATTATCCTTTTCATTGGCAAGGCTACCTTGGATCAACTCTTTTTTTACACCAGGAGCAGCAGTAAACCGGACATAACATTTATTGATCGTATGATCCTGAAACATCTGACAAAAATATTCTCTCCGTCCGGAGAATTTCTAAAACTTATATCGCTGACATAGCTTTTGCACCCATTACATCTGCTTCTGTTTCTAAGGCCTGGTCATCATTGATAGAAACATCTTCCATCTGAACCGTTGGCTGAACGCGACCTTGCATTTGTTGTACTACATGCCAGGCCTCATGAGGAAGATGTTTTTCCTGCCCCGGAGAGACGTGAATGTCAGAGCCCTGTGCATATGCCAATGCATTCAGTTGCGCAGGTTTATCAGAAGCATAATGTACCTTTACATGATCCAGAGACATCCCGGAAAGATTTTCCACTCCCGATTTCAGAGCATCTGGCAATCCTGTATTATTTTCTTTCTTCTGTACCGGCCCCTCATTTGAAAAAGTATTATCCTGCTGTTTCAACTGAATTTTTTCTTCCTCCTCTACTAACTGATGAATAGCTGACTTCATCTGGATCTTTTCTTCCTCCTTCTCCTCCAGCTGAGAAACACCATTTGCCTCAGCACCTAAAATTTTTTGAATTACTTTTTGCTGAGCAACCATCATAGGACTATCATTTACAAAAGTCTTCAGGTGCCTTTGTTGGGACATCGTTGAACGATTGTCCTCTGTTATGAAAAACTGACGGGTATCTTTCGGTGCATTATTCACCGAAGAACTATTTTTTACATTCTGGTTTTTATCAGCATATGCAATCATACCTAAAATAATCTAAGAGTTAAAAAATACACACCTAAAACAATCGCATTGTTAAGGTAACAATTATTCGAATACAATCATAATGAATCCATTAAATTACTATTACGCCCTATAGGCGTAATTCGGTACAATCTTTATCCAAATGCTCATTTACATTTATTGCATTTCAGAAAATAAGTAGAGTCCGGTGAAACACTCATCGTTGAATCCTTTTGTAAGGAACATTCTATCATCTTTACACCTGTATATTTTGAATAGCTAAGCTTTTGGTAATCCTCCTTTTTCATTACACTCATCTTATATTTTTTAAATATTTCAGGTCTCGTAGCATCCGGATTTATTGCAGCGATGACATTATTATTAATGACCGACTGTAATACTTTCATATGTATTTTTGAACTTTTATTGATCAGGCTATCTCTCCTCGCATACCAGCTTGAGCGATTCATCATAAATTTCCATTCTGATATTCCATATATAGCATAGGACTCTCTGTTTATAGAATCACCTTGCGCTCTTAACATACGAACCAATTTATTAGTACTCCTTTCCAAAGTATCAATGACGGAATAAGGTACTGTATCCTGTTGAGTATGCTCACGCAGCTTAGCGATCTGCATTGAATCAATAAACGAAACAATCCGATTGTTTTCCGTAACCAGGCAATCGAACTCTCCTTTCATATCATCAAGTTGTTTGAGCATGTGTCGGTAGAAGGGGAAAGACACAATAAAAAAAGCTGCAATAATACCGCTTATAGTCATTACCTTCCGGTTTTTGATCTTTTCTTTTTTTAGTCTGGCTTTCTCTTCTGAAAATGTTTTTTCAATCCAGTAATTGATCGCTTTCCTGATATAATTTTTGGTTTCTTCCAGACTTGCAAAGCCCTTTATTCTTTTATCATAATAAGGTTTCGCCCAGGATTCGCTTATGGAAAATATTTCATCGATGACCTTAAATTCTTCAGGATCTTTACTTTTGTCTCTGTTACGATTTGAAAGCGCATACGCCTGTACGGTAGTAGGGAAATTATCTATTCCTTCTTCTTTGTGTTTCCATGCTAGCCTTGAATACCATTCATACTCATACATTAATTTTACCTTTGCATCCTGAAATTCTTCTAATTTACGCCATCTTGTTATTAACAATTTATTTCGGATACAAATCACATCTGAACCGGCCAGATAAGTCTTGTCAGCAAACACTACTGCCCGGTCTGATTCTTCTACAGAACGGATAATTTCAAAAAAACCCAGCTCATTTTTTGTCATTCGTTTAATAAATGGGCGGACATATTTTTCTTCAAGGTATTCCTTTTGATCTGGATAGATCCTTACCGCTCCTTCTATCACGTCTCTATAAGGCATCGCCACAAACTGTCCTCGATAACCCATCATAGACCTAAAGATTAAGCCATAAATACTTTTAAAATTTTCTTCTGTACATGTTATACTTTCATTATAGATCGCATCAGCATGTCTTTCGAACGATTTACTGATCCCTCCTATATAATCATAACATTCCAAAAGATCTTCTTCCCCTCCGCATTTAGTTACTTCCTGAAATCTGCTGACCGTCATTTTCAATGCATGTTGTAAAAAAAGAAGCCATTCTACCGTATTCGAAAACTCTTGTTCCAGATCGTGCATTATCTTTTCTTTAAAGGAAGTGTACTCCTTCAATTTTCTTATTTCTTCAGGAAGGATCTGATCCATTAACAGTGGTACCCCCTCTAACTCTAACCCCCTGAATAAAAACTTATGCCGTTCAATCAAATCCAGGAACTTAGGATACCTGCCTACATTTTCAGGGAAATTATTGGAAAATGAAATAACAACATATACAGGAAACTCCCTGCAATACTTTTCAAACGTACATAGTAAATTTATAAAAGTATCGATCTGCTGTTCTGCTGTTATAAGAGCTGTTGTTTTCATCACTTTGGACAGCAAAAACAAATCATCCAAAGGATCGATTACCAAAAGTAATTTAGTCCCACTTTTTATCTTGTATGTATCAAATAATTCAAAAAGTCCATTGCTATCCGATAGCAGCAGATTTGTCATTTCCTCTACAAATCCATTGGATAGTTTATCACCTGAAAAATTACTATTCGAAAGAAAAAAAGGGATGCTTTTGACGGGGTTCAATCCCGGCCTTATATTTACTATGTTCCATTGATCATCTACATTACTAATTTCGCTGAATTTTTTATCAAAAATACAATTCAGGAAAGAAGTTTTACCCGTTCCCGTATTCCCGGACAACACTACAAATTTACTTTTATTCAACTGTCTGAAAAAAATTTCTATCAGGTTCTTATCAATATCATAAAAATCCGCATCGTCGGAACTGTAAGGGAGTAATCCTTTTATAGAGTTAACCTGTAGCTTATTATTCATGCGGACCTTGCTTTAATTTTTCCATTAATTTGGCTGACAACTTATCTAATTTTGATTTATGCTCTCGCAATCTGATATTTTCTTTTCTGTATGTACTCCCTTCCTCTCCGGCTTTAAACTCATGAATAAAATTATCTGACTTTAATCTCATCCAATCCAGATATACCTTTTCGAACTCTCTCATGTTTTTTTTATTCACCCAAATAACATTCACGTATATGTGAGCGGGTAAGCACTTCTCAATACTGGCCTTAAGTAAGGCCCTGAAATCAGGTTCATTAAATCTTGGTACCCAATCAGGAAAGAGAAGACTGATCCCGGAATCAAAAAAAGGATGAAGATCTGCAGAATAACCAGAAATGGTTTCACTGTTGGATGTATTCTCTAATGAGTTGAGATATACAGCAGAAGGGATTATTGTTCTCTCCTGGGCCATATTTTTAAACAACTTCACCAATGTATCATCAATATAAGATTGTGCAATAGTAACAGAACCAAATACTTTATCAAGTAACAACAATCGATTGCCTGATTTATCCTGGAGAACAATCTGGTAGGTTTTAAGTTGCTGTTGAAGTTCTCCGCTTTTCTCTTCTTCAATTACAAAATTATTCTTTTGTGTACCGAGAGTGATCAATTCAGTTAGTAATTGTTTGTTTGCTTCATACGTATCGCTAAGCATCGTTTTCAGCAAGACAGGTTTTTTCTTTTGTTCTTTATCTTCCTTTTCGACTGTAATATGTATTTCGTACTGTAGCTCCAACACCGGTCTCAGCAATATATGCTCAACTACATGAAACCCTTCCGAACGTTCGTTTAGAGACGTAAATTTTTCTATAAGTTTTTCAATTACTTCTTCTCCTTCTTTATTGGTACCATACTCTCCCAATAGTAAATGTAAATCGCTGCTGACCGCTTTAAAGGAAAGAAAAAAATTGTGACCAGGATGAGCGCTTTTGGAAATAAAATAGCTATCCCTACGTCCTCCATAATAAATAAGATTATCAACAGCAGCAGTATTTTCAGGCAACAGGAACGTAATTTTTTTTGAATTACTTTCCTTGTACGGTTTATAATAATATTGCCCTTCTTCTCCTGTAACCGGATATTCCGACCGCATCTCTTCCTTTTCACTCCTCGAAACATTTTGAATCTTCACTTGTGTATAATCACTCAAAAGTGATCCCATCCCTTCATTTTTTTCAGGAAGATTAAGAAGTAAAAACATTTTTTTCTTAAAAGGATATACATTTCGTACCGGAGATATTTCCTGCTCATGAACCAATGCTTTTCCATTCCATTCCGGTCTGTTAAAGTCATATCCCTTGTTTCTATTCTTACTCAAGAACCTATACTGGCTTAAATAAGAAGTTTTCAGTTTCATGAGCGTTTTGTCAATATTTTCACGGGAAGAAAGTCCATAGATACTCCTCAGATTATGATGTGTTTCTTCTACAAATTTTTCAGAAAAACGAGCCAGCAAATGATTTAGCAGTTTATTCTTTCTTTTATCAAAAGGGTCATCCAGAAAACTGTGTAAAAGCTGTTCCTTTTCTATCATATCAGGATTAATCAGTTCCTTTGCATTGGGGATATTAACAGGAGATTCAGGAAAAACAACGATTGACTTCTTATTAAAAGGTAATTGCTCAAAATAGGTTTTTGTCTGCTCCCCTTCAATAGAAAAAAGATCAGGAATATTCTTAAGTTGGGCCAGATGATTTAATAAAATCTGGTCAAAGAATAGTAAATAGCCCTGTAGTTGTTTAGCATAAAATTTTCGTTCGTTTTCTTCATTTTCAGATAACCCATAATTCCCTATCCCATATGTGACAGGGAAGGTGTTTTGAATAGAAGTATATGCTGAATTTTCTTTCCCGCTTGCCAGCTCATTTTTACTTTCTTCCGAAGAATGGGAAAAATATTTTTTAGTAGCTTCTGCAATTTTCTGATGATAAAGTGATTTAACATTCTCTATATTATACTCTACGCGGGTATGATTTCTATTGACCACAATAGCGGGTTTTTCCAGAATAGCAGTAACTGACACAAAGTTTCCTTCCTGAACATTCACCTGTTCTCCTCCTATTTTTATTCCATCTTTTTTGATAACCAGCCCCTGAGCATTCCGGACTCCTTTAACTGCAAGAATTTTTGACTGTATCTTTGAAAAAGAATAAGCTGTACAAAACTCCTTCATATCGGAGACATTAATGAATCCGGTACTTTTATCAAAAGAAGGGCGGTCAAAAATCTGTTCGTAACTCCCTCCCTGGTCTACTAATATTTCAAGAGAATCAAACTGAACCTTCTTACTAAAATAAGAATCCAACTGAAAATATATTTCTGCCAGCACTTCCTCCACTCCATATTCTTCGTATACATCGATCGTGACAGAAAGCTCCAGGTCTTCAGGTTCGAGTATTATTACCTTATTAATATCCTCACATAAGTTCCTGTTTGCAGCAAACAACTCCCTGACATTTTTTTCTATCTCAGATTCCTGTATCTGATCGGATACGGGCTGAACAATAATATCATATAAGCCATTTATATCTATGCCCTCCGCTTTTCTAAACCAGACATTACTGATGTTTTTTAATTTATCAAGAAAAAATATTTTGTGATCCAGCAACGTTACGTCACTTGACAATAAAATTTCTTCAGGAGCATATAAACCATTAGAAGCGGCAATCTGTCTTTTGTCACCGTTTGAAAATAAAATTTTTTCAATACTGGTATTGGTACGGTAAGCGAGATCCGTTAAAGCGAAACAGCATTGTTCCAAAATGGTTACGCCAGGGTCATGTTCGTTATAATCTGTCCAGATTTTTCCCGAAAGTTCTTGTACATACCGGATTCCTTCTTTCCGTAAAAAGAAATAGTCCATAGATCTGAGAAGATCCTGATCATACTTTAAAGAAGGAGCGTCTATGTTCTCAGAATTTTTCATAAGCATATTCAAAATTCAACTTATCGTCCCATAATCTGCAAACATGAAACCGGATGTAATTAAACTCTTTTTTGTCCTTCGTCATAAAATAGTGTTTCCCTGTACGAATTTGTAAAGAGTAACTATCCGGTGTTCCTTGCCATCTGAACATTATTTTATCTCTGAAATCAAACCAACTAAACGAGGAGTTTATGACTTTTATTTTCCCTTTCCTTCCCTGACTGGCATTTAATGCAATAGCGTGTGCAATTGAATAGTTACCATCACCGCTATTCCCTTTAGCTTCTGCCACAATTTCGAAAGCGTTACATTCTTTCAAACCTGAAAGAATTGTATGCCATTCCGCATCTGCTCTCACCTTTCCAATTCTATATCCTCCTACTCTTCCAGAGCTACAAACACTTCCCCGAATATCAAGTTTGGCCATGGGATTGATAGTGCCTAACCCTATATTGCCATTATCATCAAAAAACAAAGATGGATTCGTTTCTTTTCCAGGCTGAATAAAACTCAACCCATTTGATTGATTTGTATTAATAGCTATTTGCCAGCCAGGATTTTCGTCCAGATTATTTTTATAAAAACTCACAATTTTCTGTGAAATCCCCCCTGGCCCTAACTGAAGTCCCTCTTCACTGGTTCTGTTTAATCCATCATCGTTAATATTCCATGTTGAATCTATCAGGTCTGAAAATTCACTTTGGGTAAGAAGGCTCCCGTTTTTAAAAAAATTCTTCAGAACATTTCTACTTTGTATTGTCATAGAATTAAGAATTAAAATGATAGTTATTAAAAATTATTTTCAACAGAGTACTGTCATATATCGATATCAATAGTTATATACTTTCCAGTATCTGTCATAGGAGTATCAACTTCTTTTTTTCCTTTCTTTTCACCTGGCTTATCCCCCAGAACAAACTCATTTCCTATCCGCAAATTTTCTACCGCAGCTTGTCCGGGAGAAATATATACATCCGTTTCTATGATGGAAATAAGGTGATGCTGCATAGGAATCAGAACCACCCAGGGTTTACTGGCACAGAGTGTTTTATCCAGTACTGAAGTGGCTGCAGAATCAGAAAGAGTATAATTTTTATCGTGATAATGTAAGATCAGGACAGAAAGATTGGTCACAAAGCCAATATATGGTCGTGAACGGATGAAAGCTTCCAGCTCGTCCAGATTAACAGATCCACCAAACTCCATTTCCCTGGTAGCATCTGCATACCACGGGCAAATAAACGTTCGAAGATCCCGGTGAATATTTTCCACACCTGTACCCTTCTGTATCTCATCCCTGAATTTAATTGAAGCTGATATTTTCACTTCTTCGTATACAGGATTGATTACTTGTAAACGAACAAAAGGGGCCGTGTACTTTTCTACATATTCTTTAATCTCCTGTAAAACGCTATAGTTAAATCTTGGTAAAATAAAATCATATGCCACTCTCGATTGAGGAACAACTATCAGGATAACATTCCCTCCTTCTTTGACCGGTGTTATACATTTTACCTGGTTAACAAATGGAAATCTTTCCAGTACCATCCGTTCATAATCCCATGCAGTGACACATCTGTTCCGATGTTGCAGACGTTCGCTTACGCGGGTATAAAATCCGGTTGCTGTTTCTTTATCACTTCCTCCAAAAGAAGGTAATGGCTGGAATATACTTGCGATCTCCGGTTTCGGAATCACAAGAGTCTCTATTGTATTCTCAGGAATAGGCTGGCTCCACCATGCATTTTCTTTATGAGGACTCCAGATAAGTTTAAGCGCCTGTGTATAAACTCCCTTTATTTTTGCCACCAGTTCAATATTCCCTTTAATAGCAGCTACGATCCAATATTTCCCCTTCGGAAAAATATTGGACTGATTATCCATAATTTTTGGTATCCATAATTTAACAATCCCGGTTGTCGTAAAATTTTGGGTAGTATCAAATACCAGGGCTTTCTTATCAAATTGAATCCACTTATCATTAAAAATGTAATACCAATCAACCTTTGGTAACTCTACTTCAAATTCATTTCCGATACTAGGATCCAGAACAAAATAAATTGTCAGAGGTTCATTAAGATCGACGGTATCAAGACCGAGGGCAATGTATCCATTATGAAAAAATTGTGGCAAAAACTTATCCGATAATACCGTATTGTTTTTAAAAATTGTCTGGATCCCAAAGGGATGAAGAAGATAAACTTTTTCGTTTGCCTTAGGATCAGATTTCATAAATGAAGTTACCTGAAAATCAATGGTCGTGGAGGCTTTATAATTTAAAGTGATTGATTTAAGCTGTGGAATATAGGGAGGATTAGGTAAATCCACTGCACCGGAGGATTTTATACCTTTTACTATTTTCGTGGAAAATAAGGTAGGATATAAATTTTGACCAAAACTCATCTCCGGCGAAAGAAGCTCCAGTTTTATGTACCCTGACTTCGTTTTATTGTTATACGGTGGGAAAACTACGTTAGAGTAATCTGCATTAATTTTCAATTTATTTATATCAAATCCCCTGAGCCTAGAAATTGTATCTAAAACCGGCAACTGGCCTTCCTGCTCTTCGGTTGCGGAAAACAAAGAGAACTGCTGAACTTCATCCTGTGAAACAGGATGAAATTCATAATCCGAGAGTGCTGTGACTCCCACTTTAAATGAATCATTGTCTATTGCCGGATCATACTCTTTATAATAAGAGCTGAAACCACCTTTCGTCCTGGGAAGGTTATACCATATAAATTCAAAAGAAAAATCCTCGATTCTTTTTTTATATAATTCTTCGCTTCCGATTAAAAAACTACTACCCAATACTGGCAATGAACCAAAAGGATAAAAAGGGGTACTGATATCAAGTTCTCCCAGGTCATTAAATACCTGTAGGTTTTTCATCCCTGTTACGGCTACCTGAATCGAACATTCCGTAATGATCAGATCCCTGAGATAGGAATACATCAACATAGATCTTTGATTGGAAAGCGACAATTTCAGAACCGGCCATTCGGTATTATATAAAGCGCATTCGTTCTTATCCCATTTTTCCCCCATCCCAATAATAGGAGGAGCTCCCATCGGCAAGACAAAAGAAATTTTAAAAGATCCTGAAATTGAATCAGGCGAGTATAACTTATAATCTTCCAGTTGATACCAGCCTTCCTCAGTGGTAAGAGAGATGGAAAAAGTCCTGTAAAAAAGTTTATGAAATGCTTTGTCGAATGTTAACGTTTCATTTATCGTATACCGCTCCAAAAATGTCAGCAGTGTGGACATTGATTTAATATTAAAGTTCAGGATCAGATTACATTCTCTTTTTCCCTCACTCAACAGCAATAGAGGAGAAGCAATCGCAAATCCCAGTTCGGAACTCTTTATTTCCTTATAATCAGGATTAGCTTTGTTTTTTTCAAATAAAGAAAAAGAAACCGGATCATAGGACAAGTCAAATCCCCCGTTAGAACTGATTATATTCGATTGATATATATCCGAAACAAATTTATACGCATTCTCAACTCCTACCTCTTCTTTCTCCGAAAGATAAAAAGCACACAGATCTGTTACTTTCGTCTCGTTAACAGTGAGGTGATCCGTTGAGGTATACAACAAATCATATCCCTCTTCGTCAATTCCTGCTTTAAAAAATGTTCCTTTCTCAATTTCACAAAAGTCGACATGATCTGACAGTGCAAAACAAACATGTACATAATCCGGAGAAGAAGGCTTTATTTTCTGCTGCAACAACTCCTTGTAAAAATAATCCAGGTGCTTTTCTGTAATCTTATTCAGATCTTCCTGAAGAAAAGTATATAGCTTTAGGAATGCAATAAACAGTGCCGTTCCGGGATTATGATATTGGTTGGTTGTAACAGATTCTAAGAATAATGATTTGCTGTAATGTACTAACTGACCCGCAATGACGAGAAAATTATTAATTGTTTTATTCAGTTCTTTGATCGCATTTTCAACCTCTTTCTGATCATCAAGCTTGCCGGTAATATGAAAAGAAGTTCCCCAGATTGCTTCATAATTAGGATGTATAATGACGTTGTTCTGGACATCAAGATCCAATAACCGGGTCAACCTTATAATCTCCTGGAATAAATTAGTATTCCGGATCTGTTCTATATAATCGATGAGCTGTTTGACGCTGGGATCTTCGCGATGAACATCTAATATCGGATAATATGAATCGGTGATCATCGCAATCAGCTCCATAATGTATTTCATTCTGGATTGCAATATGACTCGCTGGCTTTCTTCTCCACCTGCAAGATCTTCTTTAAGATAAAAAGGAATAAGTCCGGTATGATCTATAAAAGATAGCTTAGCAAGAAACACAGAAAGGTCACTATAGAAAAAAGGCCGCCAGGTAGCTGTTTTGCGGGAAGGATTCTCTGAATCCACCGGATAACGGTACGCATAAACATAATCCGCATATTTTTCTATAAAAACAAGAAAATCGGCCAGTGTTCTGTCATCGATCTTAAAATACCCGGGATCCAGCGAAGGGAGAAACCTTCGCTGCCTGGAAGAACCAGACGAATTGTATTTTATTTTTTTTGTCTCTTCCTCCATTTCAATTATTGTTCATTGGAATCATACATACTTTACATATTATGTATATTCGTCCCTTCTTTAAAATAAAATGGATATACAATATTGGACCTGACATTGATCTTTCTGATCGTATAGTCTATTTCTACGTCTATGCGTCCTTCAAATCCGGAAAGTACATTTACATGAATATTGTCCAGGGTGATCCTTGGCTCATAATTCAAAATAGCGGTAGTAACAGAATCTTTGATCCGGTTTATAAGAGTACTGTCTATATTATCAAAGATCAGAGAAGAAAGTTCACAACCAAACTTGGGATTCATATATCGTTCTCCTTGCATCGTAGAGAAAATAATCCTGAGACTTTCACGGATATCCTCCTCTTCCGATACCATTACCGGAGTATTATTATCAAAATCAAATCTTGGAGGAAAAGCCCAGCCTCTCCCTAAAAAAAGATTCATTTCTTCCATCGAACACGATACTTAATTAAAAATTGAAAGTTCTGATTTAGCCAAAAGTTAATACTGACTTAAAATCAACTCAGGTTCCCATCACAAAATAAATTCTACCAAAAATGCCTCAACAGACATGGATTACCTAAAATCAATCAAAGTCAATACGTAAAAGTAATAAAAAGACGATAACTTCAATGGTTATTGAAATTAATTTAATAGTGATAAGCAAACGTTCCGGACAATCTTCCCCCTCCCAAAGAGGGGCCACAACACACTATATATCAATAAATAACAGTAAAACACTACTCTATTGCCTCTCCTTTAAGATAGCTTTTCTACAAGACCGTATTTCCTGGCAATCATACCTCCATTTGTTTAGATGAGTAAACAAATGAGTTTAAGCGCGAATATTAAGTAGAAGAAAGATCCAATATCAGGAGCCTACGAAGCCCAAGCTCATTCCCTTTTGTAAACGATATTGGTATTATTATATCCGTTATCAAAAAATTAAATCCGCTAAAGGTACTTTTTCACCTCCAATCATTTATTTTTTTAACAAGACAATAAAAATAAAAACCAAAATGACGATTCCCCATACTACTATCATCTCCATTGGATTAGAATGATAATACCCTCTCCCTCTAAATAACATAAAAAAAATCACCGGATAACCGTTTATTATTTTCAAAAGGTAAAAAAAAGCTCTCCCTGAATTTGGGGAGAGCTTTTTATGTATCTAAATCAATGTATCAATACCAACCTCGTACGTTATAATTAACCGTTTTCGGTTGACCATTTCCGTAAGCAACTCCAATATCCCGGATCGCTTTAATGCGGTCTCCTTCCAGGCTTTGCTCTTTCAACGTATATTGCCACTCTCTGCTGTCAATCTCCTTTATTCTCGTTCCAATTTTTGCAACAAGTGTTTTTACCTCCGCATAACAAGCAGAATTAGGATCAATCGTACTCAGAATTTCTCCGGCAGCAGCAGCTCCTGCTGTGTTCTGATCAGAAGCCCATACAGTGTTTGCCTGGGTCATCTTCACCTTACATTCACGGTCGATCTGCTTCTGATACAAAAGCATCGCCATATCCATACTCTTATTATAACAATCAGCACATACTTCCGGAACACTGGTTAGTTTAAGGATTGCTTCTTCATACTTGAACTGAGACTCCAATACTTTTGCTTCTTTGAGAATGAAGTCACATCTCGTATTATAGTACTCTATGATTTTAGTCTTCCCTTTTTCTACAAACGACTGGATCGAAGGATCAGCAGGTTTAATTCCTTTGATAGCTTCAATGTATGCTTTTGTTTCATTGATCCCCACTCCTTTTACACTTACAGAAGTACTGGTGAATTTAGTGCCATCCAATCCGTCACCGATGTAAAGCGTTACATCCAGTGTAAGTGCAGTCATCGGAGGCGCAGTGGCAGTCAGATCTTTTGTCATCACCACTACTTTAGGAGTAATGATAAATCGTGGATTAAGTGGACTACCTCCCAAACCACTCTGCGTCGCAATCTGGTTTAACTTATTGAGGAGCATAGAACGTGCCGCTTCCGGCATACTTTCTACCTGATCAGGTACATAAGCATTTAGTGCAATTCTGCCTACGTCCTCCAGTTTACCAGCAGTGTTCTGAGCAACTACATTCATACTACCGATCATGATAGTAAAAACAGCAACGATTGTTTTCAGATTTAATGTTCTCATGGCTTTATCTTTTATTTATCACCTAGTACAATAACGGCCTGTCCAAGCCCTTTCATCATTAGTTTGTTAGTAATGGAATAAGGTGCGTCTTTCAGGAATTTCTGTAATCCTTTTGCAAAGTCTCTCGCATCTGTTGCTTTTCCATTTGCATCGTACAGTGGAATTCTTACCTGCTCAAACAACATCATATTTTCTGTAGCATCTGTAGTACTGAATCTCCCTTTCACAGTGTTTTTGGTCATCCACTCTTCGATGATAGAACCTAATTCCTTTCCTCCATATTCCTGTTCAAGATCGCCGTCCCAACTGTCAAATTTCTTGATACGAATAATAATTTCACGACCATTTTCAAACATATCATCAAAGTGTTTCTGTAATGAATTGTTGAAGTTATCAATATGGGCTAATACAGCCTCCTCCAGCAATACGGGAATCTCTGCTGAAAAAGAGGGAGCTCCGGTACCTACTGCAGAAGCAATTTGCTTATCCGTATAGGAATCCAGTCCCTGAAGGTTAAAGGTGATTGATTTCTTAGGACCGTTTGTATTGACTGTCCAGGTAAGCTGCATGATAATATCTGCCTTGGCTACTTTTTTAAGTTTGTCAACCGGGCTTTCACTCACTCCTGCCCCACCTTTAGAACTCAGCATGCTATTTTCAGCACTTTCAGACTCAAGAGTCTTTATCGCCGATTCCATATTTTTCAAAGGGAATCCTCTGTCGGCCATCATCCCATTGATTTTACTGATTACAGTAAGAAGATCCGCATTACTTTGAAAGGCTTTTTTGTAATCAGGAATTTTAACCAGAGTTCCCTGATTATCAAATTCCATCATGTAGCCATTTTTAGTACACCACGCATCGCTTGGTACTACCATAATGGTTGGTTTTTTTGCCTGCCCGTAGCTAAGGGAAACACAAGCCAGCAAACTGAATATAATGAATAAGTTTTTTTTCATTTTATTTTAATTATTGGTTTGAAACTATTATTTGATCTTTGATCATTCTTTCTTTAAGCTCAGCACGCAACACACGCACAATCACACCGTATGTTACTTCTGTACCGGCACCTTTTCTATCTTTTAAAATTTTCGGAACAAAAGATTCATCTTTCATAGAAATGAATTCTTTGTATGGTCCATTGTCTGAGAAGAATTTATTAAAGTAGGCCTCGTGTTTCTCCTGAGCATTGACCTCGTTGATCACAGGCTTGACGTTACAATCAGGTTTCCCGCTGCGGATACCTTTGAACAATACATCACGGATCCCGTTTTTCTTCGCCTGCTCTACTGCATCCTGCCTGTTTCTTCCGTTCCCCCATACCTTCAAGGTCTGCGATCCGTCCAGCTCCACTCCAAGACATTCTGACTGATAAGAATAATCTCCGGAGATCCTTTTTTGCGGGTCGCAGGAAGGTGTAATCAGCATACCTGCTACAAGTACACTCAGAAGGGTTATTTTTTTGATTATTTTCATGGCAGTAATTAATTAAAATCCGGAGGACAATCCCTTGATGATACCAGCTGCTTCCAGATCTTTTCTTAACTGATCTTTCATCACAGAAACAACTACACCTACTTTATATTCTTTACCTACTTTTAATACTTCTGCATTACCATCACCGGAAGCTGATACAAATTTCATAAACTTACCACCGTCGGCGAAAAAATCATCAAAAAAATCGGATCTTTCCTGTTCTAATGCAGGATTGTTGGTCAGTGGCTTCTGAGAAGTACAACCTTGTACCGCACCTGCAAACCCTTTGAACACAACTCCATGTACTGCATTTTTTTTAACCTGCTCTATTGCCACATTTGCTTTTTTGGAATAGCTCCAAACTTTAATCAGATACGTTCCCTCCGCGCCTGTTCCGGCACATTCAATCTCATATCGCCATTCTCTGGTTGCTTTCTCAGCCTTCGCCCTGGCCTGAGCCGCTACATTATTGTATATTGAAGAACATGTAAACAGAACTACTGCTACCAATAACCCGTGAATTGATTTTTTCATTGTATAGGATGTTTTAAGTTAAAAGACTTAATAAGTTATATAATAAATTAAACACTGCCCAAACAATCTCCGATCATCCCAGGTTTTTCCTGTTACTGATTTTCAATATGTTTAGACAGTGTTTTTCATTCTACATATCTCGCTAATTTAAAGAACAGATTATTTCATCTGTTTGATTAACATCCCAGGATAGTAACCTTTCCCTCCTTTGAATGTAGTGACGTTCGGGCCATCAGTTGCAAGCGTTTCATCTGCTGCATTGTAACGGTTATCCCATATTGAATTTTTCTCTACTGTAATAGTTCCTTTACTGTCATATCTTGTCAAACCGGTTTTAGGATCCAATACCTGCTCAAGCACTTCAAATTTCTCTCCTCCTTCTAGTCCTTCTTTCATACCAATTTTTGCAGTAATAGGGCTTCCTGAAGAAAGCGGAACTTTAGGTTTGAATACATCGTATTGCTTCTGAAGCTTCGCATAGATGGCATCAATCGTTCTGATCGTGACTTTCTCTATAATTTGCTCTTCCGTTCTTTTCTCTCCTATCTTGAATGTTACAAGGCCCGCTGCTTTTTCATCTCCGATGAACTCAAGTTGAAAAAGATCCGTGTTATCAAATGCTGCTTTTCTTTGCGGATCGATGCTATTTTTATCCATCCACAAGTCGTTATAAAATACAGCCTCGATAGAGTCATTCCATTTTAATTTGTAAAGAAAAGAAGTTGTCCAAACAGAATATCCTTCTTTTGTTTTCTCATAAGTAGCATCAGCTGCCTTTTCTGCCGCCATACGCGCTACCTGATTTGTCAATTGTGAAGCTGCTCTCTTTGCCACATCTCTTACAGCTGCCGCAGTTATCTCATTGTTTACATATTTGAATTTAGAAATTACTACAAAAGTATTTCCGATCAGCTCGATCCCTGCATCTGCGAGGGAAGTTACTCCTCTTGCAGAACCTTTTGCGACGTTAGCTTCCAGCTGAGAAGCGTTGTATGAACCTCTTTCACTGATCAAACTCATATCAAAAGAACCATCCGGCTGTCTGTTAAACCATTTTGCCACCAGTTGATTTGCTACCTTTTGTTGCTTAAGATATTTTTCTATCTGAATAGGAGTTTCTTTTCTTTCAATGTCTTTATCACCCGAAAGCTTCGACTGTTCTGCTTTGATCGCTTCTAATTCTGCCGCCGTCAAAGGATATGCTTTGGGATCAAATGATTTCTCTCCTATTGTATGATTATTGTATTTATCAGGAAAAGGAGCATTCTTAAACGCATCCAGAATAACTCCCTTCTGAGGAAAATTATCCATTTCAAGAATCATTGTATGAAGAGAGCTTCTACGGTACTTTACCTCGGGATTTTGTGAAAAACCAGCTGTAACAAAACCTGCCACAGCTACTGCTAATAATAATAATTTTTTATTCATTTTGGATTGAGTGATTATTTCCCCGCTCGTTTGGTTTGGCAGGATTACCCCGTTTTTAAAATGGTTACCGGTCTCCATCTGACTAATAGCTGTTAACTACTGCTTACAGAATGTTGTATAACACGTCTTACAAGCAGGTTTTTATCACTGAATATTTTTTGAGAACTAGCTGATATACTGGTTGTTTATAAATTCTTAAAGTTTCCACAAATTGAAAACGGTAATGCTGTTGTTGAGATTTTAGGAAGGTTATAATGATCATTAATAAAATCATCGAAACCAATTTGAGAGCAATTTTTGCTTGGCAAAATTAATCATATATTTTTTTTATCCTACCACTTGTAAAAAAAAAATACAGTTAGAAGCACGTTTCACATTCAGAAGCATTCTTTTACAGTGAATTACAGGCAAAAATTTATCTGTAATTCACTATAAACAACTACTGGTAGTTTATGGTACAAATATTTACCTATATCAAGTGATAATATGGTTTTTATGATAGTATTGAATTGTTTTTCTAAAGAGATTCAAGTAGCGACGCCTTCTTCCTACAGGAGAAATAATGCACAAAACAACTGCTAATCCTTTATCACTACTCTCCAATATCACGTTCGTTTCAAATAATAAACGTTCATGGCAAAATTCCATGTAAAGGAAACAAAAACGCTACATTCCTTATTCTCATTGTTGCTGGAGCATTCCCTTTCCAGCATATTTCTATGAAGCCATACTCCTACTCCTTAAATCCTGAGAATCTCCAGATTCTCAAAAGCCAGAGTTGATGTGCGAATATTAAAATAAAAAAGGCTGTCGAAAATCAACAGCCTCAAAGTTGGAGCTCTTATTAGATGAAATGGCTCATTTATACAATTACTTTTATCTCATCCTATTTCTAATCTTCAGCAATGCTTCTCCTAAAACATCGTCCTTCAGAGGTCTATAATCTGTACCTGTTTTCCCATCAGCAAGCTCACTCGCAAACTCCATGTTTTTCATCATCGTATTGCTCAACTCTTCTACGATAAGAATATTTTTAGTATTGTTGATCGTATTTTGTTCGAGCTGATAGCTCCATAGTCCACAAATGAAAAGGATGACGACTGCTAATAGTATATGAAAAAGAAATGCCTCCAGGCTCATATCGTATTGATCTGTGGTAAAATATATTTTATCATTTCCCGAATATTCCAGGTAAGCAAATAAACCATGATGAATGGCTACGATCAGTCCGACAGGAATAAGCGACTTCCAGTTTTGATAAGAGATCATTAATGTGGCTCCTATGAACGCGAAAAAGTGCATTTCAAACAATCCATGCATTTGATAGATGAACTGTGCCGTGTATATCCCTACTGCAGCACTGGCTACATATTGATTAACTTTTGAATCGGGAAATAGTTTGGTAGCCAAAAAGAAACTAACCGTACAAAGTCCGCCAACTCCTATCGCAATCACCCAGGTATCGTACCAAAAAGCGATGATCAGTCCAAAAACAAAATAGCTGATCAGAAAATAACCTATCAGCTTATTCGATCGCTGATACACTTGACGAAAAAACTTATTCATCGTTTGTGCTTCATTGTTTAAAGACTCTGTTGTGCTATTCATATGCATATCTATTTTAATTATAATATTCTGATTCGTTTAATTACTATTAGTGGTAAGGCTTTTCTCATCAGAAGGAATTTTACATCCATAAGCGGTAGTAGCTGATTCTGAAAAGGCCGGAAGATTTTTCCCTTCAATCAGGTAAGTGAGCGCTTGTTCGGCAAACCTGGTTTCTTTTTTTGTACAAAAACGAGCTCTGTTGTAGTTTCCTCTATAATAAATGCGATGTTCCTCATCCAGCATCACAGCCTGAGGCGTAGAATAAACGCCACAAATATCGGCGAGTATCCCTGCTTCATCAGCTATTACCGGAATACTGAGGCCATACTTGCTGACATATTCTTTCCCTTCCTCATTTTCCACTACTATATAAAATTTCACTTTCTCTTTGTAATGTTCTGAGAGCTGTTCAAATTCTTTCATATTAAATTTTGAACAAGGACAATTACTATTAAAGAAGTGCATAAAAATAAGATGATTCTCCTCTGCTATTCCTATAAATTCTCTTACGTCTATTTTAGTATTGAACGGGACAGCTTCATAATTATCAGGAACAGGAGTAGGTTTATTGTATTGCAATTCCTGATTCCAGAATAAATACACGATCACTCCGATCGCTACCACCGAGAATAACGAAAATGAACATATCTTTACTATTTCCAGACCAGGTGTTTTCATGGATTACAGAGTGGGCATTTCTTTATTATAGGTCTTCTTTATCAAGGCCTTTATGTCATTTATAATTTCATCATTGAACATCGTTGCATCGTCAATATTCCTCGGACTAACACCGTTATTTACTAATGTTTTCATAAGCTGTATGGAGATTACACTCCAGCTCAGAGGAGGCAATTCTTTATCAATCCATTTTATAACTGCTTTTGCTTTACTTGGCATAATCTATAGAGTCTTTACTATGTTTATGGATTCAACTGCTTTTAACTTTGGTCTATCTTGCTTATGAATTCGGAATTTCCTTACAAATTTTTCTTTCTATTTTTAATCCGGGATTGATTTGTCCGTAGTCAGATTTATGTAGTTATTAAAAATCTCCCTTTATAATAGAATAAATCTATCATCAGTACCTTCTTAAATCAACAAATTGATCATCCACATAAAAACATAAGCAATCTGCTTTTCTCTATTATTTGTTTTATGTTTTTAAATAATCGGAAAACTCCTGAAGAGTATAAAAATCATGAAAATAATGTAATGGTTTTTCCTTATACTAAGTACGTCCATAAACAGCAATGGTTTCATATAATGAATCATAAATAAATACGCTTAGTCAAAACACAAAAACAGATACGTACATTCCAGTAATTAGATATCGGTATAAATACGGAGCACTCTTCCATCTATGTATATTGTAAAAAATACAAGACTTCTTCCTCTCTGATGACTTAACCGTTGCATTTGTGTAAACTATATGATAACACTATGGGGAGACTAAAAAAAGTAGTTGAATCTTGACTTGAATACAAGAAGTGCTTGGAACAATAAAATAACATTTAGTATGTTATTTCTGTTGTGACATCATTTATTTCCAGAATAAAATCACCAGGGAAAATCACCGTTCTGACAATGAACCCGGTTTTCCAAAAGAAATTAGCTCAATCTTTAGCATGACAACACAGAACAAAATAGTTATTGGTCTTGGAACTTCTTTTTTATTGCTGACGATTTTATTTGTTGGACAATATTATGACCCACAGGATGGAGACAGAACTATCTTTATAAAACATAGACCCATCATAAAGCAATACTTTTATTCGCCAGTGGCCTATCACAAACTTCATCCGACTCAACTTACCTCAACCGAAGAGATGGAAGAAAAAGCATTTCATGAATTTATCACAGACAGACATTTGTTGACAACACAAACTAATAGTCTGCCTTTATCAATCTCCTTTTTTCAACTTTCTATGACCTTATTGGTCTGTGGCTTTTTTTCACTGATCACTAAACACCTAATAAATTATTGGCAACTACTTATTCAGTATTTAATTAACGTTTTCTTAACTTTCTTGGGAAGTATACATATATTACTTGATGATAGTCCTGCAACTACCTTAACCGTTTTGTTACTTTTATTATCTTCAAATATATTCACTATTGTACTTTTGACAAGAATTCAAACTAAAGCACACCCACATAGCTGTTTCCCCGGACAGCATGGTAACTCTGGAGATGATGGATTCGATGGTACTGTTAAAATCACTATTCAGTAAGCATCAAAAAAGCGAGTACAAGCATATGAAAAGTGCTTATACTCGCTTTTTTGAATTACCTGCTTGCCATACTATTATTAGTAACCTCACACAAGGGTAATCTCCTTAACAACCAATCCATTTTTCATCCGTGATTAGTGCCCTCACCAAACACTTGTTTTGGAATTGCAACAGATATACAGACCAGCATAAACATACATCAACCGACATTATGTATGATCACACCATTTAACTTATACAAAGTCATTAATAGTTATTCAATACAAAATTTTTTAAAAATATTTTCTCCATTATCGGATGTAAGAGAAATGAGATAGATACCTGCATCCAGTTTTTCAATATTAATTTTATGGAAAAATAAATTTTGATTGTTCTCCAGAATCGATTCGTATACTATTTTGCCTGAAAGATCAGTAATGCTCAATCCAATGTTATGTGAAGGAGAATTTTGCATAACAATTGAAACTGATTCGCGGGCTGGATTCGGGAAAACAGAAACATTCACGTACTCCTTTCTATTCACGAATTTCAATGGACTGTATACAAAAGAACCATCGTTGTCAATTATTTTGAGTCGGTAGTAACCACTGGTTGCAATATCGCGATGTATGAAGCCATAAGAGGTGCGCCCTTTCGAAACTACAAAGCCGATTGAATCAAACACAAATCCCTCAGGGGAAAATTCTATTGTATAACCAGAAAGATTTTTTTCATCTATAACCTCCCATTCAAGCAGTACATCGTTATCCTTCGTATTTGCTTCAAATGCTAACAGCGTAACGGGGAGAGGTATAAGTGAAGCGGAAAGTTCAGAGGTATTGTTAGAAGGGTCGGTGGCCGTAGAGGTTATGAAATACCCCACAGGAACAGCTGTTGCAAAAGTTACATCAAAACCTGCACTTCCCAAGGCATCCGTTACGACAGTGGTAGTAGCAAGGTAGTTCATGGCTGCACCTGTAGAGGACGGACCGAGTGTAGGACTATAGAAAAACTCAATAGTGTAGGTCTTATTCGCTTCACTGTTTAGTACACCGATTAGTCGTACACTGGAAGGAGTCCATTCATGTGAGTTGATAACAGGAAAATTCTGGAGATTGTTGGCGCCAGCATCGGCATCATCGGTATCGTTGACTGTTACACCATTATTGCCCAGGTCAATAGCCATACCTCCATTCGAATAGATCATATTTCTTCTCAGTGCATTTTGTGTACCAGATTCAATAGACACCCCTTTCTGTGTATTAAAAGCAATTATGTTTGCACTATAGATACCTGTGCCTCCAATGAGGTTATTGGAAGATGTTTTGATATAAATTCCGCAGTTGCTATTAGGCAATACTCCGGTACCAGAGATGTCTGTTCCTATCTTGTTACCTGCAATGGTATTTGAATTCGCATAGCCTTCCAGGTATATTCCATGAATATTGTTGCCTGAAATAAGATTACCCTCGGCAGCATCGTTTATACCATCGCCATCGGTCCCAACAATAACGTTGCTGAGATTATTAAACATCCAGATGCCATGTTGTAAATTGCCCAAATCTATAGTTCCTGTGATATCTGTACCAATATAATTACCCTGAATTTTGTTAGTGAGCGCAGAATTTTCAATATAAATTCCGTGAACGGCACTGTTAGAAATAACATTACGCTGTACTGCCAGACCTCCTCCGATCTGATTGTTATTGGCTTCATTTAAGTACAGATTACTCAAGCCGTTTCGAATCACCGAAGTTCCGTTTTTATCTGTACCCATAAGATTGCCCGCGATGGTATTGTAATTACAATTGCGGAAAAGGTGAATCGCTGTAAATCCATTTCCGGAAATAAGATTCCCTTCAGTGGCATCGTTCACTCCATCCGCATCAGTTCCAAATGTAGTATACGTGATGTTGACAGTATAAATGCCGTAGTACGTGTTACCAAGAGCAGCTGTTCCTGTAATATCTGTTCCAATGTAATTACCCTGAATTTTTGTATAAGAGGAGTTATTATCAATATAAACTCCATAGCGATTTCCTGAAATAATATTTCGCTGTACAGCCAGGCCTCCTCCTATTTGATTGGAGTTACTACCACTGATTACAATGCCGTAGAAGGTATTTCCAATCTTTGCTGTTCCTCCTATATTGGTACCGATCATATTTCCAGCAATAGTATTATTATTACTGTTGCTTACAAGTAAAATGCCATGGTTATTATTTCCTGAAACAAGGTTTCCTTCAGTAGCATCGTCGATGCCGTTACTGTTAGTACCAATAAAGTTGGAGGATGAATTCTCCAATGCAATTCCAAAACTTGCATTGGCAAGGGCCGCGGTACCACTTACATTAGTGCCTACAAAGTTTCCCTGTATTTTGTTGTCGGTTGCTCCAGAGCTATAAAGGTGTATACCAAAGCCAGCATTTCCCGAAATAATGTTTCTCATGGTGGCATTACCTCCTCCTATGGTATTTGCAGAAGAAGATATGTAAATACCTTTACTATTACCAGCCGCCGCTATGCCCGCAGCATTTGTACCAATATAATTTCCGTATACTTCGTTATTGGCTTGTTCAATACGGATTCCTACATCAAATCCCTGGATTATAAAACCTCTTACCACACAATTGGTCGCATTGAGATAGAGTCCATTGTCTCTGGGAGTAAAGCCGGAACCGTTGATGACAATCAGCGGCGCTCCTGTATAGCCTATACCTCCTTGCATGCGGCCATCGATGGTAACACTTCCTGTAATTGTAGGCAATAAACTGCTCAGAGCAATAGTCTGTACTCCAGCAGCGGGTATATTGAATTCAATCACATCAGCACCTGCATTGGAGTTGGCGTCCAATATAGCCTGGCGGAAAGAACCCGCTCCGGCATTGTTTGTATTGGTTACGGTATAGGTAGCTCCATAAACAGTGCTACTACACCATATCAGTAAAACAAGAAATGAAATTTTGGATATAGGTACGTGCATGATCAAGCTAGCATGTCTGGATTTATAGGTAGTGAACCAGTATCTAACATTTCAAAATAAGACCATTAAGCAATCATATTCAATACCTGATAGCAGGTAATTTTACATCCATTCAGCAGGGATTCTTTAAAAGAAAATATAAAAAATGGCAACCCAGAATGGAGTAGGAAGATTGTACTTTCTCACCACCGCGCTTTGTCCCTTGACAAAGCACTATTTCTTCGAAGCCAATACTCACAATTTTACACCGTGTTCTGTGTGCCACAGAATACAAATTAAACTCACTTAAATAAATGACAGGTCAGAAAGAACAACAGTACCAGTATTGAGTAAAAAATAAAGGCTCCGATTGCTTTCCGCAGTTGCTCGCGCCTTCGCGAGTAACTAATATTTTATAGCCCCCTGAACCTGCTACCTTTATATGGACAATAAGTTAAGTAAAAAACTATTAACTTAAC
>CAYTGJ010000011.1:0-9822 GCA_964437245.1 uncultured Chitinophagaceae bacterium
TCTACAAAAAACTACTTACCCCGGCTGCCGCAAGCTTTCCTTCCGATACCATAGAATTAGCCCTCGAATACGGTCCTGAATGGAAAACAATACTTGAAGCTATGAAAAATGAACAATACACTGCCCGGGACCTCTACCAGCTGGAAATAAAAGAAAATGTATTATTTGACAAACAACACTCCCAACTAAGGTACGACATTCAGGCCATCACGCTGTACATTCCGGCGGATCATCCGATGAACGCCACCGGGATCCAGCTTCCTGTAGCTTCTTTTCATTATAAAGAATTAACTCAACATCTCTTCAAGGACAATCCTAAAGCCTGCTGGGTAAATGTACAAAACGACCGAGAACACAAAAATCTGTCCGACGCCTTCGATCTCCGGTTATTCAGTTCTTACCTCATCAAGGTTTCCAATCCTAAGGATGCTTACCTTTCAGACCTTTACCAGGATCCGCAAAAAGGGATCATGGCCTCCACCTGGGCTGCACACGAACTGATGGAATACGAACACAATCTTTGGGAATTTTAGCTCCTAAAGCCTGGCAAGAGACTCCCGTTAATTCATTTCCAATAAAAACACGGGACTCTTGCTATTTCTGAAAAAGTTTTTTTTAAAACTATGGCATCATGTTTGGTAAAAGCTATCTATCTTACTACAAATAAACCATTTCCAATGAAGCCATCACTATCTTTCCGACTATTCCTACCAGCCCTGCTGGTGCTGTTCGTTTTACAGACACGGGCCCAGGTCAAATTCACTTACCTTGGCCAATACAACACCCTGGGGGTTCCCGATAACCTGGAGGAATCTGACGATATCATTGATCCTGATTTTCTGAATGCCATTAACACTGCTCTCCCGGAAACAAAACCGGTTCCCAGTTTCCATCCGGAGTACATCACCCAGAAAAATGAGACCGACGTGGTATTAAAAGCGCAGGCCGATATATGGATCACCTTTGTCCACGAAGGAGCCGGCTACACCAATGCACTGGGGTATTACACCTACCAATCCTCCAATCCGCCTAAAAAAATATCCGACATTAAAATACGCACGATCATTTTTCCCAACGTATCCCTTCTCAACAGCGGAGGTGGTCTGAAAAGCGGGAACAAAGTGTTTCTTGGTTCCTTTGAGGCAAACACAGCCATCGGCTGGTTTGTAGTAGCCGATGCTTTTAAAAATGGGAAAATGACCCAGGGAAAATACATCGTGTATTCAGAACCTGCTTTAAACCCTGAAAAAGATCCTGCCCTTAAATCCCATACAGTCTTGTTAAAAGATGAAACCAGAAGCAAACTGGTATTAGGTTTTGAAGACGTATTAAGAGATCAGGGAAGCGACCAGGATTTCAACGATCTTATTTTCTACATTACCGCCAGTCCATACAACGCCATCAAAACAGACGACGTGATCGCCCTGGAAGGTACAGACACTGATACCTCTGTAGCCGTTACTCCGGTCACAACGGAACCTGTCACCACAAACACCAATCCGGTCACCAATCAGAATACGACGAATAACAATGCGATTAACATCAATACGAATGTTACGAACAACAATCAGAACGGGACAGGAAACGGCAACAGTAATACCACCAATACGACCAACCATGTCAATACAGGCACAAATACCACTACCAATACAAACTCTAATAACACCAACACTACAAATAATACGAATACCAACTCAAACAATACAACTAATACTACGGTCATCAACAATACAACCGTGATCAACAACAGCGGAGGAAACCGAAAAGGAGGTGGAAACACGAACAACAACAATAATAATAATGTCACGAATAACAATAATGTAAACAACAACAGCAACGGAGGGAAAAACAGAGAAGGGAACAATAATAATAACAACAGCAATACAATCACCTCCGATATCACCGTATGCAACCGTGATGGTATTCCAGTATCCAATTTCAATACCCTGAAAAATACAATCAAATCACAGTCGGTAGAAAGCAACAAACCAATGGTGATCAAGCAAGCCGTGAAAAATAAAAGAGTGACCGTAGCGCAGGTCAAAGAAATAATACGGCTGATCGGCATAGAGCAATACAAACTGGATATGGCCAAATATCTCTTTGACTTCACCTGTGACAAAAGTAACTACTATGAACTGAATGCTTTGTTATATCCTTCCAGAGCAAGAGAGTTGGATGCTTACCTGAAAAATAAAGATATGCGTGACGATAATGTAACCAGCATCAACACTACTGTAAACGATCATCAACGCAATCATTACACCGGCAAACCCTCTTCCGCTGGTTCTAACAATACCCTGTGTGACAACGGACGTATGCCTTATGAAGAATTTGACGATGTCAAATCGGCCATCAAGTCAAAATCATTTTCGGACACTAAAATTACCGTCTTAAAAGAAGCAATGCCCTCCCGTTGTATCAGCTCGCTCCAGGTAAAAGATATTATGGGATTGTTTTCCTTCGAAGCAGATCGTTTAACCGTTGCCAAATACCTGTACCAATACACTTCCGACAAAGAAAATTATTACAAGGTAAACGATGCCTTTTCCTTTTCCAGTAGCATTGATGAGCTAAAAGGCTACCTCAAAAGCGTACGATAATTCATACTACGATTATTACTTACCAGGAGCCGTATTATAGATACGGCTCCTTTTTTGATTTTCAGACACTTATATAACTACAGTAATTCTCACAAAATAAACTTTCAATAAATATTGAAAGTTTAAAAACTTTGTTTACATTTACCATATGAAATACATTGAAGCAAAACAGCAATTTCTGCAGACATGGGGTAAACTGGGGTCCGAATGGGGAATCAACCGCACCATGGCGCAGGTACATGCCTTGCTTCTGATCTCTCCGGATCCCCTGAGTGCCGAAGAGATCATGGAAGAGCTTAATATCTCCCGGGGAAATGTGAATATGAACGTACGCGAACTGATCGACTGGGATCTTGTAAGTAAAATCCTGGTACCGGGCGAACGTAAGGAATTCTTCACTGCCGAAAAAGACATCTGGAAGATCGCTCAACGGATTGCGAAAGAACGAAAACGCCGGGAGATAGAACCTGTACGAAAAGTACTGGACGAGCTGGCTCAGATAGAAGGCGACAAAAAAGACAGAAAAGTAAAAGAGTTTTCCGAACGGATCACAGAGCTCAATGATTTTGTTTCTAAAATGGACAAATCTGTTGATACAATGCTCAAAGCTGATGAAAGCTGGTTTTTCGGAACCATTATAAAAATGCTACGCTAAAAAAATTTATCTAATATTTTCAATAAATATTGAAAGTTCTGAATATACAAACAATATAAAACCACTTACCACTATGAACCAAGTAAGAAAATTTGATTTCATTTTACACTGTCTGCTGGTCTTCGCACTGCTCATGTTCGTGAGCATTCATCCTCCTTCTGCCTTGATCTGGATCCTGATCGTGCAATTCTTCATAGGATTCTATCAGGTATTCTCTTCCTTCCTCCGCACCGTCCAATATCACAGCTTTGACAGAACGATCCAACGCTATCTGATCATTTACTGGGTCCTCTGCGGACTTTATGGTCTGGGATGGGGACTCATCATCATTCTGAAACCTGATTCGATTGTATACGGGACATACTTGCTTTCTGCCTGGGGGATTGCCTTCTATTATTGTTATATCACTTACCGGATGGCTTTCCCACACTACATCAAATCTCATCTGGATCTCTGAGCATGGAATTATTTTCTCTTACCTTAAATGTAAAAAAATGAAACCACTTGAACATAACATCCTGATCTACGATTGTGACTGTCCGATGTGCAATCTGTACTCTGCTGCATTTGTAAAAACCGGCATGCTTGATCCGAATGGCCGTATGCCTTATGATCAAATGACCGAATCCATACGGCATACCATTGACAACGACCGGAGCCGAAACGAAATTGCCCTGGTGGATACTGCCCAAAACAAAGTAATCTATGGACTCGACAGCCTGCTGTTGATCCTGGGGCACAACTTTCCCTTGGTCCGGACACTCTTCCGCTTCCCTCCTTTATACTGGGTAATGAAAAAAATATATTCTTTCATCTCCTACAACAGGAAAGTAATCGCTCCTGCCAAAGAGCTCAATGCTCCCGGAAGTTGTACTCCTGATTACAACGTTCCTTACCGCATCGCCTTTGTACTGCTGGGTTCTCTGTTCGTAGCCTGGATACTTCACCTGTATTTTGTGAACCTTCCCTTTCTGAAAAACAGCGAACATCTTTTTGTTACAGAATGGATGATCGCCCTCGGGCAACTGCTGGTACAAGGAATACTGATAATGTTTATCCGAAAAGACAGGCTCCTTGATTACCTCGGGCACAACATTACGATATCACTGATCGGCGCGCTGCTATTACTGCCTGCGATCTGGACGTTCAGGTACACCACAGAAATATTCCCCTTTCTCTACCCTGGTTATTTTATCGTTCCGGTAGGTGTTATGCTCTGGCAGCATATCAGACGTGTCAGAATACTGGGGTTGCCTGCATTGCTCACCTTCACCTGGCTTCTGTACCGGTTCCTGATCGCCGCAGGATATGTACGCCTTTCAGCCAGTAGTATTGATTTGTTTCGTCCCCTTTAAAAAGAGAAGCTATATGCACTATCAAAAAATAATACTGGCAGGCGGAAGCGGATTCATCGGAAATTTTCTGAAAGAATATTTCCGCCCCCTCGCCACCGAAGTGATCATTCTTAGCAGAAATAAGAAAGCTCCGGAGGGAAACGTACACTACCTACAGTGGGACGGAAAGACTCCCGGTCCCTGGCAGCAAAGACTGGAAGGAGCTGAAATGCTGATCAACCTTGCGGGAAAAAGTGTCAATTGCCGGTATACAGAGAAAAACAAAAAAGAGATCTTCGATTCCAGAACGCTGTCTACCAAAGTTCTGGGTAAGGTAGTAAAACAACTACAACATCCTCCGGCCGTATGGTTCAACGCCTCTTCCGCCACCATCTACCGTCATGCCGAAGACAGGCCCCACGATGAATACAACGGGGAATATGCCAATGACTTTTCCGTACAGGTCTGCCAACAATGGGAAAAAACATTCCTGGATCTTAAACTACCGGCCACCAGAAAGATCATCCTCCGTATCGCCATTGTCCTCGGTAAAAAAGAAGGGGTCGTGGAGCGTTTCAAAAAACTTACCCTCGCAGGATTGGGAGGAAGCCAGGGAAACGGACAGCAATATTTCAGTTGGATACACGAACAGGAACTTGCTCATATACTGGAATTTCTGTATCAGCACTCCGAACTGGAAGGGACATTCAACTGTGCCGCTCTGGAACCTGTGAAAAATCAAGTGCTGATGAAAACCTTCCGGGATCTCCTGCACCCTCCTTTTGCACTGCCTTCTCCCCTATGGCTTCTCAAAACAGGAGCTATCCTGATTGGGACGGAAACCGAACTGCTCCTGAAAAGTCGCTGGGTACTTCCTAAAAGATTACAGGAAGCAGGCTATCATTTTTGCTATCCGGCCATCCGGCCGGCATTGGAAAACATCCTGCTCCCTTCTTCTGTCCATTAACCTTATCCCTTAATTAATCATGCCTACGCTCATCCTGACCACCATCATCAAAGCCCCCGTTGAAAGAGTTTTTGACCTGGCCCGAAGCCTGGACCTCCATAAGATCAGCACGGGAAAAAGCAACGAAGAAGCCATTGCCGGAAAAACACATGGCCTCATCAATGAAGGAGAGACCGTCACCTGGCGCGCCACCCATCTGGGAATACGGCAAACACTCACCACCCTGATCACGCAAATGGACCGTCCTTCTCATTTTCAGGACAGAATGGAAAAGGGAGCTTTCAAATCCATGATACACGATCATTATTTTGAACCCAAGGGAGAAGAGATCATCATGCAGGATGTGTTCCAGTTCGAATCTCCGGGAGGATGGATAGGACATCTCGTCAATGCTCTGTTTCTTACCCGTTATATGAAAAAAGTACTGGAAGAAAGAAACCAGATCATCAAGCTATATGCCGAAAGTGATCTGTATCAGAAAATTCTGTCATAAAAAAACACCTGCATTGCCTTGTCTCCACCGGATATACAATACCTTTTTCCCCTGCCCTGACAAATTTTTCAAAAACTTCCCTCTGGGTTAACCAGCGAGAATGATTACCTTTGTACGAATGTTGCATCCCAAAAATATAGAGCAAAAACTAGGTTTCGATCAGATCAGAGAATATCTGAAACAGGAATGCCTTTGCCCTCTGGGCCAGTCTTATGTAGACCGGATCCGTTTTTCTACGGACTTCGACCTGGTGAGCAAAATGGTGCAACAAACGGAAGAATTCCGGAAACTGCTCGCCCAAAACCTTAATTTTCCCTCCAGCAATTATATCGATGTCACTCACAGCTTCGATAAAATGCGTCCGGAAGGTTCTTTTCTGGATGCCGGCGAATTCAGGCAACTGAAGCTTTCCATCCATACGATCACCGCTTGTCTTGAGTTTTTGGACAAACATGAAGTGGAGTTCCCTCACCTTTTCAATCTCAGAAAAGAAGTGGCACTCGACAAGGATATTTATCATCAGCTTGATCTTATCATAGGCGAAGACGGTCAGGTCAGGGACAATGCGTCTCACTATCTGATGAAAATAAGAAAAGAGCTGAATTCCGAACAACAAAGCCTGCGGCGGGAGACTGACCGTATCCTGAAAGCGGTGAAGAAAGAAGGATATTCAGAAGATGACATTACTCCCACCATCCGTAACGGACGTATGGTCATTCCTGTAAAGGCTGAATACAAACGAAAAGTGAAAGGATTCATCCACGACGAATCGGCAACAGGACAGACCGCCTTCATCGAACCGGCGGAGATCTTCGAGATCAATAATACCATCCGTGAACTGGAGCTGCAGGAAAAAAGAGAATTGATCCGGATACTCACGGCACTGACTTCCTATCTCCGTCCGAATCTCGTACCGTTGAAAAAAGCCTATACCTTCCTCGGATTGGTGGATTTTATCCGTGCCAAAGCCAGGCTTGCCCTGGAAATGGAAGCCTCTCTGACCGCTTATGAAAATAAAACCTTCCTTGACTGGCAACAGGCACAACATCCTTTGCTGACCATGAGCTTTAAAAAGTCAGGGAAACAAGTGATCCCTCTCAACCTCAGGCTGGACAGCCAGCAACGGATCCTGCTGATTTCCGGACCGAATGCCGGAGGAAAATCCGTATGCCTGAAAACAGTAGGACTCATTCAATATATGTTCCAGTGCGGTTTGCTTGTGCCCGTAGGCGAAGGTTCCACCCTCGGTTTTTTTCAGGACCTGTTCATGGACATAGGAGATGAACAGTCACTGGAAAACGATCTGAGTACCTATAGCGCCCATCTGAGCAACATGAAAGTGTTTGTAAAAATGGCCGGGAAAAAATCGCTGGTGCTGATCGACGAATTCGGAACCGGTACTGAACCTCAGTTTGGGGCTGCCATCGCCGAATCTGTACTAGAAGAGCTCAATGTACTGAAAGTATTCGGGGTGATTACCACTCACTACAGCAATCTGAAAGCCTATGCCGACAAAACACCCGGGCTGATCAACGGTGCCATGGCTTATAATATTGATAAGCTGGAACCGCTTTACCTCCTTGAGATAGGAAAACCAGGCAGTTCATACGCCTTCGAGATCGCCCGGAAAATCGGCTTACCCGAAACGATCATTGCATCCTCCAAAGACAAGGTAGGAACCTCCCAGGTTGATTTTGATAAATTACTGCGCGAGCTTGAAAACGAACGGAACAAATATCGTCAGCTCAGCCAGAACATTACGGGAAAGGAAAAGAAACTGGAAAACACATTGCAGGAATATTCCCGTTTAAAAGAAGAATTGGATGCCAATAAAAAGATCTTACTGAAACAGGCCAAAGAACAAGCCAAACTGATACTTTCTGAAGCCAACCGAAAAATTGAGAATACGATCCGTGAAATAAAAGAAAGCAAGGCTGATAAAGACATCACAAAGTTGGCCAGAACTGAGCTGGAAGAGTATAAGGAAACATTGAAAGAAATTCCTGTTTTAGAATCCATCCCGGAAAAAGAAGAGAAAACAGAAATTACAGATAAAACAATCCGGGTCCACGATTATGTCAGGGTAAAAGACAACGGAGCTGTAGGAGAAGTGGTGACCCTTAAAGAAAAAGAAGCCGAAATCATGATCGGTTCGCTGCGTTCTACCGTCAAACTCAACCGGCTGATCAAGATCAGCCGTAAAGAATTCCGGAATACTCTCGGAGAAGATTTTTTATCCGGTACTGAAAACAAGGGATTCAACTACCTGTCAAAATCCACTGAATTTTCTCCAACCCTGGACCTGCGGGGAAAAAGAGGAGAAGAAGCCCTGATCGAAGTAAGCCAGTTTATAGACAGTGCTCTTATTCTCAATGTAGCCGATCTTAAGATCGTACACGGTAAAGGAGACGGTATTCTTCGTACCCTGATCAGGGATCATCTGAGACATTACAAGCAGGTAGCTTCCCTCAAAGACGAACATGCTGACCTTGGCGGAGCCGGTGTTACCCTCGTCAAACTGAAATAAGCTCAATCAAACCATTGACCTTTCCATTTTTTCTTACCTGAGATCCTAAGAACAATCTGCCCATTTTCTTACCCCTTTCCCCTCTCAGGTACCAGAGCGTTACAACTTTCACAAAAACTACCTTTAGATATCCTTAAAACTAATTTCTTAAAGAATTATTCCGAGACAAATACGGCTTCTTAAAATGTTTAAAACCGGGGTTCTTTTTAAAATCCTGTCTCCCAAGACTACCATACTGGTACAAAATTCCTATAGTTATGTTCAGGAGTACAATGGCTGATAATTCATATTTATTATTGTCATTTTTCAATTATTACATACTTACTCACTATGAAAACAAATTGGTTCGTAATTTCCATCCACCTGTTTGTTTTTGTCCTGACAACTTCTATCCTCAGGGCACAAAACAACTGTCCGGCACTTCCCAAAAAGTCAAAGATCGACACCTTAGGGTATATCAAAACCGAAATTCCCTCCGACCCTTCCAAATCCAACGGTATATGGCTGGGACAGGGTACTATACGCCGGGGCCCCACAGAATACAGGCCGGCCTTCATTCCCAACAATCGCCCTACCTGGGCGTTGGCCATCGCCCATGCCTGGAACTATTCCCGCAACCTTATTCAGCGGGTAGAATACCCACACATTGCCTACTGGATGGCTACCCTTGTCCAGGAAACTGAACTGGCCTGTGTTACCGGTACTACCTGGGCACTTCCGGCACAGGCATCCAATAATATGGCCAATGCCGCCACGAACATGACCCACACAGGTTGCTATCAGATCGAAGGGCCAGGCTCTGCTTACAGCGCCCTAAGTCAGGCATATCCCTACAACCGGTTTCCTGCCAGTATGTATTCGACACTGATGGAAGGCCCCAATAACCAGGAAACCAGTTCGCTGGTAAAAGCCTATTACGATATTTATACCAGCCAGGTATTCAACTATAATGTAGGATGGGATTTTTATGAAAACATTGATTGTAAAAGAGTCCACGATTCCTATTCCTATGAAAAAATGTCGGCCTCTGCTTATAACGGAGGACCGAACGCTTTCCTGAACGCTGGCCCGATCCTCAATAATACAGGACCTGGCTGCTGGACAGGTTTACCGGCTACGACGGCGGGCTATGCCAATGACATTGCCAAATGGACCTCGGTGTTGGAAAATAATACCGCCTACTGTGATTATCCTGCAGGAAGTACTTTTGGTGGTTATTATAATGAAAACATCACCTGGACCA
>CAYTGJ010000011.1:9832-45295 GCA_964437245.1 uncultured Chitinophagaceae bacterium
GCCACGGAAGTGGTTCCTCCTGTACAAGCTGCATTTATCGCCCGGGCAGGTAGCCTAGGAAATACGATCCCTTTTCAGCAACTGGGGTCTGTCATTGATGCCATTATTCTTGCACTGCCGCTGGAACGTCCGCAACGGGTAGAAGGATCTCCTTCTCCCGGAAGCATCGGATGCTCCGGTTCGGAACTACCGTATGGCCATATCGAAATCCGGAACGGCTCCACCAGCATGTGCCTGGGCAACTCCGTTACCCTCGAACTGGTGGTAGACGCCGGCGGAGGCCCCAATCCTTCGTTTCGCTGGTATGCCAACACTGTAGATCCTGCCAACCTGATCGGAACAAACAAAACGATTACCATCAGCCCAGCTACCTTGGGGACATTTGTCTATGCTGCCCAGATCTGCAACAGCGACGGCTGCTACACTTTATACAGCAACAACAACAATCCCTGCTCGGACCCCAGAAATACCAATGGATTTAAAGTAACCGTTTCTGACTGCAGCAGTTGCAGCTTCAGTGCTGCTCCTACCTCGGTCAACACTCCCTGCAAAGGAATGCGCAGCGGACAGATCAACCTCGCGCTGACCAATGTCCCTGCCAATTTCCAGGTTTCCTATACAGGCAATACTTCCGTAGGATTTGTATCCGGAGCTTTTGCCGCTACCGGCGCTACCGTTTCTATCCCGAATCTTCCGGACGGATCTTACAACATCATCCTCGAAGATCTGCTGAACAGCAGTTGCAGAGCCTACAGCAACGTAATTGTAAATTATACCACTGCCATCAACGAATACATCGACGCCAGTAAAACACAAGCCATGTGCCTGGCCAATGTAAACGCTGTGGTCAGAGAGCTCCCTGCTCCCTGCAACTGGAAGGTCCAAGCCTATGTAGATGTTTTTTTTCAATGGGAAAACCCTGTAAATTTTGGTATACAAACTTCTACCGGAATTTCTACCCTGGATAAATCAACCCGTATCGCCATGAGGCCTGAAATAGATGAGTGGAACAATGTGCCTGTCAGCGAACAGACCTTTACACTCAACAGCGGAGACCGGATGGATTTTTTCACTGCGCTGACCAACACACCAGGAGCACAACAGTTAAGGGCCTATACGATCAAAGTATTTGATGAGAACAATACTCTAGTACACACCGTAGTGGCCCCTGCAGGAGCAGCACAACCGGATGCGCCCTATCATGCAGGCGGTTATACCGTTACCTGCCCGAATCCTGTACCTCCTGCCTATACTTTTACCTGGTCTCCGGTGCTAACCAGTATTAACAATACTCACTCCACAAGCAGCGGAACGGTTAATATTGATTTTACCTCTCCTACCGTCTATACTGTTACGGCACAACATCCTACCAACAGCCAGTGCATCCTGACCGATACCGTGATCATTCAGCCCACCTGCCCTACAGCCTTACCCGTAGAGTTTATTTCATTCGAGGCATCGGTTGAGAATTCGGTTACAACACTTGCCTGGATTACGGCGAGTGAAGAAAACTGTCGTGAATACGACATAGAAAGAAGTACTAATGGCATTCACTTTGAAACCATCGGAAATATTCCCTGCAACAACCGGACAACCCTTAATGAATATCTGTTCAACGATGTACTTCCTTCTGCCGGGCGTTACTATTACCGTATTCATCAGAAAGACATTGACGGGGCAGCATTGTTTTCTGCAATAAGACAGGTCAGCCTTCAAGACCTGGTAGTACGTATACAACCTAATCCTTTTGACGAAGCTACCACGGTCCGTGTAGAAGGAGCTGAAGACGAAACAATCAAAATTTCTGTCACCGACCTTACCGGAAAAACATTCCACGAAGAATACTTCAACTCTTCCGGGACCATACGGATAGGAAATGAATTCACTTCCGGAATTTATATACTTCGTCTCAGCTACCAAAATACGGTCAAAAATTATAAGATCGTGAAACAATAAATACGCAAGTAATGTCCCAAAAAGCTGTTCTGGAATACCAGGACAGCTTTTTTCATTTTTCAACCAACGTCCGAAGGATGTTTTAAAAAGATTACGGCCGGTTACCCATTATTAATTACAACTTTTTTTTACGATCTTAAGAGTAGAAACCAAACACTTTTTTGTATGAAAACGATCCACACACTGTTACAGGAACTTATTTTGCTCACCACTCAGATCGAAACCAATTATCCGGAATTGTACAAGACACTGGAGGAAACCCCTCTCTTTCTGGGCAAAGCTCCTGAAAAGGAAATCACCACTACTGAGCTTGAAAGTTATTTAAATACACTGAAAACAGAATTAAAGCAATACATTCTCAATCATCCTAAAAGCAGCTATACTCAATCATAACCTATTCCCCCGGCATGCATGAACCCTATGAAATAACCCAAAAACATAAAGCCGACTTCAAGGTCCGGTACAAATTCCGCTCCCCGGAAGAAGGAGGCAGAAAATCGCTTCCTTTTCAGGGGATACGATCTGACTTTTCCTATGAAGAGGATGAAGAAGAACGGCAATCAATGATCTGGCCGGAATTTTTAGACGCTACCGGAAAATTGATTACAGACTCCGATACACCGGTACCGGAATCAGGAACCGCACTCATGTGGATCATCAATCCGGAGAGACGCCCTCTTCATCAAAAAATGATCCGGATCGGGACAAAAGGATTTTTCAGAGAAGGGACCTTATATACCGCCGATTGCGAAGTAATTGAGATCATAGCCCTTCATGAAAACCCCGTCCATAAGTAATTTTTCTGCTGCTGTTTTCCAGGCAATTTGATAAAACCAGCAGACATGAATATGCAGCATTCTTTTATTTTCTTCTGGTTTACGGTAGAGACAGATATGGAAAGACACAAGATGCCGGAGACAAGATAAAATTACGAGCCTTCCCTTTTAAACAGCAACGATCAATTTATATGAAACGAGAACAGATTCATCTGGGATCGGGCATCCGGAATCTTGTATCCATTTTAAACAAACTTTTAGCACTCCTGATCCCTGGCTTCCCTCAAAAATAAAAGGGTGGGCTACCTTAGATAACCCACCCTCTCGTAAACGAAGTTTACAAACAATTACTTAATCATCAACAATTCTGATTTGGCAACCGTGTTGTTAATGTTATAGTTTACGGTATACATCCCTTTTGTCAGATGGCTTACATCAATTGTTCTGGAGAAATCAGAGAACGAACCTTCTCCGATCACCATTACTTGTCTGCCCATCATATCCGACAGTGTGATCACCAGGTTAGAAGTATTCTTCAGGGAAACTTCCAGAGAAAGATTTCCTTCTGCAGGATTAGGATATAAACGCGTAGAAGCGATTGCTCTAAGTCCGCTGTTTACATCTGTTACACCACTCACTGTTACTAGCTGAGTAGTTGTATAAGGCACTCCGCATCCATCATACACGGTAAGCTTTGCGGTATACGTTCCACTCTCCGCATAAGCGTGTGTAGGACTGGCAGTAGTAGCGTCTATAACACCATCATTCGTGAAATCCCAAGCATAAGCAGCAGCTGTTCCACCGGTTACGGAAGCAGCAAAACTGATTGATCCGGTAGCACTGGTAGAAGGACTGGTAATAGAAGGAACAAGAGTAGCAGGCGTACAGGTGTAACTTACCTCTAAGATATGATAGGTAGAATATGGATTATTACATGCATCGTAAACAGTCAGCATCGCTATGTGTGTTCCATTAGTATATATATAAGTAGGATTAGCGGTAACAGCATCCGTCAGACCATCAAAATCAAAATCCCAGGCATAAGACACTGGCGTTCCTCCCGTCACAGTAGCAGAGAAGCTGACAGAAGCAGTACTGCTCGTAGCAGGTGCGACAATGACAGGTACTAACGTAGCAGGAGTACATGGCGCCGAAACGATCAGGGTCTGTGTGGTAGTATACGATACATTACACGCATCAAATACCGTTAATCTTACCGTATGAGTGCCGTTGGTATATCCATGAGAAGCATTAGCGGTGATTGCATCTATAGAGCCATCATCCGTATAATCCCAGGCATAAGATACCGGCGTTCCTCCCGTTACACTGGAAGTAAGGTTTACTGTCAGACTAGAACTAGTGGAAGGACTGGTAATAGACGGGGTCAACACAACAGGTACACAAGTATTGTTGACAGTCAGTTGCTGCGTAGTAGTATATTCCGTTCCGCAAAGATCAAATACCGACAATTTAACCGTATGGGTACCGTCTGCAAAGGTATGAGTAACATTCGCCCCGTCAGCGTCTTCCTCCCCATCGTTATCAAAATCCCATAAAGAGTATAAAGGTATTCCTCCGCTCACACTGGACGTAAGGTTCACGATAGCAGTGCTGCTGGTCGCAGGGCTGGTAATAGAAGGTGTTAACACCACAGGAGTACAGGATACTGTATAGTCTTTGGTAGTACTGTATTCATTCCCGCAAACATCAAACACTGACAGCTTAACGGTATAGGTTCCATTAGCCATATCACTATAATCAATCCATTCATCACTATCTACAGTACCGTCATTTTCAAAATCCCACTCTACTCTGTCAGGCGTTCCTCCTGTCAAAGAAAAAGAATACATAATGTTATTAGAAATGGAATTAGCAGAAGGGTACTCAATAATAGGCTCAAGTACTACAGGAACACAAGCCAGTGTCACCACCAGGCTCTGCGTAGCCGTAAACTCTTCTCCACAATCATTAGTAACTGTCAGTGTTATAGCATGTGTACCTTCTGTAAATGTATGAGAAGGTGCTGCTTCGTCAGAATCTTCTTCACCGTCTCCGTCAAAATCCCATGAATATGTTTCCACGGTTCCTTTGGTCACATTGGAAGTAAATGCTACCAGGGCAGTATTGCTCGTAGCACTGCTGGTAATGGTAGGCTCCAGTTCATCCTCAGAGCAAGGATCTTCTCCATCTCCTAAGATTAACCATGCAAACGTTACGTCTGCAGAGATAGGTGCCGCATCGCTGTTAAAGTGTATTTGAAATTCCTTGATCTTAGTATAATCAATAGCAACAGGCACCCAGTTCTCTGCAGGGTAACCACTAAATTCATAAGTATGATACAGCCCATCCCCTATGATCGATTGAGTAACAGCTCCTCCTATTCCCTGATCGTCCAAAAGATCCAGACGCATGGTAAAGGCAACATCAGACTTCAAACGAACTCTTACTTTTTTCTGAGTACTCATATCAAGAGTCGTAGTTCCATCTGTATAACTCAAGCCAAAAGCATGGTTATATTGACCAATTCCTCCGGCGTTTGTAGCTACTACGCGCAGTTTACCTGGCGAAGGCTGGCTCATGGTATACGGAGCACAATTCAGCGGACAACCAAATATATAAGAATAAGGATAAGTATCAGGAGAAGTTCCATTCATTGGTAATTCAAACTGCTCTACATAAAGCGGATCTCCTGTAGGAGGGGTAGGATCCGTTCCGTTTCCATAATAGTACCAGTCTATTTCTACATTAGCAGAAACAGCAGGATCCACATCACTGTTAAAATAGACCTGGATTGCCTGAATGGCAGCATAATTAACAGTATTTCCTCCATGATCCTGTGCAGGATAAGAACTGAATTCATAGGTATGATATTCATCATCCCCCACAATATCCTGAGTTCTTGCCCCAGCATAACCATCTGTATCCTGAAGATCCACACGCAAAGTAAATGCTACATCCGATTTTAAGCGTATCCGCACTTTTACCTGACCTGTCAGATCTACGGAAGTTCCTCCATCCGATAATCCAAAACCTAACCCGTGGTTGTACTGCCCTAAGCCTCCGGCATTGGAAGAAACAATCTGTAACTTACCAGACTCTGGCTGACTCATGGTATACGGAGCACAATCCGCCGGACAACCAAATAGATAAGAATAAGGATAAGTAGGTCCCGGCATAGGCACATCAAACTCTTCCAAAAATACCTGTGCGCTGGAAACATAACTCCAGCAAACGGCAATTGTGAATAGTAATAATTTTCTCATAATAGCATTTTTGAGTTGACAATAATTAGATTATATAAGACAAAAATAAGACTATTTTTTCTACTTATATTTAATTAAATCAAAAAAATCCTACAATTTTAAGATTTAAGACTAATAAAAACGACAAATTATTAAAAATCAGAATATTAAAAACAGAATATCCAGGGTTAATTTAAGATTCTTTCAAGATACAGACTAGCCAGTTGGTTAGTCCACTCTGAGCCGACCTGTTTTTACAGAAGAATACGAATACTCAGTAGTTAATTCCATAAACTACTGGTTATCTATCTGGTACCTTCAATTGGGAATCGAGGGATCGTACTAAAATTAATCGGGGACGTTAAAAATAATTTAAGCCAAGACAAGGATTTCCCTTGGCGGGAATCCGGTATACTGACATCTTTATTATCGGGAAGACTTCTCACGGATATAAAATCGAAACCTTCTGTTTTTCAACGATCATCCGGAAGCATCGGGTGAAAAATCGATTTTTTAAATAGTTCGCAAAAGGCATTATCCGCTTTCCGTACAAGAGCATCTCCATGCTTCACTGCCATGATCGTGATCCCATCTTCCCTCGTTACCTTAAAAAGAGTATAATGCCCCTCCTTTGTTTTAAAAAGGAGTTCATCTTCCTGGCTTACTTCCACACAATAACCATTGACCTGAAAAGCTCCTGGTCTCAGGGTCTTTTGTTTCCACTTGACAAACTCCAGTACATGATCAAAATTTTCAGGAGAAAAACAGCTTTTCTTTTCACGCTTGGAAAAATAACGCATCAGAAAATAGACCTTCATCACGATCACAAAACTTATTATATAAAAAATCATATCTATATAGCGTTTTGGTGTGTAGAGAAGATAGGAAAATTTTCTCTTTTTTCAAAAGATATTCAAGGCTTTAATAAATCATCTCCTGGAGCTTTCCCTGTCAGAGGCTTTTACCCTTACATCACTGGCAAAATCATCTTCCTTCCTGTACTAATACGCCGGAATTCATAAAAATACCAAATCCGGAGCACTGAGGGGTTACTTTCAGGAAACTTCTCTGTAGTATCTTAAAACACCGGAAATATTTCATTGTTCCGGCAATAATTTAACCACAGTATTTATTATGAAAACATTTCTGATCTCTATAATGCTGCTAGGCAGCCTTCCGCTGGTTTCTTTCAAAAGCCCTACCATACGAGAGCCGTTCATGATTGTGTTTATAGAACATCAGAATGCCTCTCCGGGAAAATCAGACGGAGCCATACAGGTTTCGGTATCCGGAGGAACAGCTCCTTACCAGATGCTGGTAGTAAGTGTTCCACTGGCCGAAACCAAGCGATTTGCCTCAGGAGAAAAAATGGAAGCCAAAGGCTTACAAGCCGGTCGATATCAGATCCATATTACCGATCAAAAAGATCTTTCTTATTTCAAAGAAATCACCCTGGAATAAATCATCCTCTACCCCTCCTGCATTATGAAAACAAAAATAATATTTCTTCTGGTGGCCTTTCTTTCCATTCGTATCAGTGCTCTGGCGCAATCCGGGCCAGCCTGCGATGCCTCCGGAACATTGTCCATCACGACTACGAATATCTCCCAACCTACCTGCGAAGGTGGGAACAACGGGAGTATCAATCTCTCCGTTTCAGGACCTCCTGGTGTTTCCTTCACCTATACCCTGACAGGAGCGGCTTCCAATCCTCCTCCTCCGGCAGTCTCCGGCAGTCCTTCTCACACATTTGAGAACCTGGAAGCAATCGGATTTTATGTACTGGAAGTAAGAACCCCGATCAACCCATCGGATCCTAATACCAACTATTATTCCTGCGTGCAGATCATCAATATGCCTCAGCCACCAGCCATTGAAGTGAGCGGAAGCCCGACCCCTCCTACTTGTGCGTCCGGCAGCGACGGGAACGTCAGCATCAGCATTTCCAACGGAACAGCTCCCTACCAGGTATCCTGGTCGGACGGGGGAAGCGGTACAAGCCGCAACAATCTCCAGGAAGGAAGCTACACGGCCACGGTCACAGATGCCAACGGATGTACCGGTTCTGGTTCCTTTTCGGTCACAGATCCGGAACCGATTACCCTTACTCCCTCTACTACTCCGTCCACCTGCAACGGGGATAACGACGGTAGTGTCTCCTTTTCCGCTTCGGGGGGAACCGCTCCTTATACTTACAGTTCTTCTGCAGGAGGATCAGGAAATACAGCTTCAGACCTGAGTCCGGGAACATATTCCGTCTCTGTCACAGATGCAGCGGGTTGTGAAGCCAGCAGTTCTTTTACTATTACGGAACCTCCTGTTATTTCTGCCATCGTCAGTCCGATCCCTCCGCTGAAATGCAACGGAGATAACAACAGGGACGTTACCATTACCGGTACCGGAGGAACCGCTCCCTATACTTATACTATGGAAGGAACAGAAGGATCCCAATCCGGGACCAATGCTACGTTTGGCAATAACGGCGAAAGCAGCGGGAGTATTCTTGTCGAAGATGCAAACGGTTGTTCTGTTTCCGTTCCCTTTTCAGTTTCAGGTCCTCCTCCTGTAGAATTTCCCCTGTCGATGACCGAAGACAACTGCTCTGAGGGTTCGGGCGGAATACAAGCTCCGTCCTTTGCTTCCGGAGGAAACGGCGGCCCCTATACATATGAATACAGCACCGGAGGCCCTTACACTCCCTTCTCTCCTCCCCGGGATTTCGGCCTTACCGACGGGATCACTACAGCCGGACAAAGTGTATCGGTGCAGATCACAGACCGGGAAGGGTGTGTTTCTACCTTCGGAAGTACCATTGATAATCTGCCCCGTGCGGTACCTTATATACGCATCGAACGTAATCCTTGTATCGGGAGCCAGGCCGGCAGTATCACCGTTGACTCCGTCCGGAAAAATGCTTCTGTTCCTTCCTATACGTTTTTTATGGCTCCGGACAACGGGGTACAAAATTTTGTGAGCCAGCCAGGAAGCGGGCCTAAAGGTGAGTCGGCCCATTTCGGCAATCTTTCTTCGGGAGGATACATCATGCAAATAGAAGACGGGAAGCCCTGTGGACCTTATGCTGTCTCGGAATTCTATTTGTGGAATGGGACCGGTTACGAGCTCGTCACTGCTGGCTCTCTTTATACACGGGACGACGGTACAGGAGTAGACACGGTAAGTGCTTCTTCTGTTACCAATCCTGACCATGCGGTCATGCAGGTCATAGATCCCGACTCTCTCTCCTACGAGGTAGTCACCAGTGGAAGCGAGTACCATGGTACTACAGGACTCATCTGGGTGTACGATGTGCAGGGAGGATCTCCCAGGATGATCAATGGGATGCCTGCGTATCAGATGGCGGTAGACAACCCCGCACATCTTCAGTACTACCTTCCCAAAGACACCATTGTAAACGGTAGCATTCGTCAGCTCTATTCCATCTTTGGCCCTTATGCTCCCGGGAAACACGTAGTATATATTTCTGATCAGTTCGGATGTACGGATACGATCACCGTGACGATCTCAGGAAATTTCTTTATCCCTAACCTGATCACTCCAAACGGGGACGGAAGCAATGAAACCTTTGAGATCATTTCACTCCCTCCTTTTTCTTCCCTCCAGATCCTCAATCGCTGGGGAGACCGCGTGTACAACAGCTCCAATTATGACAATGGCTTCGGCGCTGAAAACCTTTCTGATGGAGTATATTATTATGAACTGGAACTTAATTCCGGACAACGATTCAAAGGATGGTTACAGGTATTAAGATAGAAACGGGTAAAATGCGTGTTGGATCTCTCAAGGCAGAAAGGAGCAGTCTTCTGCCCTCTGCCTTGAGGAGAAACAACGCTGAATTCAATGCCTTTCAGCTGCCACACTGTTCTCCAGGGGTACCCTGGCTACTCCATTGTAAGAAAGAGCAGACTATAAAACAGTGTTCAACATAAAATCTTGTCAACGATCTGATCGAACACCCTAATAGAAAAAGGTTTTTGCATATACCCGATCACATTCTGATAGTACTGTGATTGCTCCTGGTCTGTAGCAGCATCGGAAGAGGTGTACATAATTACCTGCAGAGAAGTTAAGAGGTTACTTTCCTCCAGCTTTTCCAAAAATTCAAATCCGGACAACTGAGGCATCCGTATGTCCAGCAAAATAAGATCTGGCATATCCTCGTGATTGATTTTCCTTGCACTGAGATGTTCAAACGCTTTTACCGGATTCGTAAACGTACTGATCTCATATTCTTTGTTATGACGCAACAACAGCCGTTCGGTAACCATGTTGACCATCATATCATCGTCTACGATCATGATTGTTTTTAATGATTTCATAAATTAAGCTTGTGAGTAACTTAACCAGCGTAATTTTACTTACGCTCTTATACGTCTTTTTCACTCTTTAGTTGGCAGGTTTGCATTAGAAAGTCACTACAAGTCTCTGTGAGCCGGGACCCTGCGGCACTAACACCTGACTTTCAGTATTAATACCTGCATAAAACAAAAATACCTACGCGTCTCTTAAAATAATTTCTCTTCTCTAAAAAAGGAAGTTATGCTAAAAATTCCATTATTAAAAAGCATTGTGGAAAAAATGCTCAAAGCCTTTCAATCACCAGTGCGGAAGCTCCGCCTCCTCCATTACAAATGCCGGTCACGCCTATACGGGCTCCCTTCTTTTGAAGTACATGAACCAACGTGGTAACAATTCTTGCTCCGGAACATCCGATCGGATGGCCTAATGAAACCGCTCCTCCCCAGACATTTACTTTTTGAGGATCAAGTTTCAGCTGCTGATTATTAGCAATGGAAACAACCGAAAATGCCTCGTTTATTTCATAATAATCTACCTGTTCTGAAGTCAGTCCGGCATTCCGGAGTGCCTTCGGAATTGCCAGCGAAGGGGAAGTCGTAAACCATTTTGGCTCCTGTGCCGCTTCTCCGAATCCCAGTATCCTGGCAATCGGTTTCAATCCCAGTTCTACTGCTTTTTCTTTGCTCATCAACACCAGTGCGGCGGCTCCATCGTTGAGTGTAGAAGCATTGGCGGCAGTCACGGTACCTTCTTTTTCAAATACAGGTTTCAGTCCTGGAATTTTTTCAAAATTCACTTTCGTATATTCCTCATCTTTGTCAATCCACAGACTTTCTTTTCCCCTTTGAACAATTTCCACCGGAACGATCTCGTCTGCAAAAGCCTTTTGTTCCCAGGCTGCTGCCGAACGTTTATAAGACTCTATGGCAAAGGCATCCTGCATTTCCCTCGTGATCTTCTTCTCGCGTGCCGTATGTTCGGCTGCATTTCCCATATGATAATCGTTGTATACATCCCACAAACCATCTTTAATAATTCCGTCAGTCAGTGTTCCATGGCCCAGCTTGTAACCATTTCTTGCTTTCTCCAGGTAATAAGGGACGTTGGACATGCTTTCCATCCCTCCGGCTACTACTACGTCCGAATGCCCCAGCATAATGCTTTGTGCTGCATAAATAATTGCTTTCGAGCCCGAAGCACATACTTTATTGACCGTAGTACACTCCACTTCATTCCCCAGCCCGGCAAAAATAGCTGCCTGACGTGCAGGAGCCTGTCCCAGGTTGGCAGATAGAACATTTCCCATGATCACTTCCTGCACCTCTTTCGGGTCCAGGCCGGCTTTGGCCAATGCTCCTTTTATCGCAATGGCTCCTAACTGAGGGGCACTCAACGAGGACAAACTTCCCCCGAGACTCCCGATCGGAGTCCGGACAGCGGAGATAATATAAACTTCTTTCATAAAAATGATGGTTTCAAACTAATAGAATGTCCTGGGTTAATGTTAATGCGGGACAGTTTATCAAACTAATTCCCTAATCTTCGAAACGATAGTAAAATCAATTTCAGATCAATATACGGATTATAGTCTCTTGCGTATAAAAAATTTTTCCTGGTTACCCTTACAATGTCTTTGAGCTCTGTCTCCATTACCGGAGTAATAATCCCTTTTTTAATTTCAGGTAATTTGATCTGGAGGTTCTGCGTAAATCCAACCCAGCTATAGCGTCCCCACAAAACACTCAGAATGTTGCGTACAAAACTCCAGGGTTTCGGCATCAGCCACATCAATACAGGAGAGAGCAGCAGCAGCAGCAAACCTACCATAACATCCAGCATACGTTTACCCCTGATATTCTCTTCCTTGATGATGTTCATCTGAATGTTCAGTGTATAAAAATCACCTTTCGTATTCTTGGAGCTACTCCCGACAATATATTCACTCCCTTCTGCCACAATCTTATACTCTACATTCCTGTTGAACGTGCGGGTCATACACTCTATGATATAATTAGCAGGAATGTCTTTGGAACAAAATACGATTTCGTCAATTTTATGGATCAGGATGATCTCATCCAATTGCCTGGTATCCCCCAGGCAGTATTCAAATCTTCCCTCTTCGCCATCCGGATTGATGTATCCTGCTACCTCCAACTGGTAGTTGTTTTCTATAAGAAGTTTTATGATCCGGTTACTTTCTTCCGCTTTTCCTACCACCAGTATTTTCTTGACAGTATCACCCAAACTGATAGTTTTGTACCGGATAAAGTTCAGGATCGAACGTATTCCCATCATGGAAATAATGCTATAAGCCGCTCCGAGAAGGATCATCGCTTTCGAAAAACGATAGTCGTTCAAAAAGTTAGATACCAGTGAGATCAGGATCGTTCCGGCTATGATCCCCCGGATGATCCGGTGGGGTTTTATTTTGGGGGCATAGCCTGAGCTAAAATATACAGAAGCCAGCCAGATGACTATATAGCTGGGAATTACCCAGTCCATGTACTCCGGAGGAAATTTACCAGGTTCCTTTTTGTAAGTGTTTTCCCAAAAGGTTTTAAGAAAATACATCCCTGCATAGATCGTAACCGCGTCTATAAATGGCAGCGCTGCCTTCTTCAGAAATCTTATACCCAGTGCCATGACAGCTCTGATATAGATAGCAATATTGATCAGGAAAGAGAAAGTACCGGCATTTTTTTGCGAAAAATGTTTTTTCGCAAAAATGATCATGGCTTTGTAAAATATAAAAACGTAATTGATACTCGTTTTTTTTGTACTCTCCCCTTTATAATGAATGATCCTGGTTTCGGGATAATAATAATTCTGATATCCTCCTTTGATCAGCCGGTAGGAAAGATCGATGTCTTCTCCATACATGAAAAAAACTTCGTCGAGCCAGCCTACCTTATCAAGTGCCGCACGGCGCATAAACATATAGGCACCGGACAGTATAGGGACCGGATTGATCTGATCTTTGTCCAGATAGCCCAGGTGATACCCTCCGAATTTTTTAGAATTGGGGAAAAGTGCCGCCAGTCCGAATATTTTATAAAAGGCCACCCAAGGCGTGGGCAAACCTCTTTTGGATTCAGGCAAAAATTTCCCTGCCCCATCAAGCATTTTTACTCCCAACCCTCCTGCCTCGGGGTGCCGGTCCATAAAATCAATGCATTTATGAAAAGTATTTTCTTCTACGATCGTATCAGGATTCAGCAACAGTACATATTCTCCTTTGGCCTTTTGTATGGCCTGGTTATTTGCTTTTGAAAACCCCAGGTTTTCCTTGTTGTCGATAAGGGTTACAAAATCAAATTTTTGCCTTACCATTTCTACCGAACCGTCTACCGAATTATTGTCAACTACAAATACTTCCGCATCGATCCCTTCGATCGCTTTTTTTACGGAAATGAGCGCCTGTTCCAAAAAATGACAGACGTTGTAATTGACTATAATGACGGATAGTTTTTTCAAGTGGAAAACGTTAAACTTACTCAATAAATATACGACAAATATACTTATTTGTTATAAGGATTATTCTACTAAAAACTGGGATTTTTATATTTTGGAAAACAACAATTCCGGCCCGAATAGGATAATTTCCCCTCAATCCATCTTAGGTCTCATAGATGGTCCGGGTCACAATGCTTCTTCCGAGCGTGATCTCATCGGCATATTCGAGCTCTCCTCCCAGGGGAATGCCACGGGCAATGGTCGTCACTTTGACATCAAACTCCTTGATCTTTTTGGTGATATAAAAAGCAGTGGTATCTCCTTCCATCGTCGGGCTGAGGGCAAAAATCAATTCTTTTACCTCTCCGGAAGCGATCCTGTCTACCAGCGAATCTATTTTCAGATCCGAGGGACCAACTCTTTCCATTGGTGAAATAACTCCTCCCAATACGTGATAATGACCGAAAAACTGATTGGTATTTTCAATGGCGATCACGTCCCTGATATCTTCCACGACACAAACCAGAGAAGCTTCCCGCCGCGGGCTGGCGCATATTCCACAAAGTTCCGTATCTGAAATCGTATGGCATTTTTTGCAATACGTGATCTTTTCCCTTGCATTGGTGAGAGCTTCGGACAATTTTACGGTAGTGCTGTTCTCTTCTTTCAACAAGTGCAGCACCAATCGTAACGCAGTCTTTTTTCCTATCCCGGGAAGTTTTGAAACCTCATTGACAGCTTCTTCAATTAATTTGGAAGGGAAAATCATGATGATAATTTCGTAGTATAAAAGAGGGCAAAGCTATAGCATGTCAAACAAAAGGAATGTTTAACAGGAAGGTCACACACTTATAAAATCTCTGCCGAAATCCCATGGTCACATACACTCTGACGCATTGGTTTCAGTTCTTCAAAAGAGCCTTTCTTCACGGCGCATTTCCCTTTGTAATGGATGATCCAGGTACATTGCTCTGCCTGCTCCGGACTATGGCCACAGATTTTGATAAGCGTATTAATAACATGTTCGAACGTGTTTACATCATCGTTAAACACTACCAGATCAAGCATTTCCGACGTCTGTACTTCTTCCAGAACAGCCAGGTCTTCCTGCTCAAATGGGTTCATATTATAAATAGTCTGCATATCCTTTCGCTTCATTTGGGTTCTAAACAAATTTAGAAAAAAATATCCAAAAAACGTTGTCCTGACAAGGGAAAAATACGTTGAAGGAAGCTTTTGTACAAAATTAGCCTACTGACAACATTTTTGTATATTGCAGCCTGTACCACGAACGCTCATAGTATGTCCCAAACGCTGATTATCAGCATTCTTATAGCTTATTTTGGCATTTTAATGCTGATCGCCTATCTGACCTCCCGAAATGCCAGTTCTGATGCTTTTTTTAGTGCCAACAAACAATCTCCCTGGTACCTTGTTGCTTTCGGCATGATCGGAACTTCTATTTCAGGACTTACCTTCATTTCCGTACCGGGCAACGTGGGGAAGATCGGGTTTGCCTATTACCAGGTCATCCTCGGCTACCTCATCGGCTACTGGGTAATCGGGGCAATCCTGATGCCTTTATATTATCGGCTGAACCTTATCTCCATCTATACTTACCTGGAACAACGGTTTGGCTACTGGTCCTACAAAACCGGTGCATTCCTTTTTCTCCTTTCCAGGACACTGGGCTCTTCCCTTCGCCTTTTCCTGGCGGCCGGGGTGCTTCATCTTTTTCTTTTCAAAGACTGGGGAATGCCTTTCTGGGTCACTGTTACAGTCACCATCCTCCTCATCTGGATCTATACGTTCCGGGGAGGAGTCAAAACGATCATCTGGACCGATTCTTTTCAAACCATCTTCCTGATCACTTCGGTAGTCATTTCGGTAGTGCTGATCGCCGACCGCCTGGAGCTGTCTTTTCCGGAGATGGTAAAAAAAGTATCCGACAGCGATCTTTCCAGGATCTTTTACTTCGACGATTATAAAAGTAAACTTTTCTTTCCAAAATACTTTTTCGGCGGCGCTGTGATCGCCATTGCCATGACGGGGCTGGACCAGGATCTCATGCAAAAGAACCTGACCTGCAAAAACATCGGAGAAGCACAAAAAAACATGTTCTGGTTTACCGTCATTATGGCAATCGTCAATCTTTTGTTCTTACTATTGGGAGCGCTGCTATATATATACTCGGAAACAAAGGGAATTCCGGTACCTGCTTCTTCCGACGATCTTTTCCCTACCCTCGCCCTGACCGAGTTTGGGACCGTGGCCGGGATATTCTTTTTGCTCGGCATCATCGCTTCTTCCTACGCCAGCGCCGACTCTGCCCTGGCAGCCCTGACCACTTCTTTCTGTATTGATTTTCTGGATTTCAAAAACAAACCGGAACCTGTAAAACAAAAACAGAAATTTTATGTACACATCGGTATGTCATTGCTCTTTCTGGTCATTATCATCGTAGCCCGTGAACTCAACGAACGTTCGCTGATTGATACAGTCCTCAACCTGGCAGGTTATACCTACGGGCCACTGGTAGGTTTATACGCGTTCGGCCTTTATACCAAACGTACTCTTCACGACCGCCTAGTGCCACTGGTCTGTATCGTCTCTCCTCTGCTGACCTATATCATCGGCAGCAACTCTGCCGAATGGTTCAACGGTTATCAGTTCAGTTTTGAGATCATCATTGTCAATGCATTCTTCAGCTTTATCGGTCTCTGGAGCATTTCTACCAAAGAAAATAAGTTCATATGAAAACACGTCTTGGCAGAGCTATTATATTGGTAGACGACTACGACAAAGCTTTTGAGTTTTATGAATCTAATTTTTTCTGTAAAAAAATCCATGATGATATCTCTCCTGACGGAAGGAGGTTTGTACATATTGCTTTCTCGGAAGACGATGATATCGGAATATGGTTTTTAAAAACAGACCTCTCCAAAGAAGAATATACACCTGGCCGGCAAACCGCAGGATTACCAACTCTGGTCATCTACACCGATCATATTGAAGCACTGTATGAGCATGTGCAAAACAACGGGGTCAGAATTATAGAAAGGTTGTATCCCGATTCTACAAGTCCCTATTTTCATTGTCTCGACCTGTACGGAAATAAACTTACCATTCTGAAAGCGATGTAAAGCACCACTCTTCTGTTCACAAAACATTCCCTTTAATCTGGTAAGCCAGCCCCTGACCACCGGTATAAAGCCTGTAGGCCAGGCAAACTTTTCAAACCCACCTTGTATCTGGCGATACAAATAGTTATTTTTAAGGTATGATTAAAAAAAGATTTTTCAAAGAAGTGTTCATGATCGCCCTTGGCGTTTTGTCTGCCGGTTTTGGACTGAAAGGTTTCTTGCTCCCCAATAATTTTATAGACGGAGGCGTAGTCGGAATCTCACTGCTGATTGCTCACGTTACCGAACTTGAATTAGCTCCTTTATTGATTTTAGTAAATATTCCCTTCATTATCCTGGGATACAAATCCATCAGCAAAACATTTGCCCTGAAAACAACGATCGGAATCATAGCGTTGTCTGCGGCAGTAGCATTTTTCCCTTATCCTGATATGACCCACGACAAATTACTGGTATCTGTCTTCGGAGGTTTCTTCCTCGGAGCAGGCATTGGCTTTGCCGTAAGGGGCGGTGGTGTACTCGATGGTACGGAAGTACTGGCCATCAATATGAGCAACCGTTTCGGAGTTACTACCATGGGAGACATCATTATCATCATCAACGTACTGATCTTTTCTGTAGCAGCCTATCTTCTTTCTATCGAAACCGCCATGTATTCTATGCTTACCTACCTGTCCGCCTCCAAAGCGATCGACTTCATCGTGGAGGGAATTGAAGAGTATACCGGCGTCACGATCATTTCGCCGGAGTCTGAGGCCATGAGGGTCATGATCATTGAAACCATGGGACGGGGCGTCACTATATACAAAGGAGAAAAGGGATACGGAGACAGAGTCAATGACAATAACATCAATATTGTATATACTGTCATGACAAGGCTTGAGATCGGGAAATTAAACGCAGAAATCGAAAAGATCGATCCGAACGCTTTTGTCATTATGAACAGTATCAAAGATACCAAGGGAGGGATGATCAAAAGAAGACCTCTTGCGCACTAACCAAAAACTGGATTTACTTTGTAAAAATACTGGATGGTAATTTGGTATCGCTCTCTTTCTATAAAAGTTCCTTTTTGGGGAGCCACAGTTTTTTTTCAAAATCCACTACGCTATCGTTCTTCACTTTCACTCCTTCCTTTTCCAATAGTTTCTGCATTTGAGTCGGGGTGGCAAAATGATGTTTTCCGGTCAGCAATCCTTTTGCATTGACCACCCGGTGAGCAGGAACTCCTTTTTCCACATGGGAAGCATTCATCGCCCAACCTACCATACGGGCAGAGGATTTCAATCCAAGATACTCTCCGATAGCTCCATAAGTGGTCACTCTGCCCTTGGGGACAAGTTTTACCACCTCAAATACATCCTGAAAAAAATTAGTATAATCTTTCTTCATTTTTTCGCAAAGGCCCGTTCCAAAAAATTTCGTTTTATTTAATATTCCTTCTACGAAAATAACAAAAACGCTCTTTTAATGAAACAGCTGTGATACAAATCTTTCTGTATACAGCAGTATTTTGTCTTACTCCTCTTTTATTATTTTATAAGAGCGGACCGAATTCCCATCCAGTATTTTTACAAAGTAAATCCCTTTTCCCATATTTCTTCCCGCATGTTTTCTTTCTCCTCCGTACATAGTAAACGGAGACGATACCGGAATACCTTGTGCATTGTACAGCACAACCGTATGGAGCGTTTCAGAGGCAGACGAAAGCTCAATGATAAAATCCTGCGTAAATGGATTCGGATAAATAAGTACTTCCGAACCTGCTACAGACGATCGTGTTGCAAGAGATTCTGTCTGTTCTTTCATGGAGAGCTCCACCCCACAAGTACCAATCCCTATAAATTTAGACAACAAGCGTATATAAGCGGCCTGATAATAGATCGCATTTTCTGTAACCGACCAGGAATTCTGAGGCCATCCTGTATTCCAGTCCCGGTAAGACTTCTGGACTGGCTGTCCCGAAGGAGGAGCCAGTGTCACACATAATGCATTAGCAGCAGCACTTCCGCAAGTACTACTACAACAGCCATCGAGCGTCCATCCTGGATTAGGGCCGCCTGTCAGAAAACCAGGAGCCGGACCATAGGTGGAAGTACCCACCCGATCCCACAAGGCACTGCCTTCGTAAAACCAGGCATGATAAAATTCTCTCAGGGAATTTTCTGCGGCATAATTCTCCATATTACTCAGAAATACCAATGCATTCGGATTTATTCCATGCAGATAATGTAAATATCCGGAGGCTGCATTCTGATAGTTGACAGCATTAGGGCCGTCCAGCGAATAGTTCAGCATATTCATAAACATATTCCCCTGTCCTGACTTTACCGAATTACTTCCCCATGTATAATTGTTGCTGGCAAGATAAGCCCTGTAGGCATCCGTATAATTCATAAAATTAACAAGGTTGTCGGCATTATTCACCCGCATCGAATTGGAATATCTTGTCTGAATAGCAGAGATCACGGCAGGAGTAGCACCTGGGATTTTTGCATAATACAAAAGCATATCCTGTTCGGTGGTCTGAAAAGGATAGGCATATGACCAGGCAATAAGCTGCATTTGCGTATAATTGTTGTCAAAAAAAGTACGGTATGTTGTATTTCCCGTAAGGGCATACAGGAAGCAGGCAGCGGCCAGTTTCCTCGCCATCCTTCCATAATCGTCTACTTCCTGCTGACCAGCTCCTAATCCGGCAGAAAACCAGGGGGCATTGCCATCGTTGTTTCGAAACTGTACGTTAGTATTCGTATTTGCCCAATTCCAGGCATTGACAGCAGCTGTACTCAATGTAGTGGCATAAGTGGTCATCGCAGGAATGCCTAAAGACGCATAGACCCTCGACGCCTGTGCAAATACACTGGCACAAGTAAGGGTGGCGGAAGTAGTAGCGGGACCATATCTTCGCTGTGCAGCATCGGCAGAAGGCGGACTTGCAGCTCCCCCTCCCACAATACAAAGAACAGACCCATCAGCTTGCTGCATTTTCAAAAGCCAGTCCAGTTCGAATTTAATCTCATCCAGCAGATCCGGGATTCCGTTTCCGGATTCAGGAATGCTATAATCGTCGGTCCAGGCAGGAATATTTTCCTCGTATGCCAGTAACAGATCGGTCAGTGTGCCCCAGGTAAAATTCACATACTTATTATAGTCTCCCGCATCGTGCCAGCCTCCGCTCAGGTTCTTTTCTGTTGCAGGATTCCCGGCTGCATTGTACAACCGGCACTGGTTGTCCTGCAACGCTCCTACATGGCAACTGGCATCGGCCCAGGCAGCTCCCGCATGAGCAGACGTTTTGGCTACTCCGCAACGCTGATAATAAAAACTTCTGACAGCGGCTTCCAGTACTGTTTTATATACCTGGTCTCCAATCTCAAAACGGTAAGAGCCTACATTGTTCACCACATCAAAAACATAGTAATCACCGGGAGTCGTGACACTACTGAAATCGAACCACCATACACGATCTCCGGATTGTGTATGTGTATTCCCACTGTTCCAGGAAGTAAGAGTACCGGAAAACTCCACGGCATCGGTATTCCAGTCTCTCAACTGATACTGGTTTGTACCAGTACCAGGATTAAAAACAGAAGCTGCGTTATATCCGGTCTGCGGATTGCTGATCACTGCTATTTTCTGGTCATTGCACCGGTATCCGAACTGGTCTACTTTAATGTGATTGTCAACCACTGAAGGAGCAGCCTGCAAATAAAACACAAAGGAAAAGGAGCTAAGAAAAGCGATCATTGACCGCAAGTAGTTTTTTTTCATCGGCTTATAAACTTATGAAGTGACTTAAGAGCATCTGGCCTGAATGCTCTTATTTTTTAAATTTATAATAATTTTACGAAAAAATATAACATTAATGGCAATTTAATTCTCTTCCGAGGTTGGTCCCCTGGCCAACCTCCTCTGACCTGTTTAAAATCGAAGTATCTCCTACCTGAAATCCTCTATTAGTGCATATCTTTGACAGACTATTTTTTATTTTTTTATGTTTCACACTGCACGTAAATCTTCCATGGAACTTGGTGAAACCTATTTCTGGACGGATACCATCAAAGACTGGAAATGTTTGCTTAAACCCGATAAGTATAAGGAAATAATCATTGAACAACTTCAATGGCTCTCCCAACATCGTAAAATTGTGGTATATGGTTATGTGATCATGCCCAATCATCTTCATCTGCTCTGGGAAATGCTTGAAAAAAATGGAAAAGAATTGCCATCCTCTTCGTTCAATAAATGGACGGGAAGCCGTTTCCTGGAAGATCTCCGGAAACATCACCCGAACGTAATACCCTATTTTTCCCAAAATGCTGCCGACAGAAATCATCAATTCTTGCAACGGGATCCTAAAGCAATCCTTACGGACACCAGGAAGAAAGCCGAACAAATGCTGGATTATATTCATCTAAACCTACTTCAGGAACATTGGAACCTGGTGCAAGAACCCGAAGGTTATCGGTGGTCTTCGGCTTCTTTTTATAATTCAGGAATAGATGAGTTTAATATTCTAACTCATTATCTGGAAAAATTTTAATTCGGAGACATAGTGATGGGCTGAGGTTGGTCAGGGGAGGTAACTATATACCTGTTGGAGCAAATGGGTTGTAAAAAAGGGAAGATAAAACGCTTCCCTTTATATTAATTATTGTTTTACTCTTTCAAAATATAAATATGGCGATTGTCCCGCTGATGCACCTGAGGTTACATTAACTAACAACCATCCTTCGTTCGATAAATCATTTATGGTTTTTACTAGGGTTTTATCGTAATCCCCTTTTTCAATTTTCACCTCTGTTAAATCTGGTTTTATTATTACCCAGCCAGTATAGTAACGTACAATCAAATATTCTTTCTTGGGAGCTTCATTCTTAAAAGAAAATAAAGCAATAGTAATTAATATCCCTGCTAAGACAAATACGAATGGTTTTAATGATTTCATAAGTTTGATGGTTTATAGTTTGTGTAATTATTTCTTATCCTTCTTTTTAGGAGTAGGTTTCGGGCTATCTTTTACTGAAGCTTTTATAATGCTCTGGAATAGGTTAGCCGCTTCCTTTGGTTTCTTTTCTTTCTTTGCCATACACTAATTTACAGAAAATCTTTTACATCCACTTCCAGCTTGTCAGCAATTAGTTTTAAAGTAAGGATATGACTAGAAAATTTACCGTTTTCGATTCTGGAAATAGAAGAATGATCCATCTTACACATTTTACCAAGTTCTTTCAAGGTTATACCCCTACTCATCCGATTCAATCGGATACGCGTTCCCATTATCTTTTAAATAGGTTTCGTTATCCATTAATAAGTGCTTTGTAAGGTAATACCGCTTCCTGGCTGGTCCCCCGACCAGCCAGCAGGTGATGTTGGTCAGGGGACCAACATCGAACGGAGGCCAACCTATGAAGAAGAAAAACCTTCAACGCAAACAGGAATAATTTACCCTTCCTTCATCTTGGTCAGAAACTCATCCTTTTTGTTGACCGATAATTCAAGCTCGGAATCATCGGCCATAATGATCTGACCGGTCTTTCCTTTCCGGTATTTCTTTACAAACTGCAGATTGATCAGGTGAGATTTGTGTACACGCATAAAGCCAAACTCTTCAAGCACCTGTTCATAAAATTTCAGGGTCCGGCAGATCAGCATTCGTTTCCCTCCGGTAAAATAAAAATCCGTAAAATTGTCGTTGGCCTGACAACGTATGATATCTTTTACCTGTACTACCTCAAAACCATCCAGCACCGGCAGTACCAACTTATGCAACTGTCCGTTGATCGCTTTGATATTTTCGATCAGGATCTGTGTATGAATGCTCATGTTCTTCTTTTCCCTTGAGGCTTTTATCTTTTCCACCGCCACAATCAGCTCGTCTATGTCGATCGGTTTTAAAATGTAATAAGCAGCACTCAGGTTCAGGGCTTTTAAAGCATAATTGCTAAAGGCTGTAACAAACACGGTCTCAAAATTTATCTCCTTTACCTGTTCCAACAGATCGAAGGCATTTCCAAAAGGCATTTCCACATCCAGGAAAACGATATCCGGCTGCACTTTGTCAATAGCCTGTAATCCGGTTTTTACCGAATCTGCCATCTCCATCACCTGAACATCCGGACAGTATTTCTGGATATAATTAAATAAAGTTTCCCGGCTGGCGGTCTCGTCGTCTACTATAATCGCTTTTAACATATTATACAATCGGCTTAGTTATCTTTCCGGGCAACTGGATCATAACCCTCGTTCCGGTTTCTTCCTGACCAGGATACAGATCTTCAGTATCAATGACAATATTTTTATGATAGATTTCTTTAATAATCGCTATTCTATTGACCGTATTTTTGATCCCGGTAGATTTTCCGGTCTTCTGATTCAATGTTTTCAGTTCCGCAGATCTTTTTCTCCCGATACCGTTGTCCTCTATTACTACTTTGAGCTGGTGATCATTGGTCAGATGGAAAGTAATATGCAGCATTCCCTTTGTTTCTTTATAGCGCAGACCATGCCATACCGCATTTTCAATATAGGGCTGGATCAGCATCGGAGGAATTTCATAGGCTTCTTTATCGATCTGCTCGTCTACCGTAAACGTATAATCAAACTTTTCCCGGAAACGGAAATGCTCCAATCCTATATACAATTCCAGGATGTTGATCTCTGCCGAAAGCGGTACAAAATCTTCCTGGGAGTTTTCCATCACCATCCGCATCAGCCTGGAAAAATCTGATAAATATTTATTGGCCGAACGCTCATCATTTTTGGAGATAAAACTGTTTACAGAATTCAGGGCATTAAAAATAAAATGAGGATTCATCTGGCTACGCAAGGATTTCAGGGCCAGCAACTGATTGGCAATTCTTCTTTTCCTGGCATTTTTATAAATAAGGTAAGAAGCTACTACAATAAGGATAATTCCCATCACCAGCGAATAGATCACTACCAACTGCCGGTTCAAACGTTCTTCCCGGGCTTTTTGTCCGCTGATAAGTGTCTGGATTTTCTGTTCGTTGAGTTCTACATCTTTCTCCAGCAGATCAATCCTTTTCTGTTTTTCAGTAAGAGATAAATTAGAACGGATCGCCGTTTCCAGGGCTTCTTCTTTTTGCTTGAGGATCGAATCTTTCAGTACTACGTATTTCTTGTAATTCCCGATCGCTTCGTTGTATTGTTTCTTTTGTGCATAGGCATTTGAAAACTGTCTGAACACTTCAGCTTCCTGTTCCAGTTTTCCTGATTTTGAAACGATCGCCAGACTTCTTTGTAAATAAGGGATCGCCTCTTCGGGCTTTTCCGCATCCAGGTAAGCTCTGGCCAATGCAAGGTTTTCCATACTCTCGGATTCCGGGTCGTTTCGTTCTTTGCTGATCTCCAAGCCCCTTTTTCGTACTACGATCTCTTCGTCGTATTTTTTATCTTTTTTCAGTACAGCGCTGATCTTCTCATTCACACTGTTGATCGATTTGGAATTATCAGCGTCTTCCGCTACATTCTGTGCCCGGTTGTAATACTCCAATGCCTGCTGATTCTGTTTCTGCTGCTCATACAATTCTCCTATTCTTTTATTCGCTTCTACAATTCCTGCCTTATTCCCTTTCAACTGCTCCTGCTTCAGGATCTCTTCATAAACAACCTGTGCCTGCTTTACCTTTCCCTGCCGGGTATAGATCTCGGCGATCCTGTACCTGATCTCTGTAGCCTGCTCTTCGCTGATGTACCGTTTGTACAGTCTTAATTGCTCTCCATATAGTCTTAACGCTTCCTCCTGGTTTCCCAGTTTGTCATTACACTCTGCCAGTTGGATCCTCACCCTGGCAAGAGAAGCCTCGTCTTTTATGTCCTGGAGCAACTGAAAAGATTTCTGAGTGTTTTTCATCGCCAGCTCATTCAGGTTGCTGTTCAGATTGATCGCGCCCAACACTCTGTAACATTGGGCTTCGTAGTATTTATCTCCGGTACGGATACTCTCTTTCAAAGCCTCTTCGATCGTTTCCACCGCTTCCGATGGATTTTTAGCCATCAGTGATTCGGCCTTGGAGATCAGAGGCCCTATCTCGTCTTTCATCATCAGCTTGGAAGACGGATATTTTTTTTCCTTCATCAAAGATTCCGATTTTTTCTGCTGGGCAAAGACATGCCCTCCAGCCATCCATAGAAAGCCACACAATAGCATTATTTTACCTGCGATCTTCATTTCTCTGATCCTCATACTCTCCGGAACCTTCAGTGATTTATTGTTTTCGATGACCAATTAACCGCATTTTTCACTACAAACAAAAGGCTTTTGTCGAAATATTTTTCTGTAAATCAACAAATTGATCATGACATTTTCTTCCCTCATCCAAATAGCCGTTTCACTAAGTGATATGATGCATTAACTCATTTTTAGTGGTCTGGCAAGGAACAGGCTTTTATCTTTCTCAAAATTAATATTGAGTATTCTACTTTAATAATTAAACCCGAAAACATACGTCTATGAATACTAACGTGAAATCTATCAGAGAAAAAACATTAAGAACTGTTTCATTATTGCTCGCTTCGCTGCTAATGATCAACTGTACCACGAATCTCAAAGCAGACAACCCTGTCGTAATTCCTGATCCTGAAGGGAAAACCGACACCAAGAAGATAAAAATAGCCTTACTGCTTGACACCAGCAATAGTATGGACGGTCTCATAGAACAAGCTAAATCACAGCTCTGGACCATTGTAAATGAGCTTTCCAAAGCTTCCTGTCCTGACGATTCAAAACCTGCGTTGGAGATCGCACTTTACGAATATGGGAATGACTGGCTCACTCCTGCCGAAGGATATATCCGAATGGTCACCCCGCTGACCAACGATCTGGACAAGATCTCCGAGGATCTTTTCAAACTTACTACCTACGGCGGAAGCGAATTCTGCGGCCACGTAATACAAACCAGTCTCAACCAGTTGGCCTGGGGGACTTCTAACGAGGATCTCCAGGTTATTTTTATAGCAGGCAATGAGCCTTTTACCCAGGGAACCATTGACTACCGGAAAGCCTGCGCCAATGCCAAAAATAAAAACGTAGTGGTCAATACAATCTACTGCGGGAACTTTGATGCAGGAATTTCCGAACTATGGAAAAACGGAGCCGACCTGACCGGCGGGGCTTATATGAGCATCGACCAGAACAGAAAAACGGTCTACCTGGAATCTCCTTACGACGATCAGATCAGCAACCTGAATATACATCTGAATAATACTTATATCTACTACGGTCAGAAAGGAATAGAGCAAAAAGAAAAACAAAGAGCCCAGGATCTCAATTCTGAAAAATACGGAAAACAAAATTCTGTAAACCGTACGATCTCCAAGAGTTCTCATATGTATGAAAACTCGGGATGGGATCTTGTAGATGCGAAAAAACAAAACAAGGATATTTCAAAAGTAGAAAAAGAATATCTTCCTAAAGAACTTCAGGGAATGACGACAGATGAGTTAAATTCTTATATCGCCAGGAAAGAAAAGGAACGCAGTGAAATCACCCGGCAGATCAATGACCTTAAGGTAAAACGGGAATCTTATCTAAAGGAAAAGAGCAAAGAACAGGCAGGCGATCTGCAGACTCTCGACAACGCCATGCTAAAAGCGGTTCGTGACCAAGCCAAATCCAAGAAAATGGTCTTTGAAAAATAATCCTGTTTACGCTGCCAACCCCGGATCCCTCCAGCCTTTCATTGTTTAAGAAGGTTTGAGTATGCAGGACAGTAAAATGTTCTGCATACTTTTTTATTCCCCTATACCAAAATTGTATATTGTTTATTCGCTGGTTAACACCGATTGATAAAGTTTTTCAACCTGTAACACAGGAACCGTGGCCATCGCTGCAAATAAATGTTTTAAGGTATGTCCGCTGAGCACATTGCCAAAAGCATACAATGCATGATCACTGTACTCAAAATATTTGGCCAGGGCATAAAAGCCAATCATTGGCAACAACAGTCTCAAAGCTGTTCCTTTAACAGGAAACAGAAATACGATCAAAGGGATAAAAAGCATCGGATAAAATTGTACAAATATGTACGGACGCAGATCTCCTTCTCCTCTCAGCTCGGTCGTATACCAGTAAAGTACACTTCCTATCCCGATCAGCAGGGCCGGGATCAGCATCATTTTACCGGACCATTCTTCCATGTGGAAAGACACCATCGCAGAAAGCAGCGCCATGAAAGTGACCGTCATCGGTAAACGATCCCAAAGAAGTGTATGATTATCGGGGTGAAGGTGATAATAAGCAGAGCCTATTCCGGTAAGGAAAACTCCTCCGAAGAAAAACAGCAAGGCTCCTTTCGGAAAACTTACCTTAGACAGGGCACGTACTTTTATGATCCCCCATACCCCGACAAGAAGGAAAGGAAGGTTCGACAAGACATTCATAAAATTGGGAATCCCGAATATCGTCTTATCGTCTGCAAACTGATGATAATGCACATCCTGGCTTACCGGAGGCATCTTGCATAAGACGGCTATCATACCGATGGTAAAGAGAAAAAGAATGCCTGCGTGATTTTGTTCGAATATTTTTTTCATAAAACGTTTCGTTTGTATGAATCAAAAGTAAGACAAAGGTAATAGGACCTCAAACCTGTTTTGAGCATTTAAGGACTATTAAATAATATAAAAAATGCCTAAATTTTAATAAAATAACATATTTTAAAGTAATTTACAGACTTTAATTAATATCATACAATGGACCTTCTACAGGAAATTATTCATACATTTTCTCCCGAGGAGAAAAAAGAGTTTCGCAATTTTCTTCAGCGCTACCAGAAAAAGAAACCGGATAAAACACGGGAATTGTTTCAGCTTTTTTCCGGGAATACTTCTCCCGAACGATCGGTAGTGCTGAAACAACTATACCCGGAAGATGAAAACCTGGTCGCCTACCATGCTACCCGAAAACGCCTGATCCGTCAACTGTCCGAATATATTTTCCTGCATCATAAAAAACTTGATATTACGAGCGAAGGACAAGCAGAGAGTCTCTTCTCCGTTGCCAGATACCTGTTTGACAGAACTGCAGAAGAAGCAGGATGGAATTTTCTTCGTCAGGCAGAAGAACTGGCAGCTCAGAGTGAAACCTATCTTTTACTGAACAGCATCTTTTCTTACCAGGTCGAAAAATCACTCAGCGAATTTTCCCCTCCCCTGGCAGATATTCTGACCAAAAAGCAGCATGCGCTGGAAAGAGCGCTGGAAGAAGACCGGGCCAACACCGCCCATCAGGTGATCCGTCATCAGTTGATGGAGGCAATGAGCAAGGGGAAACAAATAAAAATGGATCAACTGATCCAGAAAGTTTTGAAAACCTACCAACTGACCAATATACTCACCGAACGTCCAAGGATGATGTACAACCTGGTGGCGATCTTCCGTAGTGCTGCGCTGGCAGGAAAAGATTTTTACTCGTTTGAACCTTATATTATCAGAGAATATACCTCGGCAGAAAAGAAGAAAGTCTTTAACCGCTACAACCACCGGTATAAGGTTCACATGCTGTATATGATCAGCCATGTACTTTACCGTAACAAAAAATTCCGGGAGGCAGAACAGTATGCAGAACAACTCCTGGAAAGCCTGATGGACTATCAGAAAAGCCAATACCACCTGTTTTATCCTCGTTATTGTCTTTTAAAGTCTGCCCTCCTTCACTACAGCGGCCGGCCGCAGGAAGCCATCGACCTTTTGAAGGATTTTCTGAAACAGAAAAATTTCAGCACCGACAAAACCAGCCGGCTGAACGTTTGTCTTAACCTGAGTACTTATTATTTTCAACAGGAGCAGTACCATTCCTCCATCACTGTATTTCGTACGATCCAGCATAGTGACCGGTGGCTTTCCAAGATCATGGGACGGGAATGGGTTCTGAAAAAAGATCTCATTGAATGCATCAATCAGTTTGAACTGGGACACAACGATCTGGTAGAATCAAGGATCAAGTATCTCTTGCGAAACTTCCGCGATCTTTTCGAACTGCCGCTTTATCAACGGGTGCATGTTTTTCTCTCTTTAGTGGCCAAACTCAACCGCCAACCTTACCTGGCTACCAGCAAAGAATTCCGGGAAGAGGTCAACAACTCTTTTGTCTTCATCGAAACAGAAAAAGAAGATATTCAGGCCATGACCTTTTACGCATGGCTGAAAGGAAAGATGGAACGCCGGAAATACTATGAGGTACTCCTTGAACTGGTTGCCACCTCGGCCTAACAGAACTGAAATTTCCTGCTCTACTTCTTATAGTATATTTTTCTGATCACATAGGCAAGTAGCAGAACCAGTACAGAACCGGAGAAGGCAAGGCACATATCTTTCTGCGCGTCCCAGACATCTCCCTGGGTTCCCAGGTAAGCAGTGCCCTGAGAGGGATACAATACATCGGCTACCAGCCATTCGATGATCTCGTACAAGCCACTGAACGACATCGTTATTTCGGCCGGCAAGATCCAGGAATATTTAGAAGGAAATTCAAATACATTCAAAAACAGATCCCGCATCGGGTACGCCAGCATAAATCCAAAACTAAAATGAACGATCCTGTCATAATGGTTCCGGGAAGTGTTCAATACCTCCTGAAGCCAGTAGCCGAAAGGATTTTCAGCATAGGTATACATGGCGCCGTATATATGAAGCAAAAGATAAACGGTAATAAAAGTATAACTCAGGTCTGACAATCTGTATTTTCGATACGTCAGGATCAGGGTAGATACAAAGCCAATCGTAAGGGTATTTTCGATGATCCAGTTGTTGTGATCCGTTGTCCCTATAAAAGTCCAGATCCAGACCAGCAGGAAAACTCCCAGGTATATTTTATGCAAAGAGGGATTGGTATAGGCTCCCTTCCGGGAGGTAGAAGCAGTTGAGAAAATCATAAGCGTAATTATGTTAATGTAATATGAATATTATTTCAATGAGCTTCCGGAAATAATAAATTTTTCCTTACTTCCCGGAAGATGGAATGTTATACAGGCTGTAAATTATTTGTTGACAATAGGCTCCAGACTGGCAGGAGAATACCTGACCGATTTGAGCGTCTTATGATCTTCTTTCCGGTATACCAGAAATTTCCCGTCGCTTTCGACATAGTAAGCATTGGTATTGTCTTTATTCTTATAATAAGCAACTGTCTCTTCTGCTTCCTGCGCAGAGCTACACGCTTTACTCATATTAGACCGGTGTACTTCTGAAAACAATTCCCCGAATTTTTCTGCCAGGCCAAATTCAAGAATAGCTCCTGACAGTACATATTGAAGATCGCTGAGAGCATCTGCCACTTCTGTAAGGTCATTGGCCTGAATGGCCTCTTCCAGCTCTTTCAGTTCTTCTGCCAGCAGGGATACCCGTAGCTTGCAACGTTCCGGTGAAGGGATAACAGGTGATGGTTGAATAGGGTGTTTGAACGTACGGTGAAACTCCGCTACGCTGTTCAAAGATTGTGCTTCGGTCATGTAAGTTAGTTTGGTCAACAATGATTCTATAATGGTGTCGAATATATTTTATCTGTTATTTAAATACAATCGGGAAATCATGCCCCCTTGAAAAGGTGTAAGGGTACTGGATCTTCCCACTGTACTGCCGGTTCAGCTCCGGGACCTGATCGTCCAGGTAGGATTTCAGCTCATACACGGTAATTTTTCCGTCGTCCGGCGATCCGTCCGCCGCTCCTGACATTGCCTTCAGCAATACATAGGTAAACAGTCCGTGCCCCAGCTGAGCAATCTCTTTGGCATTCTGTTCGCCGCCTGCGGAAGCCAGGACATGGATTCCGGCACTGCGCGACAGTTGAGCAATGGCCTTTTCTTCCATGGATCCTCTCATCGCCAGCAATTCTACCGATGCTCCCGACTGGCAGGCATCCATAATGATGATCTGCTTAAGTGCTTTAATATTTTTTAATTTTTCCTGGAGTTCAAATCCACTGACGGCATTTTTCTCCAGATTCGCAGGATCAAACAATCTCGTACATTCCTGGGTGATAAAATAAAATTTATCGTCCACCATACTTCCATGGCCGGCATAGTAAAACACAAATACATCGTGCGGGGCTATTGTCCTGGAGAGTTTTTCCAGCGTATCCAGCAATGCATTCCTCGTGGCTTTCTCATCATACAGGGTATGTACCTCCGTTCTCTGAAAAAGGGTACCCGTCTTTTTCCGGATCGTATCCACAAAAGCTTCTGCATCGTCCCGTGCATAGTTGAGCGACATGGAATTGTTTTTATACTTATCAATTCCTACTGCCAGAACATGACATACACTTGTATGGGCAGCACTTTCCGAGACCATCCGGGTCTCTACAGGGATTGATTCTACTCTTCCCTTACTGAATCCACTGACTGAAAAGATATTCATCCCTGCCACCAAAGGATAGGTTTGTCTGAAGGTTGTCCCATTTCCTTTCCCGGAAGGTAAGGAAAGCTCCTCAGCCTTCAGGGGGATCAGCTTCCCGTTGTGCATAAGCCTGATCTCGCTGATCCCGCCTCCCATATCTGTGATTTTGAGATGGACTTCGGCTTCCATATTGCCTTCCAGCGGTACAAGCCCGATCTTGATCTCCGGAGGAGGCGCCTGATTCAGTTTATCCTCCATCTTCTGTTTCACATCAGAAGCGCCACGGTTCTTATACATTTCCGGGATAAGATCAGGACGATAGTATTCTTCAAAAAACTGTTCCGGCTGATAGACATCAAGCCCTTTTACAAAATGTACCGCCGAGCGGGCACCGGAAGTAGCGTTGAAATATCCTTCCCTGGTACGTGCCATCCAGTCTTTTTCCCCAATGTGCATGTGCTCATAAAACTCAAATCCTTTCTCAAGATTCCAGCATTTGATCACTCCGTCCACACTGTAGGAAACCAGCATTTTCCCATCCTGGCTGATCCGGATACAACTGATCTCGGCCTGATGTCCCTCAAATGTTTTAAGCAGTTTGCCCGACCCGACTTCAAATATCCTGATGACACGATCGTCTCCTCCGGTGATCACCCGTTTACCATCTGGCGTATAGATCGCTGCATGTACCGGAGATTTAGAGACTTTAAATTTCTGCAGCATCATCCCGGTGGAAATATCCCAGATCCTGGCCGTACCATCCCAGGAGGCTGAAAGCATTTTATATTTCTCAGGACCAAATTCAATAGAAGAAACCACATCGGTATGGCCAATGAATGTACGCACTACTTCTTTACTGTCAGGCTCCCGCAATTCAAGTGCTTTGTTGAGCCTTCCCGACACCAGGTACAATCCATCGGGCGTAAAGGAGAGAGAGTAAGCCGAATACTCCCGGAAATCAGTGTGCGATGTTTTTTCGCCGGTAGCCAGGTCCCATACGATCATCGAAGCATCCCAGGAAGCTGTCGCAATTGATTTCCCATCCGGAGATATTTTTACTTCAAACAAAGGTTCACGGTGTCCTTTATAAGAACGGATTTTCTTCCCGCTTTCCATTTCCCATAAAATGGCTTCCCCGCTGCCGTCTCCGGTCAGCAATAGTTTTCCGTCCTTGCTGAGATCAAAACAGATCACGGCTTTGGAATGTCCCCGGAATGATTTATCCGGTTTTCCGGTCGCTGTACTCCACCGGATGGCGGCTGTTCCGGTTTTCCCGGTGATAAAAAAACGATCGTCTCTGGTCAGCAGCAACAGGTTTTTTAACCGTATGTACTTTGCAATATACGATTGCCAGTAATTATCCGGATCGTATTCCAGTCCGCCTTTGTCCTGCTGATTAATGATCCCTGAAAAATGCCTGTATTCCTTTCCGGTTCCGGCGTCGAAAGCCACTGCCTGGTTACTTCCGAAAGCCGTTACAATAAAAGTTCCATCAACACTGTAGGTGGCTTCGTTCAATTCACCCAGGGAGTCTACCGGAATCGTCAACAGTTCTTTTGCCGAAAGCACTTCGTACTGGACCAATTTTTTATCTCCTGCCACCAGGATCTTTGTACCCTCTTTGTTAAAATCAATTCCTGCAATCCGGTCTACTTCCTCACCATACTCGGCGACAAGCTTTCCGCTTTGCAGGTCATATTGTTGCGCCTTTCCGTTGTGCGAAAGTTTTAAGAGATAACGGCTGTCGGCACTGAACGAAACGAGTGTGGCACAACCACCGCACCATCCATCTGCAGGCTTGAAAGTATAGGTCAGCTTCCAGTCCGGCAGGTGATACACCCTTGCAGTCTTATTATCTTCTCCGACAGCCAGCCATTGTCCATCCGGACTATAGGCCAGGCTGATGCCATACCCCAGTCCCTGATCTGCATCAGCACTGATATTTTTAATCAATTTTCCCGAAGATATTTCATACACCGAAGCGGAGTCGTCGTAACCTCCTCCGATAATATATTTTCCATCATGAGAAAAAGCCACATCCGTTCTGTATTTTTTCCCCTCCGGAGAGACGAAAAGCTGTTTCCCCGTAGCAATATTCCAAACACAAAATGTTTTATCGGCGCTGCTGGTGGCCAGTAGTTTTCCATCCGGACTAAATTCTATTCCATTCACCGTATGCTCATGTCCGTTATAAGTCCTGATCTCCATACCAGTACGAAGATCCCATAGCTTAGCCGTTCTGTCCCGGCTTCCGGTTGCCAGATATTTTCCATCCGGGCTGATGGCCAGGGCTTTTACAGAAGCGGAGTGTCCCTTTTGTACGATCGTTTCCAGTTTGGTATGTTCCTGGGACAACCCCAGTAAAGGAATTCCTGCTGTCAATAAAAAGAAAAACAATTTACGCATATGAATTGCTATTAATGCTTTAGAAGTTTAAAGATAAACATATAATGCCTCCGATCTAAAATTTGCCTCGTAAATTGATCTTTTCCGTCTCCGGAACACGCTCCTCGAAACGGTTATAAGCATTTATATTTTCTCCAATCACCTGGAAGACATCCTTAACAATTGATGATCCTGCCGGAAAAGCAGGGTTCGTCTGACAATGAGCCATATCCTCTTTTTTAAATATAATCCACCATTTATTTATTACAAAAGCACTAAAAAAACTTAAAAATATTACAAAAATAAGCTAATTTTATTGTGTTATATCAACACAACTAAATTTTGTATTAACCGATGGTCCGGATACCGTATGAAAGCATTCAGAACGTAGAAAAAGGACCTCACTAATAGTCATATGGAACCAATCGCTTTAATTCTTGCTGCCGGAAAAGGTACCCGCATGAGGTCCGTACTTCCGAAACCACTAGTCCCTTTTTTTGGAACCCCTATTGTAGAACATATTATTGCTGCCTTCCACCAGGCAGGTGTTTCGGATGTGACGCTTGTCGTAGGCCACGAAGCCGAACTGGTCAAAGAAAAAATAGGTACTAAAGCCCGTTATGTACTCCAGCAAGAACAAAAAGGTACTGCACATGCAGTACTCCAGGCCCGGGAGCTGCTTCAGTGGAAAGGAAGAGATCTATTCGTTTTTGTAGGCGACAGTCCCCTGATCAGCCCGGAGACCATCCGCACACTGGGCGCTGTTCATAAAAGCAGCGGAGCAGCCTGTACATTTCTGACCGCTCACTTTGACATTGATCTCCCGTATGCACGTGTGGTAAAGGATCCGGAAGGAAAACTGGTGGCCTGTATCGAAGAACTGGATGCTACAGAAGAACAAAAGAAAATCCGGGAACTACTGTCTTCGCACTTCATTTTCAAAGCTGATCTTTTGTTTGACTATTTACCTCAAATACAACCTCATCCGCGCAACGGCGAATATTATCTCACCGATATCATCGGCCTGTTTCTCCGTAACGCTCTGAAAGTAGAGACCTATGTGATTAACGACTACCGTCAGCTAGTGGGGCTTAATACTCCGGAAGATATCGCCTGGGCAGAACAAGTATATAATCAACAACTATGAACGAATTAAAAAACCTTATTGAGCAGAATGCGACACGTTTTCTGGAAGAATTCGGATATGCTCCCACTCTCACTGCTTCAGCACCGGGTAGAATCAATACCATCGGAGAACATACGGACTATAACGAAGGTTTGTCACTGGCAACCGGGATCAACCGTTGGGTACTGGTCAGTATAAAAGCCAGGGAAGACAATCTCGTGATGATAAAAAGCGGGAACTATAATGCTTCTGTTTCTTTCATGACCGGTGAGTTATTAGGAAACAAAGAAAAATGGCACCGGATCACATCAGGAATAGTAGCGATCCTGAAAAAAAATTATTCTATCGAAAAAGGATTTGAAGCATATATCTGGGGCAATGTTCCGCTTGGCTCGGGGGTATCTTCCTCTGCAGCTATTGAAGTAGCCTTCCTTAATGCACTGAGAGAAATCTACCGGCTTTCTTTTACCGATACTCAACTGGTACTGTACTGTCAGCAAACCGAGCATCAATACATGGGTGTAAAAAGCGGTCTGCTGGACCAATACACCTCACAATTTTCTTCTGAGAATAGACTTCTGCTCCTTGATTTCAAATGCGTAGAACATCAGTACATTCCGGTTGAGATGGAAGGATATCAATGGGTGCTGGTAAACTCTATGGTGCAGCGGGAACTGAGCGGCAGCAAGTACTCGGAGAGAGTAGAG
>CAYTGJ010000011.1:45305-52080 GCA_964437245.1 uncultured Chitinophagaceae bacterium
GCGTTTTCCATTATCCAGCAGCATTATCCGGAGATCAACCATTTCAGGGATGTACAGGGTCAACACATTGACATTATCCCCCAGGAGATCCTCCGGAAACGTATGAAACATTATGTAGAAGAAAACAACCGGGTCCTTGATTTTGTAGCTGCCTTGCAGGAGAAAAATTTTGTAAAAGCGGGAACGCTTCTGACCGCCTCGCATGTATCGTTGAGCAAGCAATATGAAGTGAGTTGTGAGGAACTTGATTTTCTGGCTAACCGGGCAGTTAGCCTGGAAGGATGTACCGGAAGCCGGATCATGGGAGGAGGATTCGGAGGATGCACCATCAACCTGGTAAAGGAGTCCAGTGTCGGTCTTTTTTGTGAAAAAATTTCCGAACTTTATCAAACTGCCTTCGGAATCGTTCCTGAGATCAACCTGTACCATACGGTAGAAGGAGGCCGGGTGGAAATACATTCCAATGCTCCTGTTCTTTAAACAAGACCTTTAAAATGATCCTGCAATATCATCCGCCTCTGGCTTCTATCACTGCTGACTGCGTACTATTCGGCTTCCACGAAGGTAACTTAAAAGTACTGCTGATCAAAAGGTCATCCGATCCGGAAGCAGGAAAATGGGCTCTGCCGGGTGGTTTTATGGAACAAGACGAGACGCTGGAGACCACTGCACGCCGGGTCCTGAAAATGCTGACCGGGGTTCCGGAAGTATACATGCAGCAATTAAAAGTATTCAGTGCCGTTGACCGGCATCCCTCCGCCAGAGTAGTCACGATTGCCTATTATGCGCTGGTCAATCCGGATCATTATCGGCTGAACCCCTCCTGGCATGCCAGTGAAGCGTTCTGGTACGAACTGGAAAAATTGCCCCTACTCGGATTTGATCACCGGGAAATCGTTGATACCGCCATCGCTACCTTAAAAAAAGATATTCAGCTAAAACCGATCGGATTTGAATTGCTTCCGCAACAATTCACACTCAAAGAATTGCAGGACCTTTATGAAGCCATTCTGGGAAATAAACTGGACCGCAGGAATTTCAGACGAAAAATAAAATCGCTTGGGATCCTCCGGGAGCTGGAGCAGGTAAAGAAAGGGCCACACCGGGATGCCTCTCTGTATTCGTTCGACAAAAAGGCATACGATCAACTGGTCGCTGAAGGATACACTCTGCTGATCTGAATTATTTCATCTCAAAAAGATGCCTCCCGGGATTTTCTGCCTCTTCTGGACAATGGCTTTGCCAGAGGGGTTCCAAGCTTATAAAAAATATAGATAACCTCTTTCGGTTGCCAGGGTTCTCCTTTCATTTTTTCTCCCAGTACAGGAACAAGATCACGGAGCTTTGTATACATCGTTTCAAAATCAACTTCATACAATTTTGCAAGCTGACTTGTGTAGTATTTCTGGATCCGGGCATATTGAGGAAAATCGTTTACCATCATTCCTTTTTTCTCCCAAACTAGCACAAGACAATGCAGTATATCTGCAGTAGGATAAAAATTCAGAAAGCGATCCCCGGTATTCATCGTCTCAAAAAATAAAAAATGCTACCCGATTACGTCGGTCTGATTCCAATTGCAGAACAAAAACCGGATATCCTTCTGACTCATTTTTGTTCTAACAGAGGTAAATACCTGTCCCCGATCACCTGCAAATGATGGATCTGATGCCCGGACAGGACAAACCCCAGCGCCAGCACAGAGATCTCTACCTGAAAACAAATCCCGGTTCGCTGCAACCTCTCTGCGTCAAAACCTTTGAACATTAAAATACTGGATTTTCGCAACACCATAAATTCTTCGATCAGTTCCTGCAAAGTAATACGTTTCAGATTCGTATTGGCAGCAAAAAGATTTTCGTCAAACCCCGGCAAGACCGTTTTATCATTTCTCGCAATTCGCATCGCCCTGTATACCTGAATTCTTTCGGTATCGATCATATGCTGGAAAATATCTTTCACCGTCCACTTACCGGGAGCATACACTCTGTCTCCAAGGCTTTCAAGAAGTTGCAGATCCAGGGTTTCCAGCACGGTAAGATTTCTTTGCAAAGACGAAACGAGCTCTTCCTCTTCTACTTTTTGAATATAGGTATCAAAAAACCTGGGCAGGGGATTGATATCGGATTTTTTCATTGTTCAATCGAATTTTCTATAGCGGTCTCTCTTGTTAGCCGGCACTTATGCCGCCTCTTTCTTCTAATTAAATATACCCTTCTTTGATGTATAATCATATTTTTTAGGAAATTTGCAGACTTAACTGTTGTCCGCTAAAAACAAAATGGCCGAACCACTCCCTATTCAGGAAATCCTGCCGGAGCTCAGACAGAAATTGTCCGAACACACTACTCTTATCGTACAAGCTCCTCCGGGAGCAGGAAAAAGTACGGTACTGCCTCTTGAGCTTTTAAAGGAACCCTGGATGCAGGGAAAAAAGATCCTGATGCTGGAGCCCCGGCGACTGGCGGCGAGAAGCGTAGCCAGCCGGATGGCTTCCCTGCTCCATGAGCAGGTAGGTGAAACGGTAGGATACAGAGTCCGTTTTGAAAACAAGACCAGCAAGCAGACCAGGCTGGAAGTAGTAACCGAGGGGATCCTCACCCGTATGCTGCAGCAGGACAATTCGCTGGAGGATACGGCCCTGGTGATCTTTGACGAATTTCATGAAAGAAGCCTGCATGCCGACCTTGCACTCGCTTTATGCCTCGACATACAACAAGTGCTCCGGGAAGACCTGAGAATGATCATTATGTCGGCTACGCTGGACGGTCAGCAACTCTCTTCCCTGCTGAACAATGCCCCCATCGTCACGAGTAAAGGCCGGCAATATCCGATCCACTACCAGTATTTCCCGGAAGAAAACAATACTCCTCTTCCGCTTCAGATGGCTCGTGCCATCCGCAAAGCGCTTGCCAAAGAAGAAGGAGACATCCTGGCTTTCCTGCCGGGAGCAGGCGAAATCCTGCGCACCCAGGAGTTGCTGGAAAAAGAGACTTCCGGGATCAGCATTCATCCGCTGTACGGCGACCTTCCTCCGCAAAAACAGCAGGAAGCGATCCTCCCTCACCCGGCAGGGATTCGTAAAGTAGTGCTGGCTACTTCCATTGCCGAAACAAGTCTTACGATCGAAGGGATTAAAATCGTAGTAGATTCAGGAGTTTCCAGAGTGCCCCGTTTTGACCTTCGCACCGGGCTTACCCGGCTGGATACAATTCGTGTCACCAAAGATGCCGCAGACCAAAGGGCCGGACGGGCAGGTCGTCTTGGTCCGGGGATCTGCTACCGTCTGTGGAGCGAAGGGGCTCATCAGCACCTGCTTCCTCAACGCACTCCTGAAATTCTGGAAGCTGATCTTGCCCCCACGATGCTGGAACTCGCTCATTGGGGAGTGCAGGACCTTCGTTCACTTACCTGGCTTACGCCCCCTACTGCCGGCAGTATCCGGCAGGCGCAGGAACTCCTTACCCAACTGGGAGCGCTGGAAGAAAACCGTATTACCGAACGGGGCAAAGCCATGCTCCGGCTTCCTACTCATCCCCGGATCGCCCATCTTCTGCTCGAAGGACAGGCTTTCGGTTTATTGTCATTGGCTACGGATGTCGCATCGGTACTGGAAGAACGCGATCCTCTGTCCAAAGAAACGGGAGCTAATCTGGCCACCCGTGTGGAAGCAGTACGAAAATGGCGAAACAAGGAATATGTAGCAGCCGACAGAGGTGTACTGGAACGCATCGAACGACTGGCAAAAGCCTGGAGAAAAACACTCCACACAGAACAAGATAATACCCCTCCTCTCTATGAAGCAGTAGGGAAATTAATTGCAGCAGCCTATCCCGAACGGATCGCCCGTCAGAAGGAAAACGATCCGCAACGCTTTCGTCTGGCCAACGGGCGCATTGTAAAACTAACGGAACAAGATCCATTGATACATGAGTCCTGGCTGGCTGTAGCCCACCTGGACGGAGGGAACAACGAAGGAAAAATCTACCTGGCTGCACCACTTAATGCAAAGGACATACTGCCCCTGGCCTACCAGAAAGAAGTCGTACAGTGGGATTCTCAAAAAGGAATGCTGATAGCCCGTACCGAAAAGAAAATCGGAGAGATCATCGTAGAAAGCAGTCCGTTAGAAAAAATACCGGAAGCTGACCGGACCAGGATCTTATGCGAAGTGGTACGCAAAGAAGGATTGTCGCTTTTCAAATGGCCGGAAGATCTTCTCCAGTGGCAAGCCAGAATCATCAACGTGAAAACCTGGCGACCGGAGGAAGAATGGCCGGAAGTAACTGCCGACTATCTGCAACACCATCCGGAAGAATGGCTCACGCCCTATCTCTCCACTATCCGGAAACGGGAAGATTTTCAGAAACTTGATCTCACAGCGATCCTCACCGGAACCCTCTCCTGGGAAAGCTCACAACGACTGGAAAAGCTGGCCCCGGAAAAAATAAAAGTTCCAAGCGGATTTGAAATAAGGCTACAATATTTCTCTGACGGAAGTACTCCTGTATTAGCAGTACGTTTGCAGGAGATGTTCGGATTGCTGGAAACTCCAGCCATTAACGAAGGACGGACTCCTGTGTTGCTGCACCTGCTTTCTCCCGGATATAAACCGGTACAGGTCACCCAGGACCTGAAAAGCTTTTGGAAAAACACGTACCCTGAGGTCAGGAAAGAACTACGGGTTCGCTACCAGAAACACCACTGGCCGGAAGATCCCTGGACGGCCGAAGCAGTGAGAGGAGTTAAGAAGAAAAATCTATAATTGATCCGATACGATGAACAGATATCCGATTCGGGAGACAAGATCAAATCATACTCTTAAGTCCTGACCAAGGCCTTATACAGCAAACTACATGATTAGTATTCATCATTATATCTTATTTGATCAGATCAGCTACTATCCTGGCGCTCATCAGGCAAAGCGGAATCCCTCCTCCCGGATGAACCGTCCCTCCGCAGAAATACAGATTTTTAATTTCCGGATGGAAATTAGGATGTCGTAAAAAAGAAGCAAACCTGCTGTTGGAACTGTTTCCGTACAACGCGCCAAAAGCACTCCTTGTTTTCTCTTCCATCAGAAGAGGGTTAAGAACCTCCTCACATTCGATCAACGGTTCTATATCTGTTTTCAGCATACGGTTTATTTTACTGACCACATTTTGTCTCACTTCTTTCATCAGTTCTTCCCAGTTCTGCGAATCCACATGAGGAGCATTGATCATGACAAACCAGTTTTCCGAACCCTCGGGAGCATCTTCCGGAGAACATTTGGAACTTATGTTGATATAGATCGTAGGGTCTTCGTGTACCCACTTACGGGTGATCATCGTATCAAATTCTTCTTCATAATGTTCACTCCATAATATATTATGCAAAAGCAATTCCGGGAATTGCTTACGGATCCCCCAGTAGAATACAATCGCAGCAGAAGATTTTTCCTGCCGAAGGGTCTTCTCGGGCCTCTTCAACCCCGGAAGCAATTGATGATACGTATAATACACGTCCATATTACTGATCACACAATCATAGTGAAAGCTCCCGTTTCCGGTCTTTACTCCCACCGCTTTGTTTTTCTCTATCAGTATTTCCCGGACCTCCTGCTGTAAGACAAATTTCACGCCCATCTCTTCTGCGAGTTTCAGCAAAGAAGTAGTAATGGCATACATCCCACCCTTCGGATAATACACCCCCTTCCCGATTTCCAGATGCGGGATCAGGCCAAGCGTAGCCGGCGCCTTGTAAGGGCTCGATCCGTTATACGTAGCAAAACGGTTGAAGAACCGGATCATCTGAGGGGTTTTAAACCGCTTCCGGTGCGAACGGTCAAGCGTGGTTAAACTTTCCATTTTATGAAAATTTAACATGCTGCGCAGCGCCTCTCCTGTCAGATAATTTTTAAACTGATGCAAAGACCTTCCCAGGAACATATCTTTGGTCAGTTCATATTTTTCTTTTGCATTATTCAGATACGTAAGCACAGCACCCCTAGATTCTCCAAATACTTTTTCAGCTTCTTCCGAAAACCGCTCGGGAGAATGAAGTGCATTGAATACCGTTCCGTCTTCGCTGAAATAACGATGCCCCGGATCTACCTGTGTATAATGGAAATAATCGGACGGCTCTTTCCCGCATAAACGGAAAAGTTCTTCTACATTTTCGGGAAGTGTAAAAAGCGAAGGCCCGAAGTCAAAGCGATATCCTTTGAGCTCAAACTGTGAGAGCTTTCCTCCTGCATAACTATTCTTTTCATAAACCGTTACCTCATATCCTTTCCGGGCAAGCCTGATGGCAGCAGCGATTCCTGCGATCCCCGAACCTATCACTACACAGGTTTTCTTTTTCATGATATTAATCGAATGGCTGATTGGTTTTTGTTTGAAATTCTTTTGGCGATAAGCCTGTATTTTTCCTGAACATCCGGATAAAGTAAGAATAGTCTTCATACCCTAATTCATCCGCTACCATGGAAACCGTAATATTTTTCTGAATGAGCAAACGCTTTGCCTCGATCAGGATTCTTTCCGTGATCAGATCGCCGGTCGATTTGTTCAGCACTTCCCGGCAAATACGGCTAAGATGGCGTGTACTCATATTCATAAAATCGGCATAATCTGCCGGGAATTTTTTTTCTCTGAAATGCTCGTCGATCAGCTTCTGTAATTTCTTCACCCTGGCATACCCTTGTCCGGATGCACTATCCGACTCTTCTATATTGTGATAACACCGGGAAAGTTCAATGTACACAAGGGCTATCAACGTTTCCACCTTGCTA
>CAYTGJ010000012.1:0-6758 GCA_964437245.1 uncultured Chitinophagaceae bacterium
GCCGACGACAGCGTCATGCCGCAAACCAAAGAAGCAATCAATCACGCAATGGTGGCGGGTGTACCAATCGTCATTGCGATCAACAAAATAGACAAACCTTCTGCCAACCCTGACAAAATCAAAGAAGAACTTGCCAAGGAAAATATCCTGGTGGAAGATTGGGGTGGAAAATATCAGTGCGAGCAAATTTCCGCCAAATCCGGAAAAGGAATTCCGGAGCTTCTTGAAAAAGTATTGCTGGAAGCCGAATTGCTGGAACTGAAAGCCAATCCGAATAAAAACGCCGTTGGTGCGATTATCGAAGCATCCCTGGATAAAGGACGGGGTTATCTTGCCACCGTAATGGTACAAGCCGGAACTCTTAAAATAGGAGATGTAATTCTTGCCGGTGCTCATTTCGGACGTGTAAAAGCGATGTTCGACCACAGAGGAGCCAAAATAACAGTAGCAGGCCCTTCTACACCGGTGCAGATACTGGGACTGAACGGAGCTCCTCAGGCCGGAGATAAACTTCAGGTAATGGAAGGAGAGCGTGAAGCGAGAGAAATAGCCACAAAACGTGAGCAATTGATCCGTGAGCAATCCATCCGTACCAAAAAACATATTACGCTGGATGAAATCGGAAGACGTCTGGCGATCGGAAACTTCAAAGAACTCAACCTGATCGTAAAAGGAGATGTGGACGGTTCTGTAGAAGCCTTGTCCGACTCCCTGTTAAAACTATCTACCGAAGAGATCCAGGTACGTATCATCCACAAAGGTGTAGGAGCGATCTCCGAATCTGATGTACACCTGGCTTCTACCTCGGATGCCATCATCGTGGCTTTCCAGGTACGTCCTTCTTCTTCCGTAAGAAAAATTGCCGAAGAAGAGGAAATCGAGATCCGTATCTACTCTATCATCTACGATGCGATCAACGATGTAAAAGCTGCCATGGAAGGAATGCTGGAGCCAAAGCTGGAAGAAGTGATCGTCGGAACAGCCGAAGTAAGACAAGTATTCAAGATCTCCCGACTGGGTACGATCGCCGGTTCTTATGTGACAGAAGGAGTTATCAAACGGAACAACCAGATACGGGTGATCCGGGATGGAATCGTAATGCACACCGGAAAAATCGATGCCTTGAAACATCTGAAAGAAGACCGGGGCGAAATAAAGTTCGGATTCGAATGCGGAATCAGTATTGTAGGCTTTAATGACATCGAAGAAGGAGATATTGTAGAATCCTTCGAAGAAAAAGAAGTAAAAAGAAAGTTATAAAAACAGAAGGAACCAAAAGCCCTGCCAGGAAGCAGGGCTTTTTTATAACAACAATGTTTTTTATGAAATCCACAAAACCATTGCTTTTCATAATTGTTCTTCTAATATCCCTTCCGCTTAACATCCTGGCACAGGGTTCTAAAAAATTAGAAGGTCCTCTCTGGCGATTTGGCATAGGATATAGCTATGCTACCAATTTCAAAAATGTCCGTATCGATTACAGCTCTATGGGAATTCCTTATACAGGACTACTGGGAGGCTATACAGGAAGAGGAGGAGAAGTATTTCTAGGCCGTAAAGTACACAAATATCTTGTGGTCGAACTCACCGGCGGATTCCTTTTCAACAGCTACAACAGAGCGTACGATCCTACCATATACATCATCGGGCGATTTAATAAGATATATGTACATCCGGGAGTCAAATTCATTTATCCTATTCTTGAAAAAGATTTCGGGACGATCAATCTGTTTCTCAGCGGAGGAATAGGACTGAATGGTTCCGGAAGATTTTACCTGGAAGAACGGGATTACAGCGACAAATACATTACCTATGCACGCTACAACCCCATGATCGCTCCCTTTGCAAGCTTCGGGGCAGAATTGCTTCTGGGAGAGTATAGTAATATTCAGATAGGGCTTAAGTACCTGAACGGGGCTTTTGAAGCAAAACAATATTACGAATCATACAATCCATCGGCCAACCTTAATAATATGCCGGCTGAGCTGAAAATGCTTCAGGCACAGGGAATCGGCTTTATGCTTGGATTTATAAAAGAATTTTGATCTACTGAGAAAAAATTCCGCAACACTACCTGTCGCGTACCTCTGTAGTTACGGAGAGCTCTTTCTGAATCGGAACACCATTGGTATAAATCGTAATAGAATGAAACTCCTTTCCTTTCAGGCCCTCTGTCTCCATTACGACTTCTACCTCTCCTTTTTCCCCGGGAACGATCTCCTCCGTAGGATACTGCACGGTAATACACTCACAGGAAGTACTGACATTTGAGATCAGGAGAGGCGCTTTTCCTGAATTCTTAAATTTAAATGAATGCACAAGTTTCTGTCCTTGTACAGAACTTCCGAAATCAAATACTTCTTTTTTCAAAAACCTCATTTCAGCCGTAAGGCTATCGTCATGAGAGAGCGTAACCGACACGATCTCAATATTCCGGTGTTCGGCAGCCGCCACCGAATACACTGAATTTTTCTGATCATATAAATTATCACTCAGATTTTTATGAGCCTTATATTCTCCAAAAGGGAGGCGGATGATCTTTAAGCTTCCTCCATTGGCTGCGGTATCTAAAAGATAGGGCAAAATAGCGCCCTCCCGGTAGTTTCTCAGATACAGCTCAAGACTGGAGATCCTTCGCAAGGTGAGCGGTACGTTGTAATCTGTTTTTGCAAGTGCACTCGCATGGCCTTTTACCAACACATCCAGCTTATATCCTTTTTCCAATTCTGCATACAGTAACTCGGTAAAATGTTCCAGGTCTTGTACTCCTTTGTCTACATGATGTTCAAAAAACGAATTGATCGTATCAACAGCACTTTCTCTGGCATCCCCTTCCAATCCTCCGGAATAATTCTGACGATACTCATCCTGCAGATCTTTATACTCCTGATAACTTTCGAGATATGTTTTGGTAGAAACCGTATCCCTTGTTTTAGGATTGGGTTCATCATTATGAAAATACAATTTTACAGGAAGGAAAGTCATCAGCTTTTCAAGAGGCGTCAGTTCTTCTTCCGGAACCGTATCTACCGGTTCCGGAAGAGTCCGTTGAAAGGCCCACAGATCATTGCAGCAGGTTTCTGATTTTCTGAAAAAAGATCCTTTCCTGTTAGACGTAAAAAAACCGGTACTGGTCTCGTCATTGATCGTATAGTAGAGATCGTTCACACTTGAATTATAGGGATATCCCAGATTCCTCGGTGTGGCAAACTTCTCTCCATCTCTGGCTGCTCCAAAGATGTCAAATCCTCCCAGACCATAATGCCAGGAAGAACTGAAATAAAGAGTATTGCTAGAGGCATGATAAAAAGGTGTTACTTCATCGTCGATCGAATTGATCTCCTTCCCCAGGTTTTGAGGTTCTGTCCAGATCCCATCCCTCCATTCCGTTTTCCATATATCCATTTTACCACTCCCCCCCTTCCGGTCCGAGACAAAAAACAATACTTCCACACTATCGATCGTGGCCGCAGATGGCTGGGTGGAAATATACCCCGGAAGATTGACCGGCTCCGGCAGCCTGGTGGCGGGCAACCATTTCCCATTATCCCACTGACTTACATACAACTCACAGGCCAGTTCGGGATCACAACGACTTATATATAATTTTTGTTTATCGGTACTGATACTTGTATTCGCTGTGTTGGAAGATGCCTTGTTGATAGAAGTGTCCAGCACACTTTTCAAAAGCCAGGTAGTATCTTTTCGCTCGGCCTCATACACTTTTATAAAATATTCTTTATCCTTCTGGTCACTATATTCTCTCATCTTTTCTGACCGGAGAGAGGAAAAGTACAACACCGAATCATTGAGCGGCATGGCATTGAATTCCGAATTGACCGTATTGACCGACAATTCCAGCACTGTAGAATCTCCCATATTTACCACCTGCACCTCTACGGTATCACTGGTAACGGTAAGTGCATACTCACACGATTTTATTTCCTGGTGGGCTTTTTTATAGTTGAAAGAATTTTTGTCTGTATTGATCTTCGTATACCGGCTGAAATTCCCACGGGCCTTCAGATACTTTGCATTATACTTTTGCATGGAAGCCAGCCAGAACAGGCAATCCTTATATTCCTTCTTACTATCCCGGTCATAGACATACTGATAGTAATGCTCCGCCTTTGCATACTCATTGTACTGCCTCATCGACTCTGCATACCGGAATACAGTATACAAATCCGAAGAATCGATCAGCATTGCTTTCCTGTAATAAACGGATGCTCCGTAATAATCTTTACTTTCATATGACTCATCGGCATATCTTAACCATTGCTTTTTCGACTGAGCGAGAGAAAAATCAGTGATCAAAAACAATAAAAAAAGAAATAGTATTTTCTTCATAACAGAACCTCTATGAAACCATTTTTAAATATACACCGGACAAATCTTATACATGCGTTTCCTGGGCAATACATCCAGTATGTATATCACGGCAAACTCAATTCCACCGCGATAATTACTGGCCGGTGTAAGATTACTGAAATTAAGATCATAACTGAGTCCTACATATAATTTCTGATAGTCCATTCCAATAGTGGCAAAAGCGGCATCCCTTGCCCGGAGTGATCCACCCACGTATACCGCTCTGTATTTGGAAGGATTCCCGTTTAATATATACTTCACAGAAGTTCCGGCCACCAGCTCCCGGAATGTACCTTGTGTCATAAACAAAAGATTCGGCAACAGATCAAATCTTTCTGACAACTTCGCCTGACCGGAAACATGGATATTATAACGGTGGTCCAATACCACAAAATTATCTCCGTAAAAAGACTGTTTAGGAGTAAGAATATTGTACAGAGAAAAACCGGCCGATATCGCCGTACGTGCTTTAGGCTTGTACATCCACTGAATCCCTCCGTTCAGGTTCGGATAAATTCTTCCTGCATTTTGAAACTCTTCGATCGGCGCAATGGAAGGATCGTACACCAAACCATTAAATTGATTGTCATAACGCAGGTTATTATAATCAATCCTACGCGAAGTAAAACCCGACTGAGCCCCCAGCATAATAAATTGAGTAGAATCCTTGTTCAGTTTAATACGGTACGACAGCGACGCATTGAGTAGAAAAGTACTGAAGCGGGAATCTCCGGTTTTGTCCTGGTACATCGAAAGACCTGCTCCTACATTTTTCAAGCGTAAAAAATTATTGGCATCTGCCGAAAGTCCGAATGTCTGATAGGGGATCGTTACAGAACTCCATTGTCTTCTGCCGTTTCCGGCAAAGCGGTAGCTACCGTCAAAATCTCCTGTCAAGGCAGGATTCAGGTTCATAGGCGAGGATAAGAACTGAGAGAAATGAATATCCTGCGCATGCAGCTGTCCAAACAGTACTGATAATCCCAAAAGACCTGCCAGTAGCAGTAACTTCTTCGCTATGACTTTTATACTCCTGATCAGAGATATAAAAGGGTAATAATTGTCCATATGTATATTACAGGGGATCATCGTATCAGCGTTACATTTCCTTTGATGAAAAATTTCTGATCGTCCACACAATACCCCTCCAGGTAGTAGACAAATACACCCGGATCCGCCTGCATTCCCTTGTAAGTACCATCCCAGCCCACACTCTGATCTCTTGTTTCAAAAACTTTCTCCCCCCACCGGTTATAGATCGTAAAATAAAGCTCCCTGATATTGACACTCCGCACGTACAACAGTTCGTTCTTCCCGTCTGCATTGGGCGAAAAAGCATTGGGAACATAAATATTAGGTTCTTCACAAATGATCTCCACCACCTGCACGGTCACTGTATCCGAAATACGGCACCGGCTTACAACAGGATCTTCAAACTCTACGGTGTAAGTAGTGGTCACAGGAGGAGTCGCCACAGGAGCGCTGATAAAAGGGTTGCTCAAGGTATTGGGAGGTGACCATGTGTAATTCCATCCTTGCGGAGGCAATGCCCTTATGGTAGTACTTCTTCCTTTGTATATGACGTACTGATCTGCAATTGCCTCTACCGCCATCCCTGTCAGCGGAGAAATATAGATTTGTTTGATCAGTGTATCTGCCAGGTTACAGGTAGCATTGTCTGAAAGTACAAGCATCACATTATATATTCCACCTGCTTCATACACATGTGTAGGATGCTCTTCTCCGGAAGTAGTACCGTCGCCGAAAAACCAGGAAACAATCGTCGTAGGTTTCTTCAGGCTGGTATTCAGAAATGCCACGGTATCTCCGATACAGGCATTTCCAAATTGGAAATCCGCTACTACAATCGGAAGGCGGAAATCCATTTTAAACACTCCGATGTTACAATTAGCATTATTGTTCAAGGAAGGTAATTCGGTAGGACCATAAGGTGGTTCCAGCGGCATGTCGCTATGGCCTCCGCAACCGGCACACATCGCCTGGTAAATCTTGCCTTTTCTGTCAAACCGGCTGGTCCCGCCATCTACATGTTCAGGACTTTGATTACCGCCAAAGAAAGAGGCATAGTTGACTGCTGAAGCATCGTCTTCCAGCACCAGCAGATAAAAGTCATGATGATCGGTCGTGGACTGATAATAATCCGTCACCGGATTCGGACCAAGCGTAGTAAGCATGGTAAAAGGTCTTGTCACGTTTGCCAGGAATTCGTTATGCTCCGGAGTACCTCCCCATCCTGACAAATAGATTTTGCTGCACAGATCGACCAGGAAAGCCGTAGGTGAAATATTAGGGCGCCCGGATCCTGTACCAAAAGTGGTCGACCAGATGACAGAATCAAGTTCCGGTGTAAGCTTGCTTACAAACTG
>CAYTGJ010000012.1:6768-8380 GCA_964437245.1 uncultured Chitinophagaceae bacterium
GGCATTGGCATTGATCGCTTCGGTTTGTCCGAACAGGTGTACATTATTATTTTTATCAAGGCCCACAAAATAAACCTGATCGTACGCCGGGGAACCGAAATAAGAAGAATAGATCAAACTGCCATTCACACCGTTCATATACGTGACAAACCCATCGACACTCCCTCCCTGAAAGGCAGGATACAAAACAGAGGAAGTGGTAGGAAAATTGACCGAATTTGTTCCTCCGGTAATATATATATTCTCTAGTGTATCCAGTTCAATAGAATAAGCGGCATCGTCTCCACTTCCTCCCAGATAAGTACTCCAGATAATATTTTCCAGGTTAGGATCCATCTTGACCACCACAGCATCAAAATTACCTCCTCTGTAGGTGGGTTGAAAAGAACTGCCTCTCATCGGGAAGTCCGACGATTGGGTACAGCTTACGATGTATACATTGGATGATTTGTCCAGTTCGATTTCCCCTCTGACCTCATCGGCATAATTGTAGCGAAGGCTAGAAGCCGGATTTCTGGCCAGCACTCCATCGTTGGACGTCCCTCCCAGAAAAGTGGAAGCCAGCATCGTTCCTCCGCTGCTGCTCAGCTTTGAAACAAACATATCGCACCCTACATAGCGGATGTCGATCCCGGGCATTTCAATCCATGTTCCTCCGTTAAACGACACATCAAAAGCATTGACCGTAACCGGAAAATTGGAGGAACTGGTAGTCCCGAATACATATAATTCGTCCTGATCGTTGACTATAATACTGTGAGGAACCTCATTGCCATTTCCTCCCAGGTAAGTGGAATAAATTCTCTTCGTCCCTGAAGTATCATATTTGGTAATCCCTATATCGGCCCCCAACCGGTTCCATAATGTGATCCCTCCTCCGAAACTGCTCTGGTAAGCCCCCAACGTTATCGGGTAGCCTGTGCCGAAGGCCGAACCGGCCCCATATAAAAATCCTTTCGAATCAGGAGTAGCCGTATATCCGAAGTTATCAGCAAACGAACCGGAATAGGTGGAAAATACTAATACCGGATCAATCGTAAGCGGATAATTTTTGTTATAACCTTCCGGGAAATGAAAAGACACGACATCACCATCCAGCACAAAGCGACAGGGAATTGTCAGCAATTTACCATTGATGTACTGATAAGCATACGGCTTCTGCTCCCTGACAGCCCCGAGCGACGTCTGCAATACAAGATCTCCTCCCTGCAGAGACAAACCAGCCAACCCTTCGTACTGCATCCGGATAGCAGAAGCATCGGCATGAGGCAGGATCATAAAATCATATTTTACATGGGCTCCCTGTGAATAAACCTTCATGTCGATGCCACTGTACAACTCCTGATACGTCACACTCTGAAATGCTTTTACATGAGAGGCCCATTTGGTCGGATCTTTTCCGATAAAATAATTATAGTAATCAGAAGCTTCTCCTTCCGGATTCATCACTACTTCCGGCTTGGCTTGTTTAAAATGTACTTTGAATGCATGACCTTTATAATAAGCACTGTCTTCCAGATCCGACCTGTCCGGCAGTGAAGGATGATGTCCCCTGGACGCAACTAAATGATAGGTAAAACAATTTTTTTCCAGAAACAGCGCTCCTCCGGCA
>CAYTGJ010000012.1:8390-28829 GCA_964437245.1 uncultured Chitinophagaceae bacterium
TCCGGCAGGCAATTCTGCCCGGTAGGCAACCTGCATCTCCCATTGATTTTTATTTTCAATAAATCGTATGGAAGATTCATGCCCCGGAACATGCCCGTAACTATTCCGGATGAAAAAAAATATAATAAGTATAATTGGTAAGAGCCCTTTTTTCATGCTACAAATTCAGTATTAAATGAATACACCTGTCATTTTCACCTTTCACCAATAGGTAATTTAGTCATTTTTAAATAGAAACAATAGTTCCGGTCAGGTTATTGAACATTCACTTTCAATACTTTAAAAGGAATCGTTCATAAAAACAGTATGTGATCCTGAATTATATAACCCGCAAAACTAACTATTAGTATTAATAACACTTCTCTAACTTTAGTGACCAGAAAAAAGAACAATAAAAATCAGGAATACCGGGCTTTGATAACCGCTTCCGTACGGTTACGTACTTCCAGTTTGACAAAAATTTTCTTCAGGTGTGTCTTAACCGTTGGAACAGACACCTCCATTTGCCGTGCAATTTCTTTATCCGGTAACCCCAGAAACAAATTCTCCAGTACTTCCAATTCTTTCGGGGTAAGTATTTTCACAATTCCAGGATTGATTTCTATCTTCGGAACTGTATCAGGATCATTGGAAACCGCCTGGGCACATATCACCAGATGTTCTTTGACCCTTATTCCGATGGCGATCGAAAATAAAATAATTTCCAAGACCATCGCAACACCGATCGTATGACTTACTCCACTGTAAACAGGATCTTTCTGCAAATACCGGAACAGCGTGGTACTTACAGACAAGGTAAATAACACACATCCGGCAAGGTAGTAGTACGTAGGAACGTGTTTATGCTTAATACCGATGTATCCTGCTACAAGTGCTAAGGGCAGCAGTAACATATCAAGGTAAATGGTGATTTTAAACACCAGCCAGGAAGGGAAAACAAAACTACAGATCCCCATGGGAGCAAAAAGCAAAAACACGATCAATAGTAAAATTTTACGGTAAAGAGGAGCAAATTTTTTCAGGTTCAATAAATCGATCGCAAAAATAATATGTGTCACAATCACAAAGTTCAGAAAAAACAGAAATGATGTTTTATTCCACCAGGGCATATCGGGCCAGATATATTGAAGCCCCAGACCAATGTAGTTGATAAACCCAAGCAACGAGATAAAAATATATACTACGTACGACAAATGTAAAAAGTCTTTTGTCTGAAAATAGAAAATAACATTCAGAATCATGATGAATAGTATGATCCCGAAAAGTATACTGTAAAACATTAACTGACTGTTTTGCGATTTTTTAAAAGATTCATTAGAATGTATGATCACCGGAAATTTTGCGATGGGAGACTTTATCTTAAAATAAAAAGTGTTAACGCCTTTCTGAAGAGGGATCTCAAAGACATGACTCCCCGATTTTATTTTACGGATATCGAAAGGGAGCGCTGCACCGGAAAGTACTTCGATCACCGAATCTCCTGAGATATAAATCAGGGAAAGAAATTCCAGGGGAGGGTATTCCAGCTCCAGCAAACGTTGGTAGGGCTTTTCATCTGTACTGACAATAGAAAACTTTGTCCAATAAGTATACCCGTTTACCCCCGTGTTCTTAGCATATTTCACAAATGCCTCCGACGGCAACCTCAAAACTTCGTCACAGGAAAACCCAGAATTTCTGTCTTCAAGAATATAAAAGGTGCTATCCGGTATAATTAATTTTTCATCGGCTGCCGATAAGCTTACGGTGTTTTGCTTCACGGTGCGTTCTGAATACACCCTATAAGTCATTGACAACACCAGCTTAAGGGTTATTAGTGCGATTATATAGTAATGTGGCTTCTGTACGATTTTTAACATTTAACTTTTTATATAAACTTCTGATATAGGTTTTCACAGTAGGTACAGATCTGTTTAGCTTATCGGCAATTTCTTTGTCTGTAAATCCTTCCGACAACAAGGCCCAGACTTCCGATTCCCGGGAGGTTATATCAAGCTTTTGGGGGAGCTGTTCGGTTTTAGACTCTTCCAGAATTTCCCTTTTCAAAATTAATGCCACAGCCAGGCTGCACATCAAAACAGATAAGATCACAAGCAACGGATCCAGCCTAAAACCGGCACTATAATAAAAGGCGAGGTATACTCCAGCAAAAAAACTGCACGAAACCATTAAAATCGCTACCTTTTTTTGGTTTCGGGTGGTGTAATATACAGAAACAACCGACATGCCCACCAACGCAATCAGAAGGCTCCATTCTGCCAGCCGAAAATACGTAGTGCTGTTTTGACCAGTCGCAATCATAAACATTTCTGATTTTATCCCATAGGAGAGCAGCCATACCAATAAATAGATCGTGCTGATCAGGTAAATGTTCTTTTTTTTGAAAAACCACACCAGAAGATGTAATACTGTCAATAAAAAAGTAATCCCGAATGCGGCAGACTGCAGCGCAAAAAATACTAGTTCATTGGTTTCCTTCATGCATTCATTTTTTAAAGTAAGTATCTACTCATTCCACAAGGCCGGCCAAAATTACGATCTCTTGGTAAACATTTTTAATGCCAAACCTGTAAAACCACCACTTTCATCCTTTTGGGGGATGTATTTTCATCTTTTTGATAACCTAAAGCGCCATACAACGGCCTTAACTTTGATCATTCAAAAGAAATTATGTTTCACATTAAAATTTAAAAATCATGAAAAAACTAATTGCCTGTCTTATTATTTTCTCTTTTGTGGGCTCTGTCTTGATGCTTGAATCCTGTAAAAAGAAAAAAAATGATCCAGAAGAGACTCCTGCACCGGCGGCAGAAGAAAAAGGGAATATCCTTGTTTTTGCCAAACCAAGCTATTGCTCCGATTATGTCGGTGTTTTAACTGTAAAAGTAAACGGAGAGACCAAAGGGACCCTTGAACATTGTGAAGCCGACCGAAATTGCGGGGATAGCAAAGCGATCACCGTAGAAGTCAAACCCGGACAACATAGTGTAGAGGTAACAAGCTCAAGTTATAATTATTCCGGAACGATCTCCGTAAGTAAAGATGAATGCAAAAAAATCATCATCGAATAATTCCACTTTAATAATCATCTTAATTTAACAAATGAAACTATGAGAAAAACAATTTGGATACTTAGCCTGGTACTAATCACCGGAGGGATAGCCCTAACCGGATGTAATAAAGATAAAAAAGATCCGGCCCCTGCAGACAACAGCAGTAATAATAATAACAACAATAGCAGTAATAACAATAATAATAACAACAACAATACTGCGACCTGCCCTACCTTTAACAATGCTGAAGTAATTTATGCGGGAAATACCTTTTCCGTAACCAGTGCCTTACTGAGCTGTGAAAATAACGGAACGAGGTATGTGATAAACCACGGGAGTACTTCCGGCACAAGGGTACGGATTCTCTTTGCGTCACAACCCACAACTGCCAAAAACTATTCGGTCCTGACCTATTCTTCTTCCGGTACTATAGGGGCTGATCAATGTATGATCGACATTCAGTCAAACGCTACTACTACCTGGGGATCGGTAGCCGGAGGGTCGGTATTGGCCTGTACGAGCGATAATGTCACAAAGGTCAAATGGGAGAATATTACGATAGCCCCTGCGGGAGGTGGCAGCAACAAGACCACTGCAGGACAAACAGGTTGTAATCATTAAAAAAATGATCGTATTGAACAACAGCGTACCGCAACAGAGTTATTGTTGCGGTATGCTGTTTAAAGATTACCGGTCACAAAAATCATGAATCAGGTCCGCAATCAATCCGGTCCAGCCGGTCTGGTGAGATGCTCCCACTCCTCTTCCGGTATCTCCGTCAAAATATTCGTAGAATAATATATAGTCTCTGAACTCAGGATCCATTTGTAACTTGGAATAATCGCCGTATACAGGACGATTGCCTTGTTTGTTACGGATAAAAATTCTCATCATCCGTTTACTCAGTCGTTCAGCTACCTGGCGAAGAGAAATTAATTTTCCGGAACCGGTAGGATACTCCACCCTGAAATCATCTCCATAGTACTGATGGAACTTGATCAGCGATTCGATGATCATGTAATTAACCGGAAACCATATCGGACCACGCCAGTTGGAGTTTCCTCCAAACAAATTGGAATCGGACTCTGCCGGAAGATACGATACCGTGAAATCCGTACCGTCGTGTTTGAATACATACGGATAGTTTTTATGATATTTGGACAATGCACGAATCCCGTAAGTAGAAAGAAACTCCGATTCATCGAGCATTCGCTTCAGCAATGCTTTGATCCTGTGCCCACGCAGCAGGGACAGAAGCCTGGTTTCTCCTTTTCCGCTTTCATACCAGCGGGAAATCAATGCGGCCAGCTTCGGTTTATTGGAAAGCACCCATTCAATCCGGCGCTTGAAATCCGGTAATTTTTCCAGTAACTCCGGAGTAAGTGTCTCTACGGCAAACAATGGTATCAGTCCCACCATTGACCGGATCTTCATCGGCATGGTCTCCCCGTTCGGGAACTGCAGCACATCGTAATAAAAACCATCTTCTTCGTCCCAAAGGCTCATTTTCTCGTCTCCCATAGAACTCATGGCTTCTGCAATATGCAGGAAGTGTTCAAAAAACTTGGATGCCAGATCCTGGTATGCCGGATTTTTCAGCGAAAGCTCCGTAGAGATCCTCAACATATTCAAGGCATACATTGCCATCCAACTGGTGCCATCGGCCTGCTGAATAGAGCCTCCTGTAGGAAGCGGTTTACTGCGGTCAAAAACACCGATGTTGTCCAGTCCGAGGAAACCTCCCTGAAAGATATTATTTCCTTCTGCATCTTTACGGTTTACCCACCAGGTAAAATTCAACAAGAGTTTATGAAATACTCTTTCCAGGAAATCGAGGTCAGCGACCCCTTTGTTCATTTCTTTGTCGATCTCGTACACCCGCCAGGTAGCCCAGGCATGCACGGGAGGGTTTACATCTCCGAAATTCCATTCGTAAGCAGGAATTTGTCCGTTGGGATGCATATAATATTCACGCACCATAATCACCAGTTGCCGTTTGGCAAAATCCGGATCTATCCTGGAAATCGGAATGGTGTGAAATGCAAGATCCCATGCAGCATACCATGGATACTCCCATTTATCGGGCATGGAAATAATATTCGAATTGCTGAGATGACGCCAGTCACCATTTCGTCCATACTTGCGCTCCTTCGGAGGAGTGTATTGTCCCGGATCTCCATCCAGCCACTCCTCTATATTAAAATAATAAAACTGCTTGCTCCACATCATTCCGGCATAGGCCTGGCGCTGTATTTCACGAAGATGTTTATTTTTCACATCCGCCTGCACAATGTCATAAAATTCGTCAGCTTCTTTTACCCGGAGCTCAAACAACGAATCAAAATCCGCAAAAGGAGCATCGAGTATAGCATCGGTCATTCTGAACTTATAAACTACTTCCTCTCCTGCTCCTATCAGTTTCTTATACCAGGCTGCAACTTTGGTCCCTTCCTGATCCGGATTGATGGCATTGACATCTTTCTCTATAATATAATCATTGATCCCATCTTTGCAGTAAGGATATACATTATCCAACCCTGCCAATTTTTTAAAATTAGTCTCATTGTCGCAGAATAACCACTCAGAATCTTCTTCTGCATACAAATAACCACTGCCGAATCCTTCATGTTCTATATCCAGTGTTTTAGCATCCTGCTGGCGGATAACAGGTTTGTATCCTCCCTTTCCTATCCGCCAGGTATTGCGAAACCACATGGTGGGCAATATGTGAAGTACCGCAGCCTCTGGCCCGCGGTTGACAATCCTCACTTTTATAAGAAAATCAGTAGTATCGGCTTTGGCATATTCTATAAAAATATCATAGTAACGGTTTTCCTCAAACACCCCTGTATCCAGCAGTTCATATTCCGGATCTTTCAGGCCACGCTTCCCGTTTTCTTCTACAATTTGTCCATACGGAAATTCCGCCTGGGGATATTTGTACAACATTTTCATGTAGGAATGAGTAGGGGTACTTTCCAGGTAGTAGTACAATTCTTTTACATCCTCCCCATGATTTCCTTCATTCCCTCCCAGTCCGTACAACCGTTCTTTCAGGATCGGATCCTTCCCGTTCCAGAAAGCCCAGGCAAAACACAAAATGGATTTTTTATCAGAAAAACCTCCTATTCCTTCTTCTCCCCAACGGTAGGCCTTACTTCTGGCCATATCATGCGTTACAAAATCCCAGGAAGCTCCGTAAGGGCTGTAATCTTCTCGTACAGTTCCCCATTGTCTTTCGGTAAGATAGGGTCCCCATTTTTTCCAGGGATTTTGTTCGTGTTTAATTGAGAGTCTTTTTTTTTCTGCGGTATTTTCGGGCATATTATTTTTTACAAAGTGTTTTTCTATACGTAGAAATACGGATTTAGTTCCCCAATATAAATAATGCAGGATAATTCCCCCTTATTCAAGGCAAAAACGAGCCTTCCTTTTTCACTCGAAACTGTAAATCAACCTCTTAGTATTCTACCAGAATATCGTTTTTTATTGCACAAATCCGTTACAAATTATGTAACTTTGTAGCCGCAAAAAACTGAAATCTAAATAATAAGATGGCAACTGTATTAGCAAAAAATCCCGTATCAGACAGACTGAACGCATTGTCAGAATCTGAAACACTGGCCATGACCAAGAAAGCAAGAGAACTTGCGGCTCAAGGTCATAAAGTCATTAGCCTAAGCGTAGGTGAACCTGATTTCCAAACTCCTCAGCATATCAAGGACGCAGCGAAGAAAGCCATCGACGATGGATTCTCTTTTTATTCTCCTGTTCCGGGCTATCCTGAATTAAGAAACGGGATCGCTGAGAAACTAAAACGTGAAAACAACCTGGACGTAACCGCTGAAAATATCGTTGTCTCCACCGGTGCAAAACAATCACTGGTCAACGCATTGCTTTGCCTTGTGAACAAGGGAGACGAAGTGATCATTTTTGCTCCTTACTGGGTAAGTTACGTAGAAATGGTAAAACTTGCAGAAGGAACTCCTGTCGTGATCACCGGTACAATCGAAAACGATTTCAAAGTAACTGCCGCTCAATTGGAAGCCGCTATTACTCCTAAAACAAAGGCGATCATGTACTCCAGCCCTTGTAATCCTACAGGGTCTGTATTCAGTGAAAAAGAGCTGACCGCTATTGCTGATGTGGTGGCAAAACACGAAAATCTTTTCATCATCGCCGATGAAATTTACGAGTACATCAACTTTGAAGGTAAAAACTTTTCGATCGGAAGCCTTCCTCAGGCAAAAGAAAGAACCGTGACGGTAAATGGTTTCTCCAAAGGATACGCCATGACCGGATGGAGAGTAGGATATATTGCCGCTCCAAAATGGATCGCTGCTGCCTGTGATAAAGTACAGGGACAGGTAACCTCCGGGACTTGCTCTATTGCCCAGAAAGCTGCTATTGCTGCAATCACCGGTGATAATACAGCTGCTCAGGAAATGGCTGTAGCATACAAAAGAAGAAGAGACCTGGTGCTTGGTATGATGAAAGAAATCCCGGGCATCAAATACAATGTACCTCAAGGTGCTTTCTACGCTTTCCCTGATATTAGTTTCTATCTTGGAAAATCGTTCAATGGTACCAAAATTGAGAAAGCAAGCGACCTGGCGATGTTCCTTCTGAACGAAGCCTATGTAGCTACCGTGGGTGGTGATGCTTTCGGAGCTCCTCAATGTATCCGTATTTCATTTGCTGCATCCGATGAAAATCTGACTGAAGCAATGAATAGAATTAAAACTGCATTGGCAAAACTTCAATAATAACGATCTTTTGAAAAGATAGAAAGGCAATAGTTTTGATACTATTGCCTTTTGTTTATTATTTTAGAATAAGAATTATCTTTTATGCAAAAAAAATCCTACGCTTCTCTTGAAGAAATATTTGCCGCATTCGAAGACCTGAAAGTACTCGTGATCGGTGATGTAATGATCGATTCCTATTTATGGGGAAAAGTTGACCGGATTTCTCCGGAAGCTCCTGTTCCTATTCTGAACGTTCAAAAGAGAGAAACGCGTTTAGGCGGAGCTGCTAACGTTGCCCTCAATATACAAGCACTTGGTGCCACACCTGTCCTTTGTTCGGTAGTAGGGAACGATATGGATGGACAAAATTTCCAGCAACTCCTCTCCGATAATAATCTAAGCAACGAAGGAATTATTCTAAGCAACGAGCGTATCACCACAATTAAGCATCGAATCATTTCGGGTTCACATCACATGCTTAGGGTAGATCAGGAAACAGACAAAGAAATCACGCCAAACGAAAAAAATAAACTTGTCGAAAAAATAACTGCTTTACTTCCGAATACAAATGTCATTGTTTTTGAAGACTACGATAAAGGTGTTCTCAACGAAGAGGTAATTGCGTCTGTAATTAAAAAAGCCAAAGACTTAAATATCCCTACCATAGTAGATCCGAAAAAACGAAATTTTTTACACTATAACGGAGCAACTCTTTTTAAACCCAATAAAAAAGAGATGAAAGAAGGATTGAAAATTGATTCCGACTTAAACGATATAAAAGAAATAGAAAAATCGGTTCAGTTGCTGAAAAATAAGATGAACCTTGAAGGAGTACTCATTACCCTTTCCGAACAAGGTGTTTATATCCATGATGCCAATGATAAAATTCATCTTCCGGCACATATTCGAAAAATCTCTGATGTTTCGGGAGCAGGTGATACAGTAGTAAGTACGGCTGCCCTATGCCTGGCGCTTGGCCTTTCTGCCGGCACGTTGGCCGGTCTTTCTAATCTTGCTGGCGGATTGGTTTGCGAACAAGTGGGGGTCGTACCGATTGAGAAAAAGAGATTATTGGAAGAAGCAAAACGAGTAGTAACTCTGTAAGATACAAGATTCCGGATGCCAAATTCAAGATAAAATTAACGACCTTGTATCTTGACGTCAAGGAGGGATAAGATGAGCACTTAGTATTTATTGATGTTGTATACTTAATAGGACGACACACACCTCCCCCTGACCCCCTCCGCTTACGCCCAAAATCCATCGCACAAGGGGGAAATAGTAGTCCTATTATTTTTACCATGTGTCATTCAATAACCGAAGAATCTCCCCGTTGTTATACCCTTTTATCTGACTACTTCCACCCAACCACGATAACTTTTACTTTCCTTCTTCACTAAGAAATAGTATACACCATCGGGTACATTCGTATCAGGCCATTCATTTCGATATTCTTTACTACCATATATCATATTCCCCCATCGGTTGTATATCTCTAACGACCAATCCTGACTTTGGCATGGCAGGATAAACGTATCATTTAATCCATCTCCATTCAACGTTACCAGGTTAGGGATCTCATCGCTGTTGCAGCAATTATTGCTTTCCGAAATGGATATTTTACCAATACTCTTGCAGCCTTTTTCAGTAGTCACTATCACAGCATATTGGCCGGGAGAAGATACCGGATACCTTTGTGTGGTAGATCCATCTTGCCATGTGTAATTTTCGAATCCCATACCTGCATCCAATACAATCGTTTCTCCCGTACAGAGCGTACTGTCTGTACCAAGATGGATGGAAGAAGAATCAGCATGTGCAATCACAATAGTATCCGATGCGCTCGCACCGCATTGATCCATTACCTTTACCCAATACTTCCCCGGAAGGAAAGCAGAATAAGTTCTTTCCGGGAAATAATCTTGCCACTCGTAGTACGCATATGCACCCGCATCCAACAGAACAATCTTGCCGCCGCAAATCGTAAGATCGTTGCCAAGGTCAACAACGGGGATCGTTTTAGAAAATACACTTACTGTATCAGTAATCTCACATCCAAGCCCATTAGAAAGTCTCACCCAATATTTCCCGGGCACGGTAGCTGTGTAAGTTTGTAAAGTAGAATTGTCCTGCCACTGATAAGTGGTAAAACCAGGTCCAGCGTCCAACACTATATTGGCAGCGGTGCATTGAGTAGTATCCTTGAGAGATACTGCCGGAGCTTTTTTAATTACAATGACTAAGGAATCATACGATTTGCCGCAAGGGGAGATACGTTCTACAATCAGTTTAGCAGTTCCCTCTTGTTTAAAATTTATTTTTACTTCGGCAGCACTGCTGGAAACAATAATGCCTTCGCCCTGGATCGTGTACAAATTGTCGGAAGTAGAGCAGGTAGAACCTGAGATTCTGTAAACTACATTTTTGCTATTGGCACAAACCATTTCAGGTCCGGAAATAGAAGGACTTGGGTCATAAAAATAACTTTGGCTGAAACTTGGAAGAGAATTCACCCCGGAAGCATTGGGGCCAAGATAAATCGCATCACTTACAAAACCACAGTCTGCTCCTGAGCGATTAGGATTATTAATAACAGCTACATAAGGACCTGTCCTTGCGATATAGATCTTCCCATAAGGGCCAATCTGAAAAGCCCCAGGGCGATTGTAATCACTCATAGTGGCCACTAAGTACCTGGAATCATCGATGGCGGCCTGACTTCCTGCATTCAAATCGAACTGATAAATTTTTTGTAACCACATCATTCCCACATATAGCTTCGATCCATTGGGAGAAAACTCTACTCCATACAAATTATTCCCCTCATAAAAATCAAATGTTACCGGATTGGATATAGTACCTGTGGCATTATTAAAATCGAAGAGTTCTAATACACTCATTCCGTAAATTGCCATCGCCAGTTTACATCCATCCGGCGATGCTTTTAATTGTCCGTCTGCATTCCCCCCGGCATTATTATGAATAGTCCCCACGATAGAAGTTACAGGCGTCGCTGAGATGCCAGTATTTGTTACCAAATAAGTATAAAACACATTATTGCTAGAGCCATGCACAATCACCCAGGTATCATTCCCATTTGCGTGTTTTATTGTAGTGATTCTTGAAGTTACTGATCCTCTGATAAATGTATTTTTAGTAGCTGTTACGATATCACCAAGTCCTCCGTCCAGCGTCATGTCTATTTCGGAATACCGGAATCCATATGGCCCGTCAAATGCGTCTAATGTAAAAAGATAATAACGGTTTGGATTACCTGGATTCTGTATGGCCGCCATTTGGGTAGGGGCATGAGAGAACACATCCCGCTCCTCGGTAATGTCAAATCCATTTGGCATTTGTTTAAGATCTTTATTAAAAGCATACCACGCATTAGCAAAGAATATAAAATTTCCGTCCGCATCCGACATTGACACACATCCTTTAAAGGTATCCATGTTTTCTGACTCATTACTAACCGGGAGTTCGATGCCGGTTACTTTTCCATCGGAGAATTTCATACCCGCCCTGACTCCAAAATACCAGGTATCACCGGGATTCGAAGGATTGCAGGCACTTACTTCTATAAATTTCCTGGCAGTATCATAACATGTTCCATTGTAGGCAATCAGGTCTACTGCAAAGCCTCCCGCATCAGGAAAAGTATATGAGAAATGCTGATCAGTAGAAACGGCCACACCATCCACTATCCACTTGTAGGATACCGCACCTGCAGTAGTATTGGTAAATGAAATTGTTTCACCTGGTTTTATTTTCTGAAGCCCGGTGAAAGTTGCCTTTGTATTACAGTCCACCTGTATCAGAATAGAATCACGTACAGTACAAACATCGTTTCCGTTTGTAGCGGTCAGTACGATGTTAAATCTTCCTTGTTGTGTAAACAGAAAATCCGGGTTCATTACATTGGAAAATTGCGTTCCGTTCATTCTCCATTGATAATTGGTAGCACCGATGGTAGTATTGGTAAACTGCACATTGGTTCCTGTCACTACTGAAGTATTGGAGGCACTAAATACAATATCGATAGGAGCAGGACAGGGATCTTTACAACCTTTTGATACCAACAGACTTTGCCTGATCAACCTGATCGATGATACCATCCTTTCCTTTTGTCCGTTTGTAAAAGCATTTTTGCACTCATCGTATCCATAGTCCATATAATTAGTGATCAGATCGGGCTGGTCACCCAGGCCACCAAGATCAACGGCACGGTAAGGATTGTGTGTAGAAGGATCATGAGCATCTGTCGTACAGGTGTTCATAGGAACGTTACAAAGTGTTGGAGCTACAGAAGCATCCGGAGGTGTATCGCATACTTTGTCACCATCGGTTTGGCAATCATTATTTGTACAGGCACCTTCAAAGGTATGGTACAACCCTAGATAATGTCCTAGTTCATGAATATGAACTTTTGAATTATCCGTACTGCTTCCAAAATACCGGGCCTCGTTTACCACTCCATCCATCTCCATTCCGTGGGCAGATGGGAGATAAGCATAGCCCGCTACTGCAGGGCCTGAAGATTCAGAAGTAATTTCATTTACCAGCCAGATATTTATATACATAGAAGGATTCCATCGGATAAGATTTTTTAGTGCGAGATCCTGGGAAGGGCTAAGCATATTGGTAAGCGGAGAAACGGTACGTGTGATGCCTGAACTGGCATTTCCATATTCATCCTGTCTGGCGAGACAAAATTTTATACCTGTTTCGATCCCCTTTGCATTTTTATAAACTCCTTCATTGGCAAAAGCCTCGTTCAAATGCTGAATCCCTGACAGAACTTGTGCATCAGAAATGTTTTCATAGCCATTCTGATGAATAATATGAACTACCACAGGAATACTATATTCTTCGACTCCTGCAATTTTATGCTGACGCTGCGAAAGTCGCTGAGCAAGAATTTTAGCTTCTTCCTGTACTTGTTTTTGTTTCACTGCGGGATTTGTGTTCCATAATTTTCTAGAGTGTTCGTCTGTACCACAACCCGGGGGCTGCGCAATAGATAATAAACAGAATATCAGAAGGAATAGAAGTAAAAGTAGAAGTTTATTCGCTGTAGGAATCATAACGTACGACGTTTATTTATTCAATAAACTCCCTAAACAGAAAATGTTCCCGGGAAATTAAAAAAATAGTTAACGAATTAACACCAGAACCCTCCGGAAGGTTTTTTACGTTCGAAACGTTGGCGATCATAAATCGTATTTTATATACCATTGTCTTTGATGTAATCTTTTATAATTTTTTGAAAATAATTTTATTTTTTTACCCATTTAGCGGGAACGTTTTTATGACTATGAGTTTATTGAATAAATAAACTTCGTTGGTATATGAAAGCAAAAGCAATTTTTCTAAAACAGGTTATATTAATAGGCTTGTTCAATTTATCAGGCTTCATTCAGGAAAGTACTGCTGCTAAATTTAAAGTATTATTTATAGGGAATAGCTATACCTATAGCAATGATTTGCCAGGACTTATTAATGAACTGGCAAAGTCTACAGGCGATGAAATAACCTATAGTTCCAGCACACCGGGGGGATATACTTTTCAGGGACATATTACAGATCCTACCACACTCGCACTTATCAAACAAGGAGGGTGGGACTACGTAGTGTTGCAGGAACAAAGCCAACGTCCTTCTTTTTCCGATTACCAGGTAAGCTGGCAGGTATATCCTTATGCAAAAAAGCTGGACAGTCTTGTTAAGATCTCTAACCCTTGTGCTAAAACAGTTTTTTACATGACCTGGGGTAGAAAGTTTGGAGACCAGGACAATTGCGGATATCTTCCGGTGCTGTGTACTTATGAAGGGATGGACGACCGGCTTCAACTACGTTATACAAATATGGCAGACAGCAACAATGCCGTATTGTGCCCTGTCGCAAAAGTTTGGCGCTCGTTGATCAATAATTATCCCGCTATTGACTTATACAGCGGAGACAACAGCCATCCTTCGCTTGCAGGATCATATGCGGCAGCCTGTGCTTTCTATTCAGTATTTTTCAGAAAAGATCCTGCTTTGTGTACTTATATATCTTCTCTAAGCACAACGAATGCAGACATCATTAAAAATGTATCCAAATCTGTAGTGTATGACCAACTAAAAAATTGGTATGCTTATTATCCTAACCCAAAAGCAGAGTATACTTTTTCTCTTGTATCCAATGAAGTAGCATTTATCAATACTTCCGGAAACGCCGGAAATTATACATGGGATTTCGGAGACGGCACTTCTTCTGTTTTAAAAAATCCCACTCATGAATACATCGCTAATGGTTCTTACGAGGTGAAACTGATCGCTGAAAAATGTTCAGACGCTGACGCGATCGTACAAACTATTACGATCGGAACTACGGGTATTGAATCTACGATATCTGAAAAGAAAATACACCTGTATCCAAACCCTGCAGGGGATATTCTTTATATTGAATCTCCTGATGAAAATGCAGAAATATTAATCACCAATATAACAGGTCAGATCCTTAAGCATTTTACAAGCAGCAACGGAACCTTGGTTTCCCTGGAGATCCAAGATCTGGACAGCGGTATCTACTTCGTAACTATCCGAAACGGGACAAAATCATTATGCAGTAAATTCTGCAAAAAATAAATGATTTCATGATCAGGAAATAATCAGGCAAAATAATACGGGCAAATAAAAAACAGAGAGGCCCTCTGGGTGGAATTCTATTGCCTGAACAAAAGAGAAAACAAAATCAAAAATGTAAATAAAGTTTAACTAAACAAGTAAGCATATGAAAAAGAGACCTTCATTATTCGCAATATTATTTTCGTTTATTTTCTTCTCACAAGTAAATGCAACCATAGTGTATACTGACATTACTGATGCAACACTAAAAAAAGATCCTGATGCAGAACCCTGGGAGAACGCAGAACTAGAAATTGATATAGATAACGATGGTGTATCTGATTTTAAATTTGAAACACATTTTATAGCAAAGATGGCATACAACGGAGCAGATGTTGTAACTGTGTCAGAGGAGGAATGGGATGTCATCAAAGGGTTGGAGGCGAATACTTCCATCGATGCGAATACCGGTTTTAATGCGTTTGTAGATGCTTATCTGAATGCAGGCTTTGGAACATATGTATTTCCTTCCAATCAGGATCAATATTTAGGTGTACGTTTTACTAAAAATACGAACACTCATTATGGATGGATAAAAATAGAGCTTACAGACGATGGTGTGATATTTAAAGAATATGCTTATGAATCGGTTGCAAATACTGCCATCAAGGCCGGGGCTAAAGAAAGCCCGACACCTACAGGAATCAGCCAATCACTGAGCATTGCAAATGTTAGTATATATCCGAATCCGGCTCATGAATCATTGAATATCGAATCTGCGGAACCACTTACTGAAATATCGATTATGGATCTGACAGGTATTGTGATAAAAAATATCTCTATAACACAAGGAACTTCTACAAGGTTATCTGTAGAAGAGTTACAGGCAGGATTGTACTATATTATGATACGAAGCGGCTCAAAAAGTATGACTGGAAAATTTTATAAGAACTGATCATATATCTACAAATGTATCTGATCTATAACGTTCATACTCTTCTGAATGACCAACTTGAAAATAGGAATGGAAGATTAGGTATAAATGTCCCGGAAAGGAATTTATTCTTTCCGGGTTTTCTTATGGAAGCTGATAGTCGATTTCCATTTTAGGCCTCCTTTCTGAGTCAGAATAGACGCCTGAACAAAACGATACATAAGCAGGAGCAAAGAGATCTTCGTTCTGTGAGATCATCATAAATCCATAATAAGAAGAAGGATTCTTAATCTGGTCGGCAACAAGTGTTGTTACCTCTACAGTATAGGTCTGATCAAAAGAAGTACTTGCAGGAAGCGAAACCTGGTTGACAACATCGAAAGAGGGACTGGTATCCCAGGTAACAGTAGATTGATCCCAGTCGCTTAAAACCCGGAACAACAGCCATGCATTGGTAGCAGGAGAAGGGTCAGAATAATGCCCCTGATTGCCATAGAATAAGTGAGCTGGTGAAGTAATATTCGCATATAAAGTAAGCGTTGCTTTTTCGATGATGGCATTAGAGGGAATTGAAGAATAGTCAAAATCAAGAAGACTTCTTTCTTGCAAACCGGCGGATCCATATTCTCCGGCAAGAATCAGATCGGAAGAGCCATAATTAGTTGTCCGCTCAGAAGCAAAACCTTCCAGCATAGCAGTTCTGGAAACTCCTGATCCCTGAAGCACTATCGTGGTAACAACAGGATCAGTAACAATAGGATCGGTAGACGTAATAGTGGGGTCCGGAGGGCAGGGATATTTCTCACAGGAGGTGAAGAGGAAGGCATATACTACTAAAAAGCTTATTGAAAAGAGCCTGTTCGCTGTTCTGAAATATTTTAGTTTTAAAAAACAATTCAAAATAATCATACTATAGCCAGTTTTCAAAAGAATATTTAGCTTCTTATGAGTAAAAGATTTAATTTTATCTACTCATACAAATATAGCAAAGATAGACTGGAATAGAAATGACCGAAGAAGAAATTCTTATTGAAGGTTGTAAAAAAGGGAACCGTACTGCGCAGGGCAAACTGTATCAATACTACGCTTCCAGAATGAAAGGTGTTTGTCTGCGTTATGGCAAAAACGAAGACGAAGCAAAGGATATTTTACAGGAAGCTTTTATTAAAATATTCTCCAGCATCAACAATTTTAAAAGCCAGCAGGGAGGTTCGTTTGAAGGTTGGATAAAACGCATTATTATTAATACTGCGATCAGCTATTATAAAAAAAATAAGAAATTTAATCAGTCGCATTCACTGGAAGAATACGAAAATAGCGTTCACGACACAATTACCGAAGAGGAAGATAATACTGTTGATTCGGAAATTACACAAGCGGAACTTCTGCAGGCCTTGCAGGAACTGCCGGAAATATTCCGAATGGCGTTTAACCTTTTCTACATAGAAGATTATTCTCATAAAGAAATTTCAGAATTACTTTCAATAGATGAGAAAACTTCCAGAACAAGGCTTTTCAGGGCAAAAGAACTGTTGCGCAAAAAGCTAGAAGCCATAAGAGCAAAAACATTAAAGAAGGGATATCTGCTATGAAAAAGAAAGACATAGGTAAACTGTACGGAGAACAATTTCAAAACTTTGAAGCACCTGTTAGCTCGCAGGAATGGCTTGCCGTGAAAGCAGGTCTTGGAAAATCAAAGCTTTTGGCTTTGCATGTAACGCATTTTAAAGTTTATTATGTAGCAGCAGCAGTAGTAGCAGGTAGTTCGGGAGTTGCGACGGGAGTATATCAATATTATACTAATTCTAAATCAGATACCCCAAAGGATCCAAAACAAAATGAAATGATCATTCAACCTGCTGTGAAGGACGAAAAAACAGACTCCACTATTCATTTTGAAGAAGGGGTAAATAACATGCATAAAAAGGAAAAGAAGGAAGAAGTAAATAATTCAGAGGAGAAAAATAACTCTCAGAATATTCTTTCTGTTGATACCATGAATAATAGTATTGACAAAAGTATTCCTGTAGGGACAGAAGATAATAAAAATAACAAGGCAGATACCTCCTCAGTCATTCGTTCCCAAACACCTCCTAAGCGTGTTATCTATGTTAGTAAAACGGATACCATCGTTGTAAGTGATACATTGACCGAACCTCCTAAGAAAAAAAGGAAGAAGTAATGTCTGGAATCGCTCGTTTGTTTTTTGTAATCGTATTCATCACAGGGTTTTGTTGTACAGGCATTGCTCAAGTAGTTCCTGATTCACTTTTAGCACCTGCAGATACAATTGTCATATACAACGAGCCGGTGATCATCAGGAAATCGATCTATATTCCTCCTCCCAAGGCAGAGCGTAAGGATAAGAAAATATTTTTACAAGCAGGTATGGCTGCTTTTTATAATATTCCTAAATATTCTTCCTGTGATTGTTATGCCAATTATTTTGATCTGTATAAGAAATCTACGAAAAGTAGTTTAAGCTATGATTTTCAGGGAAGTATTACATATCTTTTCAAACGTTTATATACGGATCTAGGAGTAGGTTATACGATGCACCGGACTTCGTTTCAGCACAACATTGTTGACAGTGCTGATAATCGTACCAGTCATAACAGCTACAATTATCTTAATGTTTTTGCCAATGTTGGTTATCGTATCCGGAAGAATAAATTTTCGTTCATTCCTACCACTGGTATTTATTTCAATAATATGATTTCCATAAAAGGAGAGAGCATACAAATGCTTCCTGATAGTACATTTAAGATCTCGGATATTGGAGAAGCTATTTATCTCCGGAAAAATATATTCAGCGTAAGTGGCAGTATTAAAATCTTGTATCAGCTTTCTTATCGTTTACATATCCTGGCAGAACCATTTTACAGGTACGAAATTTCTTCCGCTACGGAAATTCCTGGTTTATTTTACGAACAGAAAAATTCGATGGGATTGCGAGTTGGACTATTATACGGGCTTTAATGGATGTTGTAAAGCACAAATACAAAAGGCTTATTTTTCTTCCCTTTTGTAGGTTACTTTTTACGATCAACTCTAATTAACAGCTAATTAACCTACTTTCTCTCTGTCTATGAAAAAAACAATTCTTATTATTACGATATTTTTATCTTCTTCTAACTTCCTCCAGGCTTCCATTATATATGTCAATAAAAGCTACGGCCTGGGTTCAGCGAATCAATACGTATGGCCAGCAACACGTGAATTTGACATAAATGAAGACGGAATCAATGATATTTATCTGGGAGTAAACACGACGTCAAGTGGGAACAATATTTCATTACAATCGCAAGGGAAAGGATTGGGTTCTAATCAAATCATTATGCTTGATGCAGGAGAAACGGTAGGCCCTTCTACCAGTTTTTGGCCTGCAAATGTAATTCAAAACTTAGGAGTGGAAATTTCCGGTTCTATTTGTTTCATGCAACCGCCTACCTGTTATCAACCGGGATGGCCAAATGTGAGCAAATCTTATGTTGGAATAAAATTTTATATTAATGACCAGATCCACTATGGATGGGCAGTCCTTAATACCAGACCCCTAAGCTCAATGGGAATTAACGAAAACTGGGCCGGACTACTAGGTTTTGCCTACGAAGACCAACCAAACACTTCCGTAATAACCAGTGCGCTTGTTCAAACAAGTATTGAAGAAAGCTACAGTTTCCACTCATCTATTTTCCCTAACCCGGCAAAAGAAGAGCTTATGATTTACTCTGATAAAGCGATTGACCAACTTGTGATATATAACTCAGCAGGGAGTAAAGTTCTTGATCAACCCGGAAATCCTGACAATACCTTTTTATTAAAGAATTTACCTTCCGGCCTTTATTGGGTAGAAATACGCAGCGGAAACAAAACGTCCAGAAAGTCTATTATCAAAGAATAACATCTGCGCTGTGGCTTTCGTCTCAAAAGGGGATATTCGTATTCCTCCGGTTTGTTCTGGATGGACAGGCAGATTGTCTTTTTTCTCTGGAATCCGGTGTCGGGCATCTTGTATCTTGAAAGAATCTTAAAATCCATCAGGGATTTGAATAGAATTACTTATTAACTGGAGTAATAGTAAAGTCTCACCGTATAATACGGCCAGAGACTTTACTATGTATTCGTTATTTCCCCGGATGCAGCCCTTTATTTTACCAATATTTTTTGAACCGAACGTGTGTTTGCATCACTCATTTCTATAAAATATAAACCGGCAGGCAACGACGATACAGAAACCGGCTGCGACTCTGCAAGCCCTGTCTTCACCAGCAAACCATGCTGATCGTAAATAGTATAACGCATATTACCAGACAAATAGATCACTCCGTTTTCTACCGGATTAGGATAAACATAAAATTGATCGGATAAATAATTACCTGGCAATACAGGAGTAATTCTACCGGGCAACGCAACCGTGGTTTGCACTGTATTAGTGACCACGGGGGCATTGTAATCAAAATATATTTCTGCTTTGTTCGGGATCACCTCTCCCTCTTCAAGAGTAGGCTGAGGTTTTATCCGGAAAGAAACATATCCGCAACTTGCGATCAGATTAGTATTGCTGTCGGGCAAAAGAATGTTGTCAAACGTAAACGAAACGATTTGTCCTTCTTGCTCCACATGACAGGAATGAGAAGAAGAAAGCCATTCCAAGGTAGCTGTCTGTAGCTTCATATCAAGCGTATCCATCACCACTACGGTAAAAGCAGTATCTGTGCCTGTATTCTGAAAACGAATGGTATAATACAGGAAGTGACCTTCGGCTACCTGAGCCGGAGTAATAAACGCAGGACCTTGTTTGTCATTCGGATCGTAAGCACCTTGTATGATCAGGATGCACTCTGATTGATTGTTCAGCATATCCGGTTCATCCGTGGCATCAGGATTCACCTGTACCGTAAGACGCAGAGAATCTCCTAACACCGCACCCGGATCCAACCGGCCATAAATAATGATCGTCTTACTTTCGCCGGGATATAACTGGGCAAAAGACCAGCTAATGTTTCCAGTCCCTACCGTTCCTGAAACAGAAGTCGAATCAATCGTGTATAAAGAAGAAAACAAAAGACTGAGATCTGCTGCCGCAGTCA
>CAYTGJ010000012.1:28839-51739 GCA_964437245.1 uncultured Chitinophagaceae bacterium
CCATTATTCTCCACCTCTACCCGGTAAACCAGTCCGAATCCCGGACGAGCAAAACCATAATTATAGACGGAAACCGCCAGGTCTTTCACTGATTGTGCCAGTCCGAGCGGAATATCCCTTTCCTGTCTCTGATCCGGCAAGACAGCCGTGACAGCCTGTACAACACTATGATAATAAGGGCTGGTCACCTCCATCTGAAAAGTTCCTGTTCCAGGTAAAACGATTTCATAATATCCACTGTCGTTGCTAAAAGTAGAGAGCCCATGAGAAGTAATTTCCACTTTTACTCCCTTACGGTAAATCTCACCCGGATCTTTGAGCCCATTCTGGTTCTGGTCAACAAATATTCTTCCTGTCACCACAGGAAAAGACTGACAGCCTGAAGGATTGGTAAACGGGCCACACAAAGGACGCGAATAGTCCATGCTAAGCCCTGCAGGTCTATTAGGGATGCAGGAGATCCCCGTACCAAAGCTGCTGAGATAGGTAAGAGAAGCCGGTAATTGAGGCAGACAGACCAATCCGGAATTATAGGAAAGGGAGATCGTCTTCAATCCTGAAGGTAAAAAAGGCAAAGAAGTGAGTGTATTATGAGAAAGGTAAATCTTCTCCAGCCCGGCAGGTAAATCTGGCAAAGCAGTAATAAGATTGTAAGCCAGGTCAACCTCTTTAAGACTTGGAGGAAAAGAATCTATAGTGGATATCTGGTTGCCGGAAGCGTTGAGAAAAGTAATATTTGGAGGCAGATGATCCAGATCTACCAGTAAATTTTCCCCTACATAGAACGACCTCAATCCTTTAAAATATTGCATCCCATCAAGATTCTGTATATCCAGCCCTTCCAAACCAAATCCTGTTTCCGTAAGAGCAGCAGCAGCAACAGTATCCAACAAATCTGCCTGAAAGCAATCGGGGAAATATATTTTTAGATTTTCTCTCAGATTTGCATCGGGAATACTTACATATTGTGCTTTTACTCCCGCCAGCACAAAAAAGAATAAAATGGTTAATAAACGCTTCATCTCTCTCACTATTGTTTTATTATGATTCTGCGAAAATACGGGATTCTAACAACATAAGGGGATTCATCAAACAAACAGTTGTCCGAAAAGAGCTATTCTGGACAGAAAATCCAAGATATTAAACACCTTGAACATTCTAACAAGATCATTCTTAGAACCCTACCAAAATTTAATAATTTGGTAGGGAATAAATTAAAAAATACAAGATCTCTGATCCTGGATTTCGCATCAGAGACAAGCTGAATCATTCAATCCTTCTTCCGAGACTTTTTTTAGAAAAAACGGATACGCAATAACGGTTCCTAAGCACTCCAATCAGGCATGTCTAAATTCCATTTCCGGCGATCATTTTCCTGAAAGCGGCCGGAGTCTGTCCTTTCATTTTTTTAAAAATAGCGAAAAAAGAAGCCCGGGAAGAAAATCCGGATTCTGATGCAATCACTTCCAGTTTCAGGTTATTCCTTGTTTCATCCTGCATCATTCGCACGGCCTCATCTACCCGGTAAGCATTGATAAAGTCATTAAAATTGACTCCGAACTGTTGATTAATGTATTGTGATAACAATTTGTGCGATATCTCTATTTTCTGGGCAAGTGAAATGAGCGAGAGTTCATGATCGGTAAACAGTTTTTCCTTTTCAAATAAAACGTTCAACTGTTTTTCTATATATGCGATCTGCTCGCCTGAAAGAACCGTACCATTTTTTTTTCCCAAGGAAACAACCGGCTGCCGCTCACCAGTATAGGAAGCTATCGAAAAAACAGGAATATATTCCATACTCTTGCGCAACACCGCCACATAACTCAGGGACAAAATAAGCGGACTGATCACAGAACTTCCTATCGCAGAATATCCCCCTACCAAAATATAATTAAATGAATGAGCGAGAACAAAAAGACCACAAATCAAAAGCATCGTTTTTAGAAAACCATGCAGCCAGACAATGCGCTTACTTTCAATAACTGCCTCTCCAGCCTTACTCCTCATTTGCTGACGTATCATCCGCCAGCTCAGATAATGATAAAAACATACATAGTACACCGCTATATTTTTAACCGAATCCGGAATACCATCTCCACTGAACAAAGGCCATGATCCGTCCAGCAAGTTCGAATGAATGGCTTCTATCATCAAACCAAACAACAGAAACAACATAACCGAACCTCTATAATGTGGTATAATTTTCCGGATGCTGTTTTTTTCATCCTGCTCCGAAAAAATCAAAGAAAAAAAATAAATAGTAGGCCCGATGAGAAATGTGGGCAGCAAATACAGATAATAATAGCGGGTGTCCAACAGCCGAAGCAGAACAGCTAAATTAAACAGCAACGGGATGGAAAATAAAAAAAAATAAACTCCGAAGACTTTGTTCGCAATCCCTCTATGCTTTCCGGCCCACAGAATCAGGGCAAACCCAAGCAGATTTAAGATACTGAATGCATAACAAAAAAGGGTAAACGTATACATACTCAAAACTATTACTTTCTCTCAAACACAAGATTATCCATCGCATCATCTTATCGGCATTGTGCCGGTAAGCAGGACCAAAGATAAACAGATTTTTATTAGAGATACCAGATCCAGGAGATAACATCCCGAAAACCTGTAGAAGTAGAGCCCGGTGAGTGGTTGCTATCCGAAGAACAAAACTAAAACATCGCCAATAACTTAATCAGAGATACAGGTGAAGAAGTGTAATACTATTTCAGGTCTGCCCGGATAGATCAAGGCAGGAGATTCTATATATATTCGTCACTCACCGGGACGTGAACGACTGCTATTTCCAGACATCTGGAGGATGTGGCAATTTAATTACGGATTCGGAACGATCACTCCTTTTATCGTCAGGAAAGTAGTACCCGGCATCGTATTGCCTATGATGATGATGTTCTTGCTGAAACCATCCGATTTTCCCTCTATCTTGAATCCTCCTTTGATCACTCCTGATTTCCCAGGCTGGATGGACGTTTTAGGCCATTCTGCCAGCGTGCACTCACAAGAGGTCTTCACATCCGAAATCGTCAAGGGCTCCGAACCATCGTTCACAAATTTAAAATCCACCCATAAGGTATCCGTCCCGGCTTTTACCACCCCAAAATCGTGAGTAGTTTTTTCAAATTTAAAATTGGCCTGGGCAAACACTGTACTAATTCCGCCACACAAGAAAATCAATAACGTTGCAACGATTTGTTTTTTCATCATAATACTCTTTTTACACCAAAGTGATTTTTCAAATTTCATACCAAAACCCTTGTTCCCTCCTGAAAATACGATCAAAATACTTTCAGAATGTCCCGGAGTAATTTTATGCTTATTTTAAGATACAAGATACAGGATTCCAGAGAATGAGACAAGTAATGAACAATTCCTTCCTAAACAGGCATGTTGCAGGACAGAACACGAATACCCAATAGCAATTTCTAAATTCTTGTATCCGGCATCTTGAATCGGGTATCCGGGAATCGGACGGTAATTTCTCCCAGATCTTCTCGCTACTTTTATTTCTTTTTCAATATCCCTATTTGCGGTAAATCATCATTTCATCTTCTCCGATCTTGTTGACACTCATTAATTTCCCTCTTAGAGAAGGAGCTTCGATCCCCGTACCGAATTCATGCCGGCTACGGAAAATCCTGGCTTCGTCCCAAACCCCTGCATTGATAAAAGACCCCAGGAGCTTTGCGCCTCCTTCCACGATCACCGATTGTATTTTCCGTTCGTAAAGATCTTCGATCACATGCTTCATCAGATCTTCAACTGGATCAAGTTTTACAAACTCGGTCATATTTTTCACTTCCTGTCTCTTGAAATTATAGCAGATCGTGGTTTGGGTACCGTCAAACAAATGAGCACCTTCCGGAACCTGCAGTTCTTTGTCGATCAGGATCCGTGTAGGATTCCGTCCTGTCCAGTCACGTACATTCAATCTTGGATTATCATACAAAGCCGTATTCGTTCCTACCATAATCGCATCCTCTTCGGTGCGCCATTTATGTACCAGTTTCCGGGACAGCTCTCCGCTGATCCATTTGGAATCATGATTCTCATGTGCAATATATCCGTCGCTCGTTTCCGCCCATTTCAATAAAATATACGGACGTTTTTTTTCGATGTATGCAAAAAAGCGTTTGTTCAGTTCTGCTCCTTTTTCTTCCAGAATACCTACGTCCACATCTTTTCCCCCGGCGATCAGTTTTTCAATCCCTTTCCCCGCTACCAGCGGATTAGGGTCAATATTACAGATCACTACTTTGCGAACCGGATACTGCACAAATAGATCTGCGCAGGGCTGTGTTTTACCACAATGCGCACAAGGTTCCAGACTTACATACACGACGGCATCCTGCAGCAAACTTTTATCCTCTACAGAATTGAATGCATTCACTTCCGCATGAGGTCCGCCGTATTTTTCATGCCATCCTTCTCCTATTATTTTCCCATCCTTCACGATCACACAGCCCACCATCGGGTTAGGGCTGACAAGTCCTCTGCCCAAAGAGGCCAGTTCCAGTGCGCGAAGCATATATAATTCATCTGTATTTATACTCATGATAAGGTTCGTATTTTTCCTTTCTAACGGAAATATCCTATTTGTGTTCTTCTGATGTAAGTTTTCCGGTCATTTTATAATAGTCTGATTACGAAGATATAGTATTTTTAGATATAAAATTCAAAACCTGTCTTCTTCCCCTGCAAAAATTGGTCTCCTGTTAATAATTTCCTATCTTTGTAGAGTAATCGTATATAACTGAACTTAAGAAGATGATAACAAAGTCTGTATTATTATTCCTGGGCATGGGATGGCAGGAAATCACGCTGTTAGTATTAGTAATACTGCTGTTTTTCGGAGCTAAAAGAATACCGGAACTGGCAAGAGGTCTGGGACGTGGAATCCGTGAATTCAAAGATGCCAGTAAAGAGATCAAAAGTGAGATCTCCAAAGGATTGGAAGATGATCCTTCTTCCTCTACAAAATCTTAATTAATCTACAGGTCTGCGCTTGCAGATATTTCTGATCTACTATTTTCAAAAATGAAGAAACCGGAAGGTATCCGGTTTCTTCATTAAGTTTTATAACAATTCGTAATCGGTGAAAACGTACAATTCTTTAAGCGAAATCAAAACAGCGATCGCAGCAGGTTCATTAAGCTGCAGAACCTTAACAGAGCAATATTTATCCAACATCAAAGCAAAAAAACACCTCAACGTATTTCTGGAAGTCTACGAAGAAGATGCTTTAAAGCAAGCCGATGAAATAGATGCCAAAATTAAAGCCGGAACGGCAGGCAAACTGGCCGGAATGGTCGTTGGACTAAAGGATGTACTTTGCCAGAGAGGAAAAGGACTTCAGGCATCCAGCAAAATACTGGACAAATTTGTTTCTCAATTCACCGGCACCGCAGTACAACGACTCCTCGATGAGGATGCGATCATCATCGGGCGGCAGAACTGTGATGAATTTGCGATGGGTTCTTCCAATGAAAATTCTGCTTTCGGTCCGGTCCTGAATGATCAGGACAATACGAGAGTACCGGGAGGGTCATCCGGAGGATCGGCCGTAGCCGTGCAGGCAGATCTTTGCCTTGCTTCCCTGGGCTCTGACACAGGAGGATCAGTAAGACAACCGGCCGCTTTCTGCGGGATCGTAGGGTTAAAACCTACTTATTCCAGAATCTCACGTTACGGTCTGATTGCCTATTCTTCTTCTTTCGACTGTATCGGGATCATTGCCAAGAACATCGAAGATACAGCCCTGCTGCTGGAAGTGATCGCAGGTGCAGACGACAATGATAGTACGGTTTCATTTAAGCCCGTTCCTGAATACAGCAAAGCACTCAGCCTGAATAAAAAATTAAAAGTATGTTACCTGCAGGAGGGGATTGAAAGCCCCGGCGTCAGTGAAGAGATCAGACAACGTACCAAAGACAAACTTGATTTCCTGAAAAAAGAAGGACATACCGTAGAGGCCGTTCGTTTTTCCTACCTGGATTATATTCTCCCTACCTATTATATACTCACTACCGCCGAAGCCAGCTCGAACCTTTCCCGCTTTGACGGTGTTAAATACGGGTATAGAAGCCCTAACTCTACCGATCTGGAATCGATGTACAAAAAGACCCGTTCGGAAGGCTTTGGAGAAGAGGTGAAGAAAAGAATTATGCTGGGAACATTTGTACTCAGCGCCAGTTATTACGATGCGTACTATACAAAAGCTCAAAAAATACGCCGACTGATCAAAGAAGAAACAGAAAAAATATTGTCCGAATACGATTTCATCGTGCTGCCTACTACTACCACTACGGCATTCAAGCTAGGAGCACACGAAGGAGATCCTATTTCGATGTACCTGGCAGACCTGTTTACCGTACAGGCAAACCTATGCGGAATTCCTGCCATGTCCATTCCGAACGGAGAAGACAAAGACGGGTTATCCATCGGACTACAGATCATGACCAAATCATTTGGAGAAGCCGAAATGCTGGCCTTTTCAAATTATCTGATCAATAATAATTAGTCGCTAAACCCGTTCTGTTTATACTATGAAAATTCTGAAAGGAAATACTACCCGGATCTTATCTGTACTGCTTGTACAGGCGGCATTGCTATTCCCTTTTTTACTGGGTGCACAAACTCCGGGCCTTCCCCAGGATTCCCTGCAAACAGATGATACAGTAGTTTCAGAAGACACGTTAGTGATCGAACAGATCCAGTTGGATACACTGGTACGAATAGACTCGCTGGTACAGGTAGATTCCTCCGCAGTAGTACAACAAAAGAAAGAAGTGGATACTGACCGTTTGATAGAACAACGGCTCAGCAAAATACATAATAAAGTACCGCTTCATTACAATAAGAAAGTCAAAGGATTCATTGATTATTTTGCGGTCCGGAATAAGAACTATCTTTCTACCATGGAACGGAGAAAGAATCTTTACTTCCCGATCTTTGAAGAAGCACTGAAACGATGGAACCTTCCAGATGAACTGAAATACCTTCCTATTGTCGAGTCTGGTCTTAACCCAATGGCGATCTCCCGGGCAGGAGCTGCCGGGCCATGGCAATTCATGCCTGCTTCAGGCCGGGAAATGGGGCTGATCGTGACCGATTATATTGATGAGCGGCTGGACATCTACAAATCTACCGAAGCGGCCTGTAAGTTTTTATCCAGGCTTTACCGGGCGTTTGGAGACTGGGAGCTGGCCCTGGCAAGCTATAACTGCGGACCAGGCGTAGTCAAAAGAGCCATCCGCCAATCCGGTAAACATACGTTCTGGAGTATTTATGATTACCTGCCGAGTGAGACCCGCAGCTATGTACCTCAGTTTGTAGCCGTGACCTACGGTATGAATTACCTGGAAGAATACAACATTGTAGCAGACTCTATTCTATACCCGATGGAAACAGACACGATCCTGATCCGTCAGTTTGTGAACCTTCATGTTTTATGCGATAAGCTAAATCTCTGCTACGAAGATTTTGTAAAGCTTAATCCTGCAATCCGTACCAACATACTACCGGACAATATCAACTATCCGATCCGTCTGCCCAGAGAGAAAAAACTTGAATACCTGCTCAACCGTCACGAGATACACGAATGTATCAATGTATCCACTGAGCCGGTAGAAGTTGCTACCAATGACCGTCGGAAAACTTCTTCGGGTGCAGTTGCTTATCGTCAGAAAATCGTACACACCGTAAAAAGCGGAGAAGTACTTGGCAAAATAGCCAGTAAATATGGTGTTTCCGTGACACAGCTTAAGACATGGAATCAACTGAAGACTACTAATATCCGTATCGGTCAGAAACTGGTGATCTATAAAATAAAATATTCCAATCCTGCTCCTGCACAAAAAACGACTGTAGCTTCCAAAGGTACTTACAATACCCAAAAGACTGCTACCGTCACTACTCAAAGCGGAACCCCCAAATATCACTACGTACAACCCGGTGATACCTTGTGGACCATTTCAAAAAAATACGGTGGGATTTCCATTGACAAAATTAAACAACTGAATAATATTAAAGGGGACACCATTAAGGTAGGTCAGAAATTAATACTAAGCTGATTTACTCTTTTTTGAGGGTTAAAGTACATGTTTTTTACTTTTTGAAACCTTGATCATTTCGATTCGTATAGTCCTTAGTGTAAAACAGGTGATGCAATTGTTATAGTGTTGTTCCTGTTTCTTCAGGAATGTATAGTTCAGGATTTCTGCGATCTCACCATCGGACGAAAGACTGAGAACATTAAGACAGTGTATCGAAGGTTGTGAACTTTAAGAAACGTATCGTGTTAGTTTTTAACTCTGCTAAAACCAAATACTTTTCATACAATTTACGCTTTATAAAAAGATAGAATCAAATAAAGAAGAACTCAGGAAATACAGCACAAGTAACACTTGATTATTTCCTCTATGGCAGTCAGCATCACATTTAGTGAAAATATCCTGACAATTTAAAAATTACCCTGTACGTCTATTTCAATGCTCCCTTCAAAAGCAGGAACATTGAAACAGGCGCAAGGAGAAAGCGGACCAGGCACTTCCGCCTATATAAACTTATAAACCAGAAAAAAATGATAAACGACGACGACGACTTCTTCGGCGATGATTTTGAGTTTGAAGATGAGCATGAGGAGGAGATGTATACGCATAAGGATAACTACCGCGAATTTCCTGTTTTCAAAAAAGCAATGGAAATTCTCTTCGTGACAAGAGGGATCATCGACACAATCAAAGAAAAAGACGACTTGTTTGAAGTCCGGAATTTTATGATGTCGAATGCTTCCATCATAGGAGGGAAAATCGCTGCTGCGGAAGGCGGTGAACTTTATCACATAAAAATGGAATGTGCTTACCAAATCAAAATCGCTGCGAAAGAACTCATCAGCAATGCACGCCTTTGCGAAATGGATAATCTTACCGATAAACGTTATCTTGATCTGCTGCGCACACTCATTGATGAATTCAGAGGATATTTTGCCGAATGGACCAAAACCTTTGACCCTGCCAATGATATTGACGACGGATGGAAAATAGGCGTGTAACGATCCCTACTTCAAAAATATAAAAAGCGGTGAAGTTGAATTCAACTTCACCGCTTTTTTCTATGTAAGAGTCATTAAGACTCTTTTATTACTTTGCGATTTTTTCCTTTGCCATTGATTTATTCGGATAATAAATAGTCTGGGAAAGACTCGTTCCCGGTGCTACCATTGGCCATACGTTCTCTTCTTTCTGTACTTTGGCATGAATCAGGAAAGGCTTTGGTGTCGCATGTGCTTTCTGAATGGCAGTCTTTAACTCTTCTGTATTTTCGGCACACACTGCCTCCATTCCAAATGCTTCTGCCAGTTTCACAAAATCAGGGTTCAGCAATTCCACTCCCGAATAGTTTTTCGCATAGAACTGCTCCTGCCACTGACGTACCATTCCCAGGTAAGCATTGTCAAGGATAAGTACTTTGATCGGCCATCCTTCCTGTACACAAGTAATCAATTCCTGCAGGTTCATCTGAAAAGAACCGTCTCCGGAAATACACCATACATTATTATCAGGCATTGCCGCCTGTGCTCCCATCGCAGCAGGAAGACCAAAGCCCATAGAACCCAGTCCGCCTGAAGTAAGGAAATGATTGGGTTTCATTCGTACCAGATACTGTGCTGACCACATCTGATGCTGTCCTACATCAGTAGTGACTACTGCATCCGGTGCCATCAATTCTTCCAGCACTTTCAGCGCAGCTACTTCGTTGAATTTTGAATAATCAGGAGAACAGATCGGATACTCTTCTCTCAATCCGTTCAGATGAGCTACCCAATCCGCACGATCTTTTTTATTGCTGCTGTTGATCGTTTCCGGAAGGACTGCCAGAACTTTCTGGGCATCTCCGTGAAGGAATACAGAAGTCTTAACATTTTTACTGTTTTCGCTCTTATCTACATCCGCATGAATGATCTTGGCATTCGGAGCAAAATCCGAAAGCAACCCTGTAATACGGTCATCAAAGCGGATCCCTACGGCAAAAATAAGGTCTGCTTCCTGTACCGCCTGATTGGAATATTTCATCCCATGCATTCCCAGCCACTGGAAAAACAGCGGATCATTATGTTCCATTGCTCCAATACCAAGAATGGTCGTCACTACCGGAATATTTTCCCGGTGACTAAACTCTCTTAATTCTTCCCATCCTTTTGACAACAATACTCCATGACCAGCGATCACTAAAATCTTCTTGGAAGAAGAAAGCAATTCTGCTGCCGCTGCTATTTCGTTGTCCGTAACATTGTATATTTTCTTTGTTTCCGGTTTTACAAACTGTTGTTCCCAGTCTTCGTCCAGTTCTACGTATTCTCCCTGTACACTTCTTGGGATATCAATAAGTACTGGTCCCGGTCTTCCCTCCGTACAAATACGGTAAGCATCGCAGAAAATTCTTTCTGCATCTTCCAGCCGGGTGATCAAATATGTCTTCTTCGTAATAGGAATACAGATCCCTGTAATATCCGTTTCCTGGAAAGCATCGGAACCGATCAGGTGCAAGCCTACCTGGCCGGTAATGGCAACCATCGGAACAGAATCAGCATAGGCATCGGCAATCCCTGTGACCAGGTTGGTCGCTCCGGGACCGGAGGTAGCCAGACAAAAACCCGGACGACCCGAAACCCGGGCATATCCATTGGCCGCAAAAGAGGCGGCCTGCTCATGTCTTACCAACACACTATTTAGTTTACTAAAAGCTAAAGCATCGTATATAGGGAGAATTGCCCCCCCTGGATAGGCAAAAAGATCACGTGCATCAAGCAATTCTATGATTTTTACAATATACTCCGCTCCTCTTAATTTTATCCTTGGCTTCATAAACAATCCTTTTATTTATTTAAACAGGATATAAAAATAAAGAAACTAGCTATACCAAAACTGACTTAATTAAGAATAACTACGGTTCCTTGACAGTTTAAAACAAATACAACTATTTAAAAATCAATTATTTAAAAATAAATAAAACACTTTCCCAAAAACATCTTTTGCAGAAATTGTCCAATTTATAAGAATGTTCTATTTCTACACTTCGTAGACGCTCATAATTCTACTGGCAAAAACGTCATCTTTCATCCCCGCAGCATGCAGTACACCGGCCCGGATCATCTGCTCTTTTTTCAGGGAATCAGAGAGCACAGCCATAAGCTTTTCCGACAGTTGTACGGGATCTGACGGATCCACGTAAAGACTCTCTTTTCCTCCTACTTCCTCCAGACAACCTCCTTTACTGGTAATAACCGGTATTTTACTATACAAGGCCTCCAATACAGGAATCCCGAACCCTTCAAAAAAAGAAGGATACACAAACGCCTCTGCCTGCTGATAAATAGCCGGCATTTCTTCATTGCGTACTCCCGAAAGCAGGTGAAACCTGTTTTCCAGTTTTTTTTGCCGGATCAACGCCACAATCTCTTCTTTTATATTACCCTGACCTCCGATAAATACTACGTGTACATCTGTCTTGTCCTTCAGCAACCCGATCGCTTCTATAATGACCTTGTGATTTTTTCTGGCAAAGAAAGAACTTACATTTAAGATATAACGTGCTGGCAACTGGTATTTCAACTTCACCTGCTCTTTTTCCTCCGGACTTGCCGTTTTGTAATAAGCGGGGGCACAACTCGGATACACCACCGTGATCTTGTTTTCATCGGCCCCGTAATAGCGGATCAGATCCTGCTTTGTTTCCTGGCTGATCGTCACGATCGAGTCGGCATGCCGGACAGCATAATTCGTCTTATAATCGTATAGCTTCCGGTCTATCGCACTGTATTGTTCTGTATGTTTCCGAAAGATCACATCGTGTATGGTCACCACCTTCCGGAGAGAAGGCGCTTTATGAATATTCAGGGGCAGTTCATTGCTCAACCCATGATATACCTCCACTTTATCTCTGATCAACGTACCGGTCATGCCATAAGAACGCCAGTACGCAGGAAGTGTTTTCGAAAGCAACGAATCCGGGAGATGAAGATGGTAGGCTCCTTTGATCTCTTGCTGTAAAAATTCTTTTACCCGGGGAGTATACAAATGAAATTCATGCCGGGGAAAATCCCGGAGAAAAGCGTTTACCAGGATCCGGGAATATTGGCCCAGGCCCGCTACATTATTCAACGCACGTTTAGCATCTAATGCGATCTTCATTTCCGGTAAACAGATTAACTATTTTCAATCACTAATTCAACGCTACTGCATGACTGTGCAGTTTCCTGTACAGGCCGTCCTTTTCAAGAAGTTCGCGATGGGTACCGCGCTCTTCGATCTGGCCTTTTCGCAATACGATGATTTCATCCGCATGCTGAATTGTACTCAGACGATGGGCGATGACCACAGAGGTACGGTTTTTCATCAGGTTGGTCAGCGCTTCCTGTACAAGTTTTTCAGACTCCGAATCCAGCGCCGAAGTAGCTTCATCCAGAATAAGGATCGGAGGGTTTTTCAGTACGGCTCTGGCAATACTGATCCGTTGCCGCTGTCCGCCCGACAGCTTCATTCTCCTGTCTCCTATATTGGTCTGGTATCCATTTTCTGTCTGCAGGATAAAATCATGTGCATTGGCGATCTTGGCCGCCTGGATCACCTCCTCCTCAGTAGCATCAGGTTTTCCAAAAGCAATGTTGTTGAACACGGTATCGTTAAACAAAATAGATTCCTGGGTTACGATTCCCATCAATCCGCGAAGCGATTCCAGGGAATATTCTTTGATGTTCACCCCATCAATCCTGATCTCACCAGCCCCTACGTCGTAGAATCTCGGGATCATATCGGCCAGGGTAGATTTTCCTCCTCCCGAAGGGCCAACCAGTGCTACCATTTTCCCTTTAGGAATCGAGAGATCAATATTTTTCAGAACCGGTTCATTGCCATAAGCAAAAGATACATTCTTCAGCTCAATCTCCGATCTGAACTCATGAATGGTGCGGGCATCAGGCTGATCCTGTATTTCAGGTACCAGGTCCACCACCGCAAAGATCCTCTCGGCAGAAGAGAGCCCTCGCTGAATAGAACTAAAAGAAGTAGAAATTGCTTTCGCAGGTACTAAGATCTGGTAAAAGCAGATAATGTAGAAAAAGAACTCGCTGGGTTTCATTTCTCCGTCAAAAACCATATTTCCGCCAATCCAGAGAATCACCGCAACCACTGATATCCCTAAAAATTCGGAAAGGGGAGAAGAAAGGTCCCTTTTATCTCCCATGCTTCTAACCAGACGGGCATAACGATCGTTTTCCTTGTCGAATTTCCCAAGCATGAATTTCCGGGCATTAAACGCCGTCAATACTCTAAGGCCAGAGATGGATTCATCCACAATAGACAGAATATTTCCTAAGGACTCCTGCCCGGCATGCGATTGTTTCTTTAGTTTCTTGCTGATCGATGAAATCAGAAAACCCGAGAGGGGTAAAATAAAAAGAGTGATCAGCGTGAGTTCCCACGACAACACAAACAACCATATAAAATAAAGAATGATCGTAGCCGGATCGCGAAACACCACCGTGAGTGTGTTCACGACTGAATTTTCCACCTCCTGTACATCGTTGGTAAGCCTGGAAACCAGATCTCCTTTTTTCTCATTTGAGAAATAGCCTATATGAAGTTTCGTGATGTTGTCATAGATATTCCTCCTCATATTTTTCACGACTGTAGCCCTCACCCCGTTGATAATACGGAGGGATACGTATTTGAAAATATTGGTAAAAAAATTGGAGATCACAAGGATAAGGCATATCGCTACCAGTGCACCTCCTCTTCCATACTCCAGGATCAGCTCTTTCGTACTCTGGTCTATCCAGCTTCGGATACCATTTCCGATCATATTGATGTTGGTAGTTACCGATCCTTCCTGATAAAACAGGATATCAAGCGTTGGCATTAAAAAACTGTAATTGATCAGTCCAAAGCCGATTGCAAGCAATGAAAAAAAAGCATACGAAAATGCGAATTTGCTGAACGGTTTTGCATATGCTATGATTCTGTAATAAGTCTTCATCCTTTTCCTCTCTGAATATTCTGCAAATCTACTAAATAATGTTCAAACAGCTATAAATAAACCCTGTTTGTGCTGGTATACAGGTTGATTCCGGAAATTTTATCTTTAAGGCTGAGGATTACGATCTTTTGGGAAGGTTTTTTTACAGATCCAGGATGCTGGATCCAGGCAGCAAGATCGACGTATGAATAATATATAACAGCTCTCCAGAGGCGTTTGTGAGACACAAACGACGACTGAAAACCTTTCAACGACATAGTTAAAAGATAGTTGGAATAGATTTCCTCAGGCTTGCACATAGTTTTCGAGCTTTGTGTTTCGGAGCACAAAGTATAAATTTATTACTAAAGCTTCATAGAAGCACTAAGTTCTATGTTTTTCGTCAGGCGGCTGACGAAAAACCAGTGTTGGCAGCAGTTATATTTTGTTCTTGGCCAAATCGCCCTCGTTTATAACGAGCTGGCGGATGAATGGTGCGATTGTATCGCACTCGGAATATTCTGTTTTCGGAACAGGTTCTAATGGACATTGTTTGTGAGGGCACAAACAAAAGCAGGAGCACTAAGCTCCCAATAGGGCAAATCCTGCAATCCCCCCCTCGATTTTAATGTTTCTTTTTTCATTTTAATAGTTCGTCCAGTTGATTAAAGCATACTGTAATACCTTCTTTGAAACCCATTTCAATTACTGCCTCAAGATCTTCAAAACTATTGTGTTTTGAAATCATTGTTACAAGTGTTTTTCCGTTGGGTTCCTGACTAAACACATTTTCAAATCTTCCTTTTGGAAGTTCAGGATTTGCATTTCCGTTTTCATCACAGAAAACATCTGTTCCGGAAAAACTTTTCTGCAATACAATTTTTTCGTATTCCTGTTTTCCCCAATTTAGTTGTTCTGTTTCGCCACCTGTAAGAGATGCAGGAACAATCATACAATACAACCAATGTCCGCCCTCACGAAAATCCATAGATTTGGTTTTTGCACTGCAAGGTTCAGGTCCCCACCATTGGTCTAATAATTCTGCCGTTGTCCACGCTTTCCAAACCAATTCAAGGTCTGCGTCGAATTCACGTTTTACAACAATCGTGTTGTTTTCTTTATTAACTACAAAGTCAAATTTTAAATTGCTGTTCATTTTTTCTTGTTTTTAATTGTTAATAATACTTTGTCAAGTTGATTAAATCGGTTTTCCCAAATCTTACGGAATTGTTCAAGCCACTTATCAATCTCTTTCATTTTGGCTACTTCAAGTTGATAGTAGATTTCTCTACCTTGCTGTTTTTGCGTTACCAATTCGCACTCTGTTAAAATTTGCAGATGCCTGGACACGGCTTGTCGTGAGGTGTCAAAGTGTTCAGCTATGGCGTTTGGTGTCATTGCCTGCAATGCAATAAGTGTAATAATCGCCCGTCTTGTCGGGTCGGCTATTGCCTGAAAAATATCTCGTCTCGCTTCCATTATGCAATTATTTGATTGTAAATATAAGTGCAATTATTTAGTTGCACAAAATTTTTTAAAAAATTTTGTCAGTTGGAAAAATTTTGGGTGATGGGTGGGCTTGGGCAAACTGTTTCAGTATGTCTGAACGATTGTCTGTCCAGGTCCTTTAACCTTGCTGGTAAAGGTTTGTGTATTGGCGAAGGTGATGTTTTTACCACAAGCTGTTTCCTGGCTGGTTTCCTGGGTAATAATATACCTTAATGTGGCAACTCACCAGAATCGTTTGTGAGACACAAGAATTATTTTCCCATTGTTTGGTCCCCTGACCAGACAATGGGAAACTGTTTGTTTCTAACCCTTTACCCGAATCGCTCTGATACGGTTGGCCAGCAATACCGTCAGAAGTGCAAACATCACTAAGTTTATTTCTCCCTGATAAGGCCAATGCATCATTTTAAAGCATTGATTCAAAAACAAAACGAACACGAAAAAGAAGGTGAGAATATTCTTCAGCCCGGGAGTAGCATTTTGAAGCATATACCAGCCGTATGCAATCAGGACGATCAACATACCCGCTCCTATCATAATCAATGAATACGGCCAGTGCATTATTTTAAATAGTACTCCCAGAATAAAGACTGAAATTCCTATTTTAGAAAATCTGTATTGTGATGACCTCACAAAATTTCCTGTGACCAGCAGAAAAAGAATTCCGGATCCTAAATAGAGCCAGGCACTCCACATAGCGATCGTATGATACAAACTTTGTTCTGTCAGCACGATTCCTGTTAATGCCACCAACAAAACCAATAAGGTAGCTATCACTATATTTCTTAGCAGTATGATCATTTTTATTCAATTGTTTCAAACTCTTTGCTATTTCTATGGATGAGAATAGCCGATACCCTAAAGTACCGCTTAACCAAGATAAGAAATTCTCTTGTTATTCCCTCTATCTCTCCCGGAAACTAAAATGGTGACCGGAATAAACCAGTCACCATTTCACAATGTAGAATTTCAATAATTCTCCTTAGTACTTTAGCCGCTGCATCCAAAGCTCTTTCCCGCTTTCATCAAAACCAAAGAACAGAACTTCTTTTTCCTCCGGATCAATATAAGACGAAAACTTAGGGTAAGTACGGTGGCTCTCGTCTCCGATGGCCACAGGAGCGGAAAGTGTTTTTCCTCCCGTATTTAAGGTTACTACTTTAGTAGTATGAAAAGGTTTTTCACTGGAAACACGTTCGGAGGTGATCCACAGAAACTCAGTTTCAGAGATCCGGCTGATCGTAGGAGCGATCTGCGAAGCAAGTCCCGAAACAGAAGGAAGCCAATAGATCTTCGCAAATTTCCCCTCCTTGTCAAAATGCATACAGACATTCCCCTGCTCCAGCTCAACCCCTACTTTACTGGGATCCGGATAAGGAATTGATCCGAATACAAGCGTTCCTGATTCAAAAAAACGGATTTCCTGTACGACCATTCTATTACGGTCCACATCAAACGTTCTTTTCTTGTTGAACTCTCCTCCTATTACAATATCCTGCGTACTTTCTTTACTGATCGTCTGGCTGGAGAAGATCTTTCCGTCCTTGATCACCACGATCAGATACTGATCCGTTTCAAATCCTTTTGCTCCGGATATTTTTTTATTGAAGTGCTTATCTTTTTTATCACTGTCTACGCTCGCCCATAAGATGATCGTTCCGTCCGGCTGTTCAAAACAATTTTCAAAACGGGTGTAGCCGGAAGGAGTTTCATAATTAATTTCGTAGGTCAGTTTCGTATCCTCGGCAATATGCCGGATGATATAATTCCGTGGATTCATATCCTTGGGAGCAGCATCTCCTGTCATATTCAAGGGAGCACTGACTAAAAGGATCCCCCCATTGTAAGTCAGGCTCTTTGAGAAAATCAAATTCCTGGACACTGGTTTCTGAAAACTATTTTTGGCAGTTGTCTCCAGCGTTTTGGCATTGACCTTGAAAATATAATAATAAGGGAGCAACTCTTCCGCAGTAGGAGCTTTTGCGAATTTAATGTTATTAGGCCTTATCCCAACTAAAAGAAGATCTCCCGTCAAAAGTGTTTTAGGTTTTCCTACAGAATGATTAACGCCTACATACGTATCAGTCGGAGCTCCCAGCACACCCAAAGAAGCGTAAGGGGCATTCAGATCCACGTTGGAAAGATTTTTTCTCTTCTGAATGACAAGGGTAGACGCCGTATTCCTGAACAAAAATTCCTCCCCCAATGTTTTGTGTGTCACATATCCCATGTTCTTTCCTTCATCGGTTTTCAATTTTACGTCTTGCTGAGGAGAAAAAAACGTCAGTTCCCGTTTGGTCCATCCACCTAACAGTTCTCGTTTGCTTCGAAACTGGTGCAACATGGATCCTTTTTCTATTTCCAGCTTACTCAAAAATCCGGCATTCAGAATCTGGTTATTCAGCATAATTGCTCCTTTGACCCGCAAAATGTTTTCCTGCAACACTACAGACTCTACTTTTTCTCCGGTTTCCTTATCGAAAAACCTTTCTACTTTAGCTTCTCCTCCGAAATTTTGCTCAATGGATTTTGCATTCTCCGTTTCAATGTCAAATTTTTCTTCTTCCTTTTTCAGAAATTTAAGATTGTCATCAAAGGTTAAAATTTCAGCCTGATCATTTTTATTAATGTTTCTGACTTTAATCGTTTTGAGGTCTTCCTCCGGCCGGATGTCATAAACACTGTGAACATTTATCTTCACTGTTTTGTCCTTGAAGACGATCACAGGACTTTTCTGCTGTGCCCAAACTGGGACAATACCTGTAAAAAAAAATGCCGAGAGCGCTGTAATTATATTTTTCATAGATCAATTGTGGGTTAATTAAGTTTCTAATTATCAACAAAGTAAAAGCTATTCCTTTGTAAATTATATAGCTATTTTTAGTTATATTTAATGCAGATATTCTAACCAGTAGAACTCATGTCGATCATTTCCAGGAAAAATATTACTGAACTTTATAAAAAAGCGCTGCAGTTTTATGACGGGATCGATAGCAAACAACAGCAGGAAGAGAAGCAGGAAGCACTTCGTTTTGCGCATGACTTTATAAAAACAAATGCCATCGGTTGTTCTCTCTTCTACCTTTTCGACCTCCGGAATAAAGAGATCGTTCTGATGGAAGGACATACCGACCAGATGCTTGGAAGTCCTCCCTCTTTTTTTGTAGGGAAAAGTTTCTTTGTGGTACTGCGGTTTTTAAAAACTTCTGATATCTATCATTTCATAAAATCTTCGTACAGTTTTTATAATTACCTGTACAGCATCGAACCTGATAAACGGATGAAAGTAAGAGGCTCGATGTATTATACCATTAAAAACAAACGAAATGAACATCGTACTTTCTTACATCAGGCAGTGGTAGCAACGATGGACGAAGCTCATGCCATTACATTTACCATGCATATCCTGACGGATATTACCCACCTGATCCCTGCTACAAAATTCAAGATGTTTCTGCTCGACGAATCCAACGAAGAGGAAAGCAAATTAATCCCTGTTAAAATAACGGATGAACAATTACTGATAGGATCACTGCTGACAAAATCGGAGAAAAAGATCCTTGACATGGTGGCACAGGGAGACACCAGTAAGCAAATAGCCTACCGGCTTAACCTCAGCGAACACACGATCAACAATCATAAAAAAAATATTCTAAAAAAGACCAACTCCAAAAGTATCACAGAGGTAATTGCGAAACTGGCAAACGAACTTCAGGAAAACGAGTAAACAACTCTTACCCCTAATATACTTTTACGTTTTGAACAAATTTCCTGATCTTGTCATTATACGTATTTCTATTGTCCGTCAATACTGTCAGATATTCATTGATTAACCTCGCCGTTTTGGTTCCAGGATATTTCTTGGATACATACACATAGGCTTCTGAAAATTCCTGCTCCAGCTTATGGCTTTCACTGTTAAAGGCAGGGGTATTATCTTCTCCCATCAAAAAGCTGTATAAATAGGCATTATATCTTTCTTTTGCCTCCACGGCAAAAACATGTCCGGGATAAGCCGTAAGAAAACGGTCCCAGAACATCAGCCGGTCTGCCAGCGCTTTCACAGAGAGCGTCAAGCCTCCGTCTTCGGAATACGGATGATTGGTTTCCTTGGTGAATTGCTGAAAATATTCTTTGGTAGAAGGAGAAAGTCCTTTCCTGAAATAAGCACCGACCGTTTCAGGATAAAGCTGATAGTATACATACCCTTCCGACTGGCCCAACGTGATCCCCTGCGTATGTAGTTTTTTATTATAGGCAACAGCCTCCGGGGCTACGGAATCTCCGGTAAGTGTATTGAGCTGTTCATAAAATTCCTGATCGTCCCCAATATGGTTATTCAGAAAGTCCAGCAGCTTTGTCTGAAAGCCAAGATAAGTTAGCAAGGCTTTATCATTCTCTGTAGAATCATTGCTGTCATAAACATCTCTGAAAAGCTCAAGCGCACGCAAAGAAGAAGCTTCTGTAAGCGGCAAAGCACTTAGTTCTTCTTCATAAGAAATGCGACTCTCGACAGGGGCGTCTTTCTTCTCCTCTATCAGCGTATCGATTGCTATAGGAGAATCAATCCTTGTGGTATCCGGCTTATCGGAACTAGTGCATTGAAATAGAAATAACGCACCAAACAAAAGAACAACTATTTTTTTCATAATGAAACGAGCAGGTATATGAACCCCTTTTTTATTTAACGTTCCCGAAGATAAAAAATCCGAAAAGGAATCACAACCGAGAGGATTTTCTCTTTCCCGTTTATTACACAATAAAAAGCTTAATCCAGCATCTTGAATCTGGTATCAGGGATCTATTTTTGAGAGAGGTAACAGTTTTTTTATAACGACAAAAGGTGTCACGAAATTGATTTCATTCAATCGTTCGTGACACCTCCTGTTATTTTTTCCTACCGGCTATTATCCCCAGTTTTCAGTATGGAAAATTCCTTCTTTGTCTACACGTTCATAGGTATGAGAACCGAAGAAATCTCGCTGGGCCTGTACAAGGTTTAGCGGGAGTCTTCCGGTACGCATCGCATCAAAATAGATCAAGGCAGAAGACAGACAAGCCATCGGAATGCCATAGTCCACCCCAAGTTTTACTATTTTACGGGCAGCTCCCTGTACTGCGGTAGTCTTCTCTGCAAATGTTTTATCCAGCAGCAGATTGGTCAGCGAAGCATCTTTCGTGAAGGCTTGTGTAATATCCTCCAATAATGTCGCACGGATAATACATCCGCCTCTCCATATCTTGGCAATTTCCGCCAGCTTCAGGTTGTACTGATATTCTACAGAAGCCTGCGCCAGCATGGACATTCCTTGTGTATAAGAAATAATATAACTGAAGTAAAGCGCATCTTCCAGCAGTTGGATCGTCGCTTCTTTGTCCAGCGTGGATTTATCTGCTGCGATGTTATACAGTTTTTCGATCTCCTGGCGCAATGGTTTGTAAGCCGATATTTCCCGCATATTTACGGACATGTCAACGGTAGGGATCGGGACTCCAAGGTCCATGGCATTCTGAGAGGTCCATTTTCCCGTACCTTTCTGCTTCCCTTTATCTTGTATAGCGTCAACCAGCCAACCTTCGGCAAGTTCATCTTTTTTAGCAAATATCTGTGCTGTGATCTCTACCAGGAATGATTGAAGTTTTCCCTGATTCCATTTGGCAAATGTTTTCTGGATCTCTTCATTGCTCAGTCCCAGTCCACGCTTCATGAAATCATACACTTCCGAGATCAGTTGCATCAGACCGTACTCAATTCCATTGTGTACCATCTTTACATAATTACCGGCCGACTTGGGTCCGATATAGGTCACACAAGGCTCTCCATTCACTTTGGCTGCTACCGCTTCAAAGATAGGTTTCACCATGTTATACGACACTTCCGGTCCGCCAGGCATAATACTGGGACCAAAACGCGCCCCTTTGGAACCTCCTGAAACACCGGCTCCGATAAAATGCAGTCCTTTTTCCTCACAAAGTTTTTCTCTCCGGTCGGTATCCGTATAAAATGAATTTCCACCGTCTATCAACAGGTCTCCTTTGTCCAGCATAGGAGCCAGATCATTGATGACCGAGTCTACCGGAGCTCCGGCCGGTACGAGCATCATGATCACTCTTGGCTTCTTCAGAGAATCCACAAATTCTTTGGAAGAAGTAGTTCCCTTGGCGTTAAAACCTTCCTGTTTTGCCTCTTCATCCATTGCCTTAGCTTTTTCCGGATCCCTGTCCAGACCAATGGCTGAAAATTTATTACTGGCTACATTGAGTATAAAGTTACGGCCCATGACCCCGAGGCCAACCAAACCGAAATCGTATTTTACATCACTCATTTGTTATAATTGTTTTAAGGGTAAGATTTTGATCAGCTTCCTGATATAAGAACCCAGATACAAGATAATTTAGTACAACATTTACCTCGCATCCCGGATCTGGGATCCTGTATCTTCAACAAGCAATTTAAAGTTTTTCCTGATAAAAAATAACAGTTAAAGTTTTTGAGGTTTAAATATAATTAGGTATTCTTACCATTGCATTTTTCGCTAACCCTTTACGATTTCGTATGAAAAAAAGTAACAATTGTATCCTGGTAATATTCGGTGCCTCAGGAGATTTAACATTCCGAAAACTCATTCCCGCCGTTTTTGATCTTTACCTTGGCAAATTTCTTCCCGAGCATTTTGCCGTAGTAGGAGTTTCCAGGACCGGCATGTCGGACGAAGAGTTCCGGAAAAAGGTAGTCTTTGAGAATAAAGAGATAAATGCGAAAAAAAATGTCTCGCAGGAGCAATACGAGACTTTTGCAAAAAAAATATACTACCAGGCCATCGATACTGCTAACGTAGAGGATTATGGCGTGCTGAAAACCAGACTGGAAGCGCTTAGCCAGGAAAACCAGACTGAAAACAATTTTGTTTTCTATCTTTCCACTCCGCCCAGCCTGTACGAGGTCATTCCGGCCAACCTGCATGCACACGGGCTTACCGATGAAGAGAACGGGTGGAAAAGGCTGATCGTGGAAAAACCATTCGGATACAGCCTGGCTACTGCACAGGATCTGAACAAAAAACTTCTCACTTGCATGAAAGAAGATCAGATCTACCGGATCGATCATTACCTTGGGAAAGAAACCGTACAAAATCTTCTGGTTACCCGTTTTTCAAACGGGATCTTCGAACCGCTCTGGAACAGAAACTATATTCAGCACGTGGAAATCACGGCAGCAGAAACCGTAGGCGTGGAAAAAAGAGGAGGCTATTACGATACTTCCGGCGCTACACGCGACATGGTACAGAATCACCTGCTGCAGGTAGCTTCTATTGTAGCGATGGAAGTATCGTAATAGCCTCCTCTTTTTTCCACGCCT
>CAYTGJ010000013.1:0-6153 GCA_964437245.1 uncultured Chitinophagaceae bacterium
TGGCTATTGCCTTTTATAATCAATGGGTTACATACTAAGTTGACGGATATGGTGGAGACACAAACCGAAGCTTCGTATGTGATCGTTGTTATTAGCCATCGTTTGTGTCTTCATTTAACTGAAATTATTAAAACAACCAAATCCGGGAATAAAGTCAAAATAATTTATAATTTAGCAGGGGTGTACCTGCGGGAAAAATATTCCCGGAAAGATGTTCTCCTTTTACGTTATGAAACATTTTACATTTCTGCCTTTCTTCTCCCTGTTGTTTTTCATTTCCGCTTCCGGTATTGCCCAGCAAACGCTGAGCGGGAACTGGACCGGCACGTTATACCAGACTCCTTCTGACAAAACCCGGTGGACCGAATACAAATTTTCCATGAAACTGGAAGAAACAAACGGGATCGTGAAAGGAGTGTCCACCATCATCGCAGGACCTAATTACGGAGTCCTGACCTTGAAAGGAACATTCACAAACGGGATCCTGGCCTTTGAAGAATACAGGATCGAAAAAGAAGAAATGCACGAGGCTTCAGACTGGTGTTACAAAAGCGGCTCGCTGCAATTAAAAACGGAAGGAAGAAAAATGAAGCTGGAAGGAAACTGGACCGGATATGCGATGCACGACACTTACCGAAGCGAATGCAGCCCGGGAAGAATTGTGCTTACAAAAGAGCAGGGATTCATCTCCTTAAAAGGATTTATCGTCCATGAAAAAACAATTAAAGCAATTCCTGCACAGGTCAAAATTGTCAATACCTCCACCGGAAAACAGGAAGCACAACTGAACACTTCTTCCGGAGAATTCGACATCGCCCTTCCGGGAAGTAATCAATACGAAGTTACGGTAGAATCCAAAGGGTTTCTCACCCGGTATGAATATGTACAACTTTCTTCTTCCCGGATTCTGAATATCCCCCTGACGCCGGTGGAAGTGGGCCAGACCGTTGCCCTCCAGCATGTCCTGTTTGAAAGAAGCACCGCTGTACTTACGAGAGATTCCTATCCTGCACTCAACCGGTTGTATAAATTTCTGGCTGCCAATCCGACCATACGCATCGAGCTACAGGGGCACACCAGTAATGAAGGAGATCCTGACAAGAACGTAGAGCTCTCTGAACAAAGAGTCAATGCGATCCGGAACATTCTGCTTCAAAAAGGGATTGCCAGCACACGAATAGAAAAAAAAGCTTTTGGGCCTCACAAACCGATCGTTCCCAACGATACGGAAGACAATAAAAAGCTAAACCGCCGGGTGGAATTTCTGATCCTGACCAAATAAAAAATTGTACGATTATGTGGATACTAGATTCAAGATGCCAGATACGAGATACCGGATGGGGAATAAAAACATGAAGTACTAAACGAAAACTCCTCATCTATCAATACCAGAAGTGTATCCTGTATCTGGCATCTCGGATCTTGAATCTAATAAAGAACAGGAAACGTTTTTTACTCTATGACAATCCCATACTTATCCAACAGTCCGGCTATTCCTTCCCGGGAAAATTTTGCTTTCCTGATCTTATTTCGTTCCGGGTCGATCGAATAGTGATAAGCGGTACGCAGATCAGCTTTCTCCAGGATCGTATTATCAAAAACAGTTCCTGTAAGGTCACAATTCTGCAGCAGGGCTCCCGACAGATCGGTCTCTGCCAAGTCAAGCTCCTGGAGGCTGCAATTGATAAATTTAGTGCCTTTTAATTTCAGTTTGTAGAACGAAGCCAGGTTCAGGACCGACTCTTCAAAATAAACAGACATCGAAAATCCGTTGCAGTCCCCAAAATTGATCCCCAGCATTTTGCAGTTTTTAAAACGCACCGTCTGCAACGCGGTATTTCTGAGTTTGACCATGCTCAGATTGCAATGTTCGAACACACAGTCCACAAAATTGGTTTGGGAAAGATCTGCATTGGAAAAATCGCAGTGCATGAAACTGCAGTTTTCGTATTCTCCTTTCTCAAAATTTTCTTCAAGAAAATTCACTCCCTGAAATTTCCTGTTATCAACCGCCACTCTTTTCATAATGCTGTATACAATTGTGCCCCTGCATGGTAGGATACAGGGGCACACTATTAAATTTTAGAATGTCCAAGATTAACTCTAGTACAATTCCCGGATACCTGATTCAAGATGCCAGAGACAAGATAGAAACAGGAGTTTAGAAATTGCTTTCATTCGTGTTTCTTCTCTAAAACCAGTATCTTTTATAATAAAACTGAACTCCTTTAGTTCAACTTTATTTTTTTCTTTAATTCCTCTTTTGCCTTTTGCTCGGCCTCTTTCTTAAGCCTTTCCTGCTCGGCCTTTAATTTCTCTTCGGCTTCTTTCTTAAGCCTTTCCTGCTCGGCTTTCAGTTTCGCCTCTGCTTCGGCCTTTATTCTTTCCTGCTCGGCTTTCAGTTTCGCTTCGGTCTCTGCTTTTGCTTTGTCCAGTTCTGCTTTGGCCTTGTCTAATTCTTCTTTTGCTTTGTCCGTCACAGCAGCTTTAGCATCCGAAACAGCTTCTCCTGTAGCGCCTCCCTCCGGAACGATCTTCGGATTGTCTACCGTACCTCCTACTTTAAAGTTGAGCTTGATATTCTGATTTCCGGTAGCTGCTTTTCCGGTCAGGTTTGCCAGTGCATTATTCACAGCTGTTCCGACTGCTCCGGCAGGGAAATCTGTTTTGATCAGATAATCCATTCCTCCGTCAAATTTATTGGCACCGCCAATGTTCATTTTCACGTTGCCGGCATTCAGATCAAACGGCTCTACTTTTAGTCCTCCGTCTTCGATCTTGTATTTGATCTTAATATCATTGATCTTCAACGGATCGAATGAATTATTTTTCGTAAGACTCGCCAGTCCGCTGAGTACTTTATTGTCTTTGATCAATGCGGATGCAATAAGCATCGAACCGGCTCCGTTCAGGGTATTATAATCCGGCATCATTTCCTGGGTCAGACCTCCTTTTAATTTCAACAGCGTAGAGAATTTCCCTTCTACCGACTCTGCCATCGGCGCCAGTTTCTGTACGGTATTGAATGTTTTGAAAGCACTCTGTATGCCGATTTCTTTGATGTCCATATCAAAGTCAAAAGTAGGTTTAGACAGATCTGCGGAATTATACATTCCGTTCAGTCCTACATTACCCTCCAGCAACCCAAAGTTTACCCCTTTCATACGCGCGATCCCATCCTTCAGGATAATATCTCCGACCAGGTTGTTCAGGGTCATGTTGTCGTACAACACTTCCCTGATAGAAGAGGTCAGTACAAAATCAATGGTTTTAGGGATCTCCAGCGCGGTGGCTGGTTCTGCCGGTGCAGTAGTGGTGGTAGTGGTTTCTTCGTCGGACAACCACTCATTCACATCAAATTTATTTGAGTTGAACGTCATCCTTCCATGGATCACACTGTCTTTTCCTCCAAACAGGTAGCCCATATAGTTTGAGAAATATCCGGAAACATCCAGGTCGCTCTTCCCTGCATTTCCTACCATTTTGTTTACTTGTATTTTCTCCGGGGAGAATACAAAGTTTGCCGTAGAAAGTCCGAATCCCTGTGGAAGGTCTGCAGCACTTACATAGCTCAGGTTGGTAATATCCATCGTTCCACTGGTAGAAGTGTTGCCATATCTCTCTGCGGTGACATCCGACATTACACCTTTGGTCTGAATGTTGGCTACGATACGGCCTGCCAGAGAGGTCCCTTCGATCGGGAACAGCTTGGTCATTTTGCCCAGGTCAATAATCCCTTTGAAAGCAGCGTCGTAATTAGGGTCATCAAAATTGATGACTTTGGCCGCCAGTTCAAACGGCTCTTTGTCAAGCGCCAGCTTAAGGTATTCCAGGACGGCCGTAGACGTTTTCATATTTCCGTCACTGTTTACAGAAGCTTTCATGTTCATGTTTTCCATTGCTTCCGGGAATCCATCATATTTTACATAGCCGTCTTTCAGGGAAGCATTCGCCAGCACTACCGGCATTAGTTTAAGCTCGTCGCTGTATTTACCTTTAGCATCTACGCCCAGGGTAAACAATCCTTTTAGTGTAAGGCTGTCCAGCGGAAACATTTTGGTCACTTCTTCCAGTTTTACGGTCGCATCCACTTTACATTTCTGGATATCGTAGGGATTCAGTCCGTTGATATATGCTTCCGCATTCACAGGATTGGTTCCCATATCCACATGGAATTTTTTCAGGTCAATGATCGTATGATCGATCACTCCGTCTTTGCAATCTACTTTAAGATCCATGTTGATATTGTTCAACGCAGTAGGAAGCTCCGGGTATTTCATCATCGCATCCGTCACGCTCATATTTAACCCGAAAGCAGGTAACGATACAGCATTGTATACCCCTTTGGCATATCCGTCGAACGCAATATTTCCTTCTGTTTTGAGGCTTTCATAATCTTTCATGAATACAGAAGGGACCAGGGAGATCAGGTTTTTAAAGGCTGTTTCTCTCGCTGCAAATTTGAGGTCCACGGAGATATTGGTATCCGGCATGGCGATCATTCCATCAAATCCCAACTTAAAATTATTGATCGTAAATTCGTTTTCTTTGAATGTATATACCGACTCATCCATATTGATGTTCATGTCTGCTTTCACTTCCATCAATACTTTGTTCAAATAAGTGATTCCATCAAACGTAACCAGTACTTCCGGGGATTTGGTGTAAGTATAGATATCGTAGATCGCTTCGGTGATATCTCCTTTGCCGGTATGGTCCAGGTGCGTAAGGCGTGCATACACCGGCATCGAAGGGTCGTCGTAAATAATGGTTCCGTCTTCGATCTCCCATTTTGCCACATTGATAGCAAACGAGCTTGGCTCGGAGACTGTGGTATCTACGGCAACAGTATCCGGATACGTAATGTCCCAGCTAAACTTTCCGTCCTTGGTGTATTTGGTAAGAATGTATGGTTGCTTAAGGTATACACTGTTGATCTTGATCTCGTCGCCGCTGATCACGCTCATGATGTCAAGGACGATCTTAAACTCTTTTACATCCATCAGCGTATCTCCGGCAAATCCCTCTGCTTTCCCTACCATTCCAAAATCACCCAGGCTGAGCGTAAGGTTGGGGAAGTTCCGGAAGATCGTAAGACTGATCTTATCTTTATCGTAATATACTTCTGCGTTGATCGTTTTTGCGATCTCACTGTCCAGTTTTGCTTTTATTTTATCTTTGAATAAAAATGGCAGTAAAAATAACAGCAACAAAAATCCGAGAATAGTTGCCCCGGTGATTTTAAGTCCTTTAAATCTTTTTTTCATAATAACCTCTTGCTAAAAGAATGTTTCAATCAAATTTAACGAATGATCGTGTAAGTACACCATAGTAAAACGAAAAAATTTAGAAGGTTATTATCCTGTAAATTCAATATTATACAAGGTGGGATAAGTCTCTCCTGGATACACTCGTTTCCCCTGATAACGCTATCCGTAAAATTACCTAAACGAGAGGTGAATAACTGGGATTTACACGTTTCTTACCGGAAACCATCATAGGAGGCAAGCCGTACCCGATTTTTTTTAAATACTGATGGAGATTTTTATTTTTCTGACAATCAAACAATTGATTTTTCAGGATAAGTTGTACGCTCCTTTCGGGACAAAACAGCAATGTATTGAAAAAGGCTCTCTGTAATGTCTACTCTTTAATACTTACAACCGAATATCCAGCAACAGGAGCTCTGAAGGCTTTCCATCGTTGTCTGTCACTGCCAGCGCCGTGTATACCCCTTCCTTGTCTTTTTCGTATACCGAAACCGATTCTATTTTCCCCTCAAACAGTTGACCTTCCTCAAAAAAAGAAGTCAGGGTACTGAGAACTATTTTTTCTTCCATAAACCGGCTGCTGTTGTCCTGCCCTACTTCCAGCAGGCCTATCATACTTCCTTTCACCGCTCCGTCCTCGTAAGCATCCTGAGTGTCTTCAGCGGAACAGGTAAACCAGAAATGTTTATCAAAAAAATCAGCTCCTGTAAAACAATTTTTCACACCTCCTATTTCGGGCAATTCTACACGGTGTATAGAAGGAAAAGGAGCAGCATCCGTATGTCCCTGGATATACTCGACAAACTCAAGTTTGTGGAAGCTCAGGACTACATTATAACTTCCGGCACCGTTTCCCCTGTTCAGGATATATACATTCTCCTCT
>CAYTGJ010000013.1:6163-28506 GCA_964437245.1 uncultured Chitinophagaceae bacterium
CTCCTCTCCAAATGCCAACCCTTCGAGGTTGATGGTTTCGTCTGCACTGATCTCGTCATGGCTTCTGAGGAGATTATAAAGGGAAGAAATATTGACTTCCCACACCAGGTGCCTGCGGTTATAATTGGTGGGGAGTTTGATCAGAAATCCTTTGTCGCGCTGGGGGCTTCTCGAGCCTGAGCCGAGCAGGAGCAGATGCTTGTACCCGTTGATCGACAGCTGTCCCATGCATTCCAGATCGGCCTTGTACGGTTTGGCAATATGTTCAGGATTTTCCGAGGAGGACTTGTACAAAGGGATTTTTTCCAGCAGTGTAAGGTCGTGTTTTATTTTATACAAACACGCCGAATCGTCGGAGAGAATGTAAATAATTCCATCCACCACTTCCACTCCTGAGGCAGAAGCTATTTCCTGCAGCTCTGCTTTTCTGACAATGGAAACCTGCATAAAAATGATTTATTTATCTCTTACAAATGCACAGTCAGGCATGGCTTCGCACAAGTCTTTTTTCTGATTTGCCTGAGACTTTGTAAGCTTCTTCTCATAAGAGTTTTCAACCATATACGTTTGTCCTGTATCGTGATTGATGTTCGTACATTCGCACTTATACTTTTTCTTACAATTGGTCAGCGCGGACAACGCAAAAATCAATACGAAGGTGGTAACCAGGATTTTTTTCATAACACTTGATTTAAAAAACGGTAAGATTATTTTTTATATGCTTTAAAACTATTTTTCCCTTCTTCCAGGTATTGTACGAATTTCTTAACATCAGGTTCATACCCGACAGAAGGGGAAACCAGCTTCTCTTCCGTATAAGGGTTCAGCAGTACATAAAAGGGTTGTGCTACATCTCCAAACTTACGGTATTCTATATCGAGGTTTTTCTTATATAATTTTGTAATACGTTTTCCATCCGGACCGATATAATTTTCTGTTTCCGGCAACTCTATATTTTTGGCATCGGCATATAAGGCGACCACCAGATAATCATTTTTCAGGATCGAAAGCACTGCCGGGTCTACCCAGACGGCATTTTCCATCTTCCGGCAATTGCCGCAGTTTTTTCCTGTAAAATCAATGAACAGCGGCTTGTTAAGTTTTTGCGCCACCCGCAAGGCCTGGTGATAATCAAAATAACCTTGTAGTCCGTGAGGGAGCTTAAGTTCGTTGGCATAAAGCGGTTCTTCGGGAAGAGCCTTTGCAGGACTTCCTTGTACGGCCTTCGCTTCGTCTCTTATGATCTCTTTCAGATTGAAGGTATGATAATCGGCAGGAGGCAGGATACCAGAAAGGAAATTCAGTGGAGCTCCAAACAACCCCGGGATAAGATAGATCCCGAACGTAAACGACACTACCGCTGCCATTGCCCTGGGTACTCCCAGACGCTTTACTTCGGTATCGTGCGGCAACATGATCTTGCCCAGTAAATAGAAACCCAGCACAAAAGACAAGGCGATCCAGATGGCAATGAACAGGTCTCTTGGCAGTATGTCCAATCCATAGCTCATGTCTACGGCACTCAGGAATTTAAAGGCGAAGCCGATCTCCACAAAGCCCAGTACTACTTTCAGTACCGTCATCCAGCTTCCTGATTTGGGAAGAGATTTTAACCAGGTTGGGAAAAGTGCGAACAGTACAAAAGGAATGGCAAATGTGATGGAATAGGCAAGCATTCCCAATACAGGTTTCCAGCGGTTTCCGCTGCCGGCCACTTCTACGATCACTTTGCTTACAAATGGTACGGTACAGGAAAAAGACACCAGTACAAGCGTGAAGGCCATGAAGAATATTCCCATGATCCCTCCTCTGTCCGACATCGAATCCACGCGGTTGACGAACCTGGCGGGGAGCGTTATTTCAAACATCCCCAGGAATGACAGTCCGAATATAATGAACACGACAAAGAACAATATATTGACGAACCAGTTGGAACTAAGTTCGATGGCAAAGCCTTCTCCAATGAACAGCGCCGGAATAATGGCGAGAGAAGTATAAATAAGGACAATGCTGAATCCATAGAGAAATGCTTTGACCAGCCCGTCTTTCCTGGATTTGCTGTTCTTCAGAAAATACGTGACCGTCATCGGAATGATCGGGAACACGCAAGGCATCAGTAAAGCAAGAAGGCCGAGCCCTATCGCAGACAGAATATACAATGCCATGGTTTCTTTTTCCGGAGGTGCTACGGAAGTTTCGTTGCCGTTGGCAGAATCTATCGTGGTGGTTTCGGGATTATGATTTTTCTGCTCTGTTCCTTCAGACCCGGTATTCTTGCTTTCAAGCTGACTTTTGAGTTCCTGAATGATCAGATTGTTCAGGCTGTCGCGCCTGACCAGATTTTCAATATTCCTGGATGTTTCTTTTAATTCTTCTTCCGGGATCTTTACTTTTTTCTGAGCAAAGGCTGACTGTCCGAGAAAGAATAATGCAATGAATATAAATAATAACCTTCTTTTCACTTCTCACCTCCATATTTCTGAACAAACCCTTTGAGCTGTTCTACCGCTATGTCATTCCCCTGAATATCTTTCTGCACCAGCTTACTTTTTTCCAGCTCCAGGTCTGATAATTTATTTCCGGTAGCCGGTGTTTTTTTCTCTTCCGGAACAATCTTGGTGATTTCCGTTTTCTTTTTTTCGGAAGGAGATTCCGTTGTGCCCTTTTCAGGAGTAGTAATCGCAGCCGTTACTTTCAGTTTGTCAAAAAACAGTTCTTCTTCGTATGGAATGCACTTCCCTTCTTTGTCGCTACACACCTGATATTGCAACACACCTTTTACAACAGGATTGACCGAAAGGATCTTTATTTTTTGCCTGAACTCTGCATGTTTTACAAAATAGCGAACCTTCCCCTCCCACAGAGAATCATATTTCTCTTTGGCTCCAACAGGCTTGAGTTCGCCGGCCAGTTGAAATCCTGGATTGGTCTCAAATGCCACGGAAGTAACAGTAGGGCCAAGATCTCGATCAAAATCAGAAGAATATAAATACCAGTCCGGATTTATTTCAGCCTTCATAATGATCTCTACAAAATCGCCTTGTTTTACTTCGTTCTTAGACAATGAAAAGGACCAATGAATTGGTTTTCCTGTCTGTGCCTGCACACAAAACGCGGTTGTTACCATCAAGAGAGTGGTCAATAAAAAACGCATAGTCTTCAAAATACGGAATTAATGCTCAATATAATATAGAAATATCATTCTGCCAATAAACATTATTACCCGTCAAATAATTCCCCCTCCGAATTACGCTCCGGAACTCATTTTAGCATAATTTCTGTAAAAGGCTGCTATTGTTTCTATTCCAAGTAAATAGTTTTCTACCCGGTAACTTTCATTGGGCGAATGGATGGCATCTTCGTCCAGTCCGAAGCCCATTAAAACGGTTTTCAGGCCAAGTTCTTTTTCAAAAAGACTTACAATAGGAATACTTCCTCCCGACCTCATCGGAATCGGGGTTTTACCCCACACCTCCTCAAACGCCTTACTTGCCGACTTATAAGCTACTGAATCTGTGGGAGTGAGCGCTGGTTCTCCTCCGTGATGCGGTTTCACCTTTACGGTGACTCCTGCAGGAGCAATCGCCGTGAAATAGGCGGTAAACAATTCTGTGATCTTATCCGGATCCTGATTAGGGACCAGCCGCATGGAGATCTTGGCATAGGCTTTTGAAGGCAGTACTGTTTTGGCTCCTTCTCCTGTATAGCCTCCCCAAATGCCATTGACATCCAGCGTAGGGCGTATGGAAACACGCTCCAGGGTATTGTAGCCGCTTTCACCGGAAACGTCTTGTATATCCAGAGCTTTTTTATATTCTTCCAGTACAAAGGGAGCACGGTTCAGTTCTTTACGCTCCTGCTCGTTCAATTCGATCACATCTTTGTAAAAATCCGGGATCGTGATACGGTGGTGGTCGTCTTTCAGCGAAGCGATCATCTCGCAAAGTACGTTGACCGGGTTGGCCACTGCCCCTCCGTACATGCCGGAATGCAGGTCACGGTTAGGCCCCGTCACTTCTACCTCTACATAACTCAGGCCTCTCAAGCCCACACAAATGGAAGGAACCTCATTGGAAAAAATGCTGGTGTCCGACACCAGGATCACATCTGCTTTCAGCTTTTGTTTATTCGCTGCCAGAAATTTACCAAGGTTATCAGAGCCGACCTCTTCTTCTCCTTCGATCATGAACTTGATATTACAGGGAAGACCTAATGTTTGCAGCATCATTTCCAATGCCTTCACATGCATATACATCTGCCCCTTATCGTCACAGGCTCCGCGGGCGAAGATCTTTCCCTCCCGGATCTGAGGTTCAAAGGGCGGTGACAACCACAGGTCCACAGGATCCGGAGGCTGCACATCGTAATGACCATATACTAATACTGTAGGGAGTGTCTGGTCTATTATTTTTTCTCCGTATACCACCGGGTAACCTTTCGTTTCACAAAGCTCTGCCTTGTCCGCACCGGCCCGGAGCAACTGCTCTTTTACAAACTCTGCGGTTTTTCTAAGTTCCTCCTTATAAGCACTGTCCGCACTTATGGACGGGATACGCAGAAGTTCAAACAACTCGGCCAGGAACCGGTCTTTATTTTGTTCAATATAAGGATGCATGTAAATAAGATTTTGTCAGGCATTCTCCTTCCAGAGTCTTGCACTGTTTGTTCAAGGATTTTATGTATGGCGGGAAGATCTGCAATATGTTTCTAAAAAGCAATCCTCCCGTTTTTTGGATTTAGACGTTCACGTAGTGCAGGTCCAGGAATTCATCCTGTCGGCAGTTCCGGGCAACAACCTCGCTCTTATTAATCAAAGATGCTGCTGATATCTTCTCTTGAAAGATTCTTTACAAAACTCTCTTCCGTTGTAATCAGATCACTGGCAAGCTTTTGTTTGCCGCGCTGCATATTCAGTATCTTTTCTTCCACGGAATTTTTGGTGATGAACTTATAGGTAAATACTTTGTTCTTCTGCCCGATCCGGTAGGCACGGTCTACAGCCTGCTGCTCAATAGCAGGATTCCACCACGGGTCAAGGATAAATACATAATCGGCCGAAGTCAGATTGAGTCCCACTCCTCCTGCTTTAAGAGAGATCAGGAACACACGGATATCTTCGCTTTCCTGAAAATCCTGCACTTGTCCCTGGCGGTCTTTCGTAGATCCATCCAGGTAGGCATACCGGATCCCCTTCTTGTCCAGGTATTCCCTGAAAATAGTAAGGTGTTTTACAAACTGACTGAATATTAAAATTTTGTGTTCGTCACCCAGGGCACTGTTCATCATATGCAGGATATCCTCCATCTTCCCGGAATCTCCCTCATATTTTTCATCTACCATTTTCGGGTGATTGGCAATCTGCCGGAGCTTGGTAAGGCCCTGAAGAAGGAGGATCTGAGAACCATTAACTCCTTTTTCATCGATCGATTCCAATATCTGGTTCCTGTACTGGGATTTGATTCTTTCGTATTCTTCTTCCTGGGTCTTAGACATCTGGCAATAATGAACATTTTCCACTTTTTCAGGAAGTTCAGTCGCCACCTGTGATTTATGTCTGCGCAGAATAAACGGTTTGATGAGGGCGTACAACCGTTTGGTTTTTCCCTCATCGTGTTTCTTCTCAATCGGATTTAAAAACTCTCTTCTGAAAAATCCTTCGGTACCCAACAATCCCGGATTTACAAAATTGACCTGCGACCATAGATCCAGCGTACTGTTCTCGATCGGCGTACCAGTCAGGATCAGACGATGCTTGCATTTCAGCTCTTTTACTGCACGGGCTATATTGGAATCAGGATTTTTAATGGCTTGGGATTCGTCCAGGATGGTATAATGAAAATAATAATTTTTCAGGTATTCAATATCCCTGCGGGCTGTACCGTAGGAAGTAATGATCAGGTCGTAATTCGCAAACTGTTCTACATTCTTCTCACGGTGGATTCCCGTATAATTGAAGGTTTTGAGATCAGGTACAAATTTTCTGGCTTCCATCTCCCAGTTATAGATGAGTGAAGTAGGAAGAATCAGGAGACTGGCGGAAGCTGCTCCGTTTTCCTTCTGATACTGAAGCAATGCCAGTGTCTGAACAGTCTTTCCGAGACCCATATCATCGGCCAGGCATCCTCCCAGGTTGTATTTATTCAGGAATTGCATCCAGTTGTACCCCGCTTTCTGATAAGGGCGAAGCTCTCCCACAAAAGATCCCGGCATAGGGAAATCCTCAATGGTATCAAAGTTTCGAAGCTTCTCCAGCTTATTACTGATGTTGACCTTGGCGAGATTGCCAGTCTGCAGTTCTTCCACCAGACCGATATGATGTTTCTTTAAGGTCAGTGCATTTTCGTCATCGTCTACAAACGCAAACAATTCTGTATACTGAGAGAACCACTCTTCCGGGATAACGGCTACTTCTCCATTAGGTAAATTAAACTCCGTCACTCCTTTCAGAATGTATTTCCGGATCTTTAAGAACGGGATCTCAAATTCTCCGAAACGGATCAGTGCCTGAATGTCAAACCAGTCGTTGTTCTCTTTTACCTCCAGATTGATGGACGATTCGCCCACAAAATATTTTTTCTCGTCTTTGCTGTTTTGCTTGATATTGAAACCAATAGCGGCAAGGGGCTCCCGGTTTCGCTTGATCCAGGAAAAAGCTTTTTTTCTTTCCAGCACCGCTTTCCCGTTCCTGATCTCAAGCCCCAGCAAATTAAGGTCTCCCACGATCTTGCGTTCCCATTCCACCGAGCGTTTTACTTTATGGAAAATATAAGAATTCTCGGTTTTCTCCATTTTGACATAGCAAGGAGAATTGTTATTTGCATTGAACAGGAAATCGCCGTACTGAAACGAAAGGCTGAATACAATATTGCTGTCATTGTCTTCCAGTACCTCCACATCGTCTGTCTGGCTGCCAAACATACTCAGGGTAGTAGCCCTGGCAAGCTCGGAGAAAAGTAATACGGGAGAAGGTTCATAACGTTCTGAATTGATTGTAAACCCTTTGGCGTGTACGTCAAAGGAGGCGATCAGCGACGAAACGAATTTCTCGTAATAGGTCTCTTCTACTTTTTTAGGGATTTCGATGAATTTTTTCTTTAAGAATGGCTTCAGTTTGTTTCCATCGACCTCTTTTTCAAACGTATATATTTTGTCCTCTACCACCAGCCAGGCAGGAGAGTTGCATAGGATAATCGCATTTCTATATTGGAAATCCACTTTTTCCCCTTCATATTTAATGGTAGGGAAATAGTGGGTATTGTTCTCATTTCTCATAAAATGGAACAAGACCGATGCTTTATGAGGCATTACATGGACCTGTTTCCAGGTAGGCTCCCCGTCGCTCCCCATTTCAAAAAGCATTTTATTGCGCAGCATAGGAAGCATTTCATTCTTTTTGGTTTCTATATAAGAATGAATCATATCCTGCAGGTTGGAGTCTCCTTTGTCTTTATGAAAGACTTTGAGAAAAAACTCCTGGGGAGTTACTTTTTTGTTATAGAACTTACGGACAATCGTTTCCTGAGAAATGGTTTCTGTAAGTTTGATCAGTTTGTAATCTTCGTCGTCGATTCCTGCGGCAAACTCCCGGGCATTTTTATCGGAAATATGCTGGTGCTTCAGCGTGAGTTTTCCATTCTGGTCCAGCTGAATGGCATACGCTTCCACCAGATAGCCCAGAAACTCATGCTCCAGATAGGAATATATTATTTTAAAGGGCGCCGAGGTGGAAACTTTCATGGGTTAGTATTACTTAATTCGAGCATTATATATTCAATAATCCAACAACCTGAAAGTAAGAGAAAAATCAAAACTGCCCCTTATTTCAGATAAGCGGAAACGTAAGATAATAATAATTCAGGAATGAAACCAATGTCCGGAGGAAAAATACACTACTCCTGATATTCTTCGTATTTAACCGGCTGAAAGGCAGAAGGCCATGTACCCTGCCAGTATTTTAATGGTTTCCGGCTTGTTTTCGATCATTCCCATATGACCTGCTTCTTCCAGGAAATGGACAATGCTATGTTTGGGCAAATGGCATTGTTCCAGGCTTTTTTCCAACGGAATGGTTCCGTCGCGTTTACCGGCAACAAACAGCACCGGGAAATTCACTTTCCGAAGTACATGTGTACGATCCGGACGGTCTCTCATAGCCCTGGTGGTTTCAATCACCCCTGTTTCATCGGCGGCGGCGGCCACCTGGACAAGCTCTCCGATCTCCGTTTTTAGCTGTTTTCTGTTTTGAAGCGGAAACAAAGGAGCCACAAACGATTCGGCAAAGACCGCTACTCCGTGTTTTTCAATAAAAACAATGGTTTTATCCCTGTTTTCCTTTCGTTCTTCAGAATCTGCCAGTGCCGTAGAGTGAAAAAGTCCCAGGCCTTTTAAGCGAGTCTCGTATTTCTCGGCAAATGCAAGTGCTATATATCCTCCCAGGGAATGGCCCACCATGACGCATTGGTCTATTTTTAACTGATCCAGGAGTTCTTTGAGTGCTTCTGCAAAATATTCCATCGAGACGGAAGATTCTTCCAGACGGCTTTCACCAAAACCCGGAAGATCAGGAACAATGACCCGGTAATGCTTTGCCAGCTCCCCCTCACAATATTTCCAAAGCGATCTGCTTTCGCAAAAACCATGAATAAGGAGCAGAGGAAATCCGTTTCCGGTATCGTTGTATTCGAGCATGCGCTGATTTTTATTTTTTTACAAAGATAAAAAAGTACGGGGAAGTAGTATGCTTCTTATTTTTATGTTGTGAAGGTATTATAAAAAATCATGACTCTATTTATTCAAATTTCATTATTCCAAAAGCATATCCAGGAAAAAGTCATCCAGAAAATCATTGGCAAAAAACGGATAATTCAGAATCATAATTCCTTTACTCCCTTCGAAAAAATCATATTTCCCGGAATCGAAAACCACCTCCACCTTACTCCGCGTTATTTCAACAGGATGAGAAAGAGCACGAAGAAGTTTTTCACATAATATTCCCTTATCTTCTTCACTTCTCCATTCGTGAAACATATGATTATCCTCCACCACACCCTTGTCCATGATAGAACGCAATTGATAGGACTGATTTCCTTTTAACAATATTTCTCTCAAATATTCACATTCCTGAATAATTTTTTCTTTCGAAGCAAAACAGGCGATATGTGCATTCACAGACAAATACGCTCCGGCATCGCTAAAGGAAAGCATCTTTTCGATGGCAATACCCTCCATTATTTTTAATAATAACCCTGTAAACAATTGAATGTTTTCCTCAATTAAACGATCAATCTGCCCTACGACCTCCTGAGAATAACTTTCCCCCAAAGCAGATTTACAATAAGGTCCCACAGAAAGAATACTAATGCTGGCATTTCCTTCTAAAGCATGATCAAAACCAATGGTCTTCCCATATTCTTTTCCCCAGCAGCTTACTGCCAACTGAACAAAAGCTTCTTCGGCTTTTGCTCCGGAAAACCTCCAGCTTTTAATAGGAACATAGACGGTGAACTTTAGATTTTCTTGCTGGTAGGATTCCAATAGCGCTCCTATTTCCGGGACTGTTTGTTTCTCTACTTTTTTAAATATTCTATTGGAGGGAACATTTTCCACAATACTTAAATTGCTCCAATGATCCTGGCACATATCTGCAGCGGTTATTATTTCCAATAGATTTAAAAAAAGATCTTTTGAGCCCCTCTTTTTTTCAGAAAACCATAAACGGGTGTCTAATTCTGTTGCCATTAATTTGAACTTGTATGAATTACTCTAACAGGTTTATTAAATATAAATACTTGTACAAATACACCTGTTCCATTATCTGCATATAGATAACCGCCTTTAACACTATATCCTACCTGGATTGTCTCCGGTACGATCAATTCAAATGCAATCACTTTTTCTTTCCCTAATAAGGTAGCAGAATGCTCGAACTGATCCAACGCATGTGCAATATTTTTTCCTTTTGCTTCCCCTAAGATAAACTGTTTATTTTTGGTTACCCCTACCACATCCACAGAAAGTGCCTCTCCTGTAGTTCGTCCATTAATAAATCTATCCGCTTCCTTCCCTACATGAACCTCTACAACTCCTTCTTTAGAGGCAATCCTCTGTGCAGCATAGGCTTCTCTTCCAGCATCCAAATGAACAACCGCTTCGGGTTCTCCGATCATTTTTTCTCTATTGGCAACCCTCTTCCTATTAAATTTGAATCCGCCTTCCTTTTCCGTCACCAATTCTTTAACAGAATCAGATTCTTTTTCTCTTGAAGCTTTCTTTTCTTTTGAGGGAACCGCTTCTTCCTGATTCTGTCTGGGATTTTCTTCTATTTGCTTTTGAGGAGAATCTTCTTTAATCCCTTGTTCTTTTACTCCTGCTTTCTCTTTGGGTTTAAAAAATCTTTTCACAGATTCTCCCCATTTCAACGTCCCCTTTTCCGTGCCATATCTGGCTCCTCTTTCCTGCGCCGATTTTCCAATCCCTTCAATGAACTGACCTACTTTATTCATCCCTCTTGCCCAGGCCGACGAAGGTCCCGCCGCTACTTCCGATGTTGGCACCTTCGTACGGAATCCTTTAACAGTACCTCTGACGGCAAAAAACGTCATCACCAAGGTAAAGATTCCAGTGGTAGTCCTGTCGCTCCTTTCAAAGGCAGTCTGGTTTAATGCTCTGCCATCCGAAATACTTTTATCCGAAATACCTTCATAGATATCTGTAATCCCCACGGAATCGGCGATGACCAGCCCTACTAATTTCCAACCGGTTACTCCTTCTTTCGTGCGTTTCACGGCAGAAGCAACCGCCATGATCACCAACAAGCCAATACCAATGACGGCTATAATTGTCCAGATTCCTACCGTAAATCCAATCGCTGCCAGAGCCAGTACGATCAATGCCGAAATCGCTACAATAACCACAAATATAGCCACGATCTTCACTACCGACCAAAGCACGCCCACTACAGCCCCCACAATTCCCTTCTCCCACCAGCTCTTTTCTTTCCCTGCTTTTTCCGCCCCTGCCACAGATCTGCTTTCGTTGTCATCCTTCAGCGGCATTTTAGCTTTTTCTATATTCTCAGTGGTACGCTCTTTTATTTTTTCCTTTGCTTCAGTGTTCTGTGCTTCTATGGTCTCCTTTATCTTTCCAATAGAGTCTTCAATGTCTTTGAAGCCTTTATCTAGTATTTCCTGAGCACCTGTTTCAAATTCTTCCAGTTGCTTCCCTGTTTTTTCAACAAATGTTGTAAACGACTGTTCCGTTCTCTGTTTTGCCCCGGAAACTACTTTTTCTGATCCTTCAACGGTTTTGCTAAGGGCCGACGAAGATTGTTCCGAATGAACCTCTATCGAAGCCTTCATTCCGGCAATCACAGCTCCTCCTTGTTCGGAAATTTTGACTGCCCCCTCAGCATCAAGTTGAGCAAGCCGACTGCTTGCATCTCCCAGCAAAGTGTCTACCCCCGGCAAGTATACTTCTCCCGGACCTTCAAGTGCTGTCAGCGTATCTTGTTCAATATGATTGACACTTTGAAGCAGCACCGAAGATATTTTATCCAGATCTGACAACCCTTGTTGACTGGCATTTTCAATGCTCGCCAGCGTGCCGACCTTCATTTTATCCAACCCGGACAATGATTGAGTAAGCATTTTATCCAGACTGCTTAAATCAGCAGTTCTCGATTGGTTCAGTTCTTCCGTCAGTTTATATAAATCCTCTCGGAGACTTTCTTTAACCTCTTCAGCCCTTTTTTCAATCAACGGTTTTAACTGTTCTTCTGCTTTTCCCAACTCAGCCAATACAAGGGATTTGTATTCTCCGAAATTCCCCTTCAATTCCTGCGCCAGCTCAAGCACATTTTGCTTCATAGGCTGTATCTTCTCCCGTATGTCTTTCGCGCTCGCCTGCCCGATCTGGATGGCAGCATCTTTCTGTTCCTGTTTTGAATAACGGGCAGCGACTCTGTTTGACTGGCTTATGCATAACTCCGCAGCATCCGTCAACTCTGTCTGAATGCGGCTTCCTTCCTGAGCAGCAAACAACTCTGGCGCCGCTTCTTTTTGTTTTATGTAGTCGGAAAATTCTTTTTTCTTAGTGGATATACTCTCTGAAAGCATCTGCAACTTTGCCTCTTTCTTTTTATCCGCACTTTCCAGCACTGAATCAAGATGTGCCTTCAACTTTACCAAGGTAGAGGCATACGAAAGTTCCACTTCGACTTTGGCAGTACCAATGGTAGTTTCCAAGGCCTTCTGAGAAGCCATACTATCGGCTATTACCGAAGCTTTTTTCGAAGCATAACCGCTCTTAATAATATCTTTCTGGGCGGCTATTTTACTTTGCAAAGAAGTTCGTACAAGTCCTGTAGAATTCTGAAAATTCCCTTGTCTTGAAATAAGCTCGGCGGAGAGGTTCTGCGAAGAGACATTGTTGCTCTCAACTCCAGGAAGAGGTTCCTGATTTACCTGCAATATAGCGGAAGCATTGTCTACCAGAGGTAATGGTGTCTCAGAATTTATTGCGGGGAGCTGATTTGCTTCCTGAGAAGTTTCCTGTTCCACCGGTTCATTTTGTTCCTCCGTGGTATTCTGCTCCTCTGACAGTGCATTATTTTGTTCCTGCCATACTTTTTCTTCTTCTTGAAGCAGTTCATGATTCCCCTTTATTGGGAAAGGAGGAAGGCTTTTCTCTTCCGTTTTTTCTTCTTTGGCAGGTTCCAGAATATTTCTCCCCTCCGCATCCTTCTCTGCTTTCAACTCATGATGATCTGTAGCCACGGAAAGCTCGTCTTTCATAAAAGACTCTTCTTCCTGTTTTTGTTTATCCTTTTCAGAAGAGTCTTCGGAAAATGGTTCAGGATTTTTTTCTTTCTCCGGTTGGGTAACGGTAAGATCAGCTTCCGGATAGTACGAAAGAACCAGCGCCACAAAGCCCGGGGTCCCCCAATCGAGTCTCTGAATTTTCATCTCCTTCTCGATCTGCCGGAAATTCCCATTCATTTCTCTTCTGCCCTGAGAAGAACGTATGGTACGATACAACTGTCTTCGCAGCGCCATATATTCGCTGTGCGATTTTTTCTGCGCGATTTTGATCGCTTTGATCTGCTGAAGCTTTGCAAGACTGGCTTCCTTGTCTAAGACTACATGGGGACGGTTACTTTTGGCCTGGGGAGTGGAAATAATGTTACTGATAAAACCCCGCTGACCCTCCGCCATCTTCAACTTAGGATCACCGCTTACGCTGGAATAAGGAGCACTTGTTTTTTGGAATTCTTCCCGCAGGCTGTTTTCCTCCGGTCGTTCCGGGGCTTCGTATAGTGCTGCTTCAAACGACTCTCCCGGCGATTCGCGGCTAACCTCAGAGAAAGGCATAGAGGGATCCTCCCATCGGTAATACTCCGACAAATCGGCTTTCTTCTCCCGGACAGGTCGTTCTATATAAAAATCTTTCCCCATCCTGATTACTGGGCAATATTGGCGCCTGTATTCTTTCCTTCTTTGATCAACTCAAATTTTATATAATGCTCTAATATCTTTCCGGAGAGCACTCTTGTCTGCTGGCTGAGCGCTTTCACACAGGATAGTTTTATAATGTTGGCGATATTCGCCCCGGTAAGAGAATAGCGTTCGGCAAGTTGCTCCGCCAGTTGTTCTTCCTCGTATTGAAAATCGGCCGGGATAGCTCTTTGCCACATAATCGTACGAAGCTCCTGGTCGGGTGGCGGAATGAGAATCGAATTGATGATACGGCGTTTGAACGCATCGTCCAGATTTTGACGGAAATTACTGGCCAGAATTACCAATCCGGAAAATTGCTCTATCTTCTGAAGTAAATAGGCTACTTCCTGATTAGCATACCGATCCTTGGCATCGCTTACTTCGGTCCGTTTGCCAAATAAGGCATCAGCTTCGTCAAAAAACAGGATACAACGTTTATCACTGAGCAGGCTGAATACTTTTTCAAGATTTTTTTCTGTCTCTCCGATATATTTTGAAACGATCCGCGACAAATTCACCGCATACACATCGATCCCCAGCTCTTTTCCCATCACTGCTGCAGTCATGGTTTTACCTGTTCCCGGAGGTCCGTACAGCATCAGTACATAGCCCGGTGTAATTACTTTCCGGGTATCTTCGCTTCCAAACAATTCATCATAATAACGTACAAAATCCATCGGCCCCTGCAGGTGTTCGATCGTCGAAGGTTTTAAAATCAGATCGTCAAAACTCTTATTGGTTTCCAGCAGGTAAGCCGGGAAATCTTCCGATTCTTCGTATTTCGGTTTTTTGCCATTGGTCAGAAAATGGTAATAAGCAAGATTCAATTCCGGCACCTGGTACAAAGGATGGTCATGATCGGACTTGACAAGACGTAACCGGATCACCTGCTCTGCAAACAGGGGACTGTTTCGCAGCATTTCATAGTAAATACCAGCTTTTATATCGTTCTGTCCTGCCAGCAGATAGACTGCCGTCTGGAGTGTAGGAACCAGTTTGCCGTCTGTATTGTCTACTACCCCTCCGTACTCACGGTAACGGCTCTTGCTCTCCGGTTTTGCGGCCAGCAACGGATCCAGCACAGAAGGTTTAAATTGTGCCGTATAGGCCAGGATCAGCAGCAGTTTGTCTGCTTGCGAAAGTTTTAACTCAAAACATAATTTATACAGGGAAGACTTCGTCTCGTTGGCCTGCACTACTTCCATTATTTCAATCGACGTATTTTGCTGATCCTTATCTCTGGTCGTACGGTATTGAATGATGGCGGACAGCCACTCCACTGCAAGAAGCATCCCCTGCATGTTGTCTGTCATTCTTTCTACAAGGCTTCCTTCCTGACTTTGCCTGCCTCTAAAATGCAGCAAAGCAGTCTCCTGGATTTTATCCGTCTGTTTGTCTACTAATTCCATAAAGAGCTTTTAAAAAAATATTCCCTATTCAAGGGTATAATTATAAATACGGGTAATAAAAACGATCACCTTGGTTTATAAAAATAAAATCAGGATAAAAATTATAATCCCCTTTCTCCGGTTATAGCACCTTCTCCAATTTCTTGCTCACCAGTTTTTTTACTGCTTCTGCAATACTCTCCGGATCGTATCCACACTCGGCATGCAATTCCAACTGCTCTCCATGCTCTACCACTCTGTCAGGCATCCCCAGACGAACCACCTTAGCGGTATAGTGATGGTCTGCCATAAATTCGAGGATCGCACTTCCAAAGCCGCCCATCAGGCAACCGTCTTCCACGGTAACGATCTTGTTGAACCTGGCAAAGATCTGATGCAATAATTTTTCATCCAGCGGTTTGGCGAAACGCATATCGTAATGTGCCGGATAAAGATCTTCTGTGGCAAGCATATCGCAGGACTTCACGGCATAGTTTCCTATATGACCGATGGTAAGGATCGCCACGTCTTTCCCTTCTCTGATCACCCGTCCTACACCAGTTTCAATGGTCTCAAACGGTTTCTTCCAATCGGGCATCACTCCCTGACCACGCGGATAACGGATGGTATAGGCTCCTCCTGTATGCGAAGTAGCAGAATACATCATGTTTCGGAGTTCCACCTCGTTCATAGGAGAAGCGATCACCATGTTCGGGATACAACGCATGAAGGCAATGTCGTATGCTCCGTGGTGGGTAGGTCCATCTGCCCCGGCAATTCCAGCTCTGTCAAGACAGAAGATCACCGGAAGTTTTTGTATGGCTACATCGTGTACGACCTGATCGTACCCACGCTGCATAAAGCTCGAATAAATATTGCAGAAAGGAATCATTCCCTGGGCAGCCAATCCTGCGGAGAACGTTACTGCATGCTGCTCTGCAATTCCGACATCCAGGGCTCTGTCGGGCATCACTTTCATCATGATGTTCAGCGAAGAACCGGAAGGCATCGCAGGAGTAATCCCCATGATCTTAGGGTTCTGCTCTGCCAGCTCTACGATGGTATTTCCGAAAACGTCTTGGTATTTAGGGGGTTGAGGCTTGTCGTATACTTTCTTAACGATTTCTCCTGTTTCTTTATTGAAAAGGCCGGGAGCATGCCAAAGGGTCTGGTCTTTCTCTGCAAGTGAATATCCTTTCCCTTTGGTTGTTAAAATATGTAAGAGCTTAGGCCCGGGAATATTTTTCATATCCTGGAAAACCTTCACGAGGTGATCCAGATCGTGTCCGTCTACCGGACCAAAATAACGAATCTGTAAGGATTCAAATAAGTTACTGTTTCTAAGCAGGGTGGCTTTCAATCCTGCTTCCACTTTAGAGGCGATCTGTTGTGCGGCCGGAGCAAATGACTTCATTTTGCCCAGCATATTCCAGATCTCATCACGCATTCTGTTATAGGTACTGGAAGTTGTGATGTCTACCAGATAATCTTTCAGGGCTCCTACATTCGGATCGATGGCCATGCAGTTGTCATTCAGTACAATCAGCAGATTGGCATTGGCAATCCCGGCATGGTTCATGGCTTCAAAAGCCATCCCGGCAGTAAGTGCTCCGTCACCGATGACCGCTATGTGCTGGCGGTTTTTCTCTCCTTTTACTGCAGACGCGACTGCCATCCCAAGGGCGGCAGAAATAGAAGTAGAAGAATGTCCTACCCCAAAGGCATCGTAAATGCTTTCACTTCTTTTGGGGAAACCTGAGATCCCTCCGTATAAACGATTGGTATGAAAATTATCTTTTCTTCCGGTGAGGATCTTGTGTCCGTATGCCTGGTGCCCTACATCCCATACCAATTGGTCGTCTGGAGTATTGAACACATAGTGAAGCGCAACCGTCAATTCCGCCACTCCCAGACTGGCTCCGAAATGTCCCCCATAGATCGAAACATTGTCAATAATGAATTCTCTTAGTTCGTTGCAAAGTTGATGCAACTGACTTTCGTCCAGTTTTCTCAAATCTTCCGGAGAATTTATTCCGGCTAATAATTTACCAGCTTTGATCAAAATGTTTCCCTAGTTAAATGCTGTGAACTACAAATATATACATTATTTGGGAATTTTACCCCAAATAATTTGTTTAAAATACAGCCTCTCTGCCGATTGGTACTTATCAACGTGGATAGTGGAAAAATAACAATCCGTATAGTCTTTATGTTTATACCTTATCCTTCTAATTTTACATACTATGAGTAACGATAACTTTGAGATAGAACTACCTTTGTTTAAAGGTCCGTTTGATTTACTACTGTTTTTTATAGAACGGGATGAACTGGATATTTATGATATTCCGATCTCAAAAATTACTAATGATTTTCTTTCTTATATTCATCACCTTGAAAAAATGAATATAGAAGTAGCCAGCGAGTTCATCCTGGTAGCCGCCACGCTCATGCGGATTAAAGCCAAGATGCTGTTGCCGAGACCAGAAATAGACGATCAGGGCAATGAGGTAGACCCACGGGAAGAACTAATAGCCCACCTTCTGGAATACAAAAAATATAAATCCGTCATCGGAGAGCTCTCTACCTTGGAAGAATCCTCTCTTCAGAGAGAAAAGAGAGGCAACGTCATGAAAGAGCTGAAGCAACTGGCGGAAGTCAACGATGTGGAAGCAGAACTACAGGATATAGACCTTTATAAACTGCTGAAAGTCTTTGAAAAAGTGATCGTTCGTTTTGAAGCGGAGAAAAACAAACCAGTCCACAAAGTTGTACAATACCCGTATAGCATAGAAGAAAAAAGGGAATACATCCTACGCAAGGTAGGACTTGTATCCAAAGTATCTTTCGTAGATATAATCAAGGAAAGTACTGAAAAAATTGAAGTGATCTATAATTTCCTGGCCATTCTGGAATTGTTGCAGATGCACCTCATTATGATCTACCTGGGAGATGGGTTTAATAATTTCTGGATCGAAAAATACGACGAAAAACACAGCCAGACACTGGTAAACGAATGGGACGAATAACAGTATGGAGCAACAGGTTTTTTTCTCTTGCTCCATACTCTTGCTGTATGGTGTATTAAAACTGCTCTGTTCTGGAGAAGAAAAAATTACCTTCTATTGCAGCATTCTCATCTGAATCAGCGCCATGCACCGCATTGGATTCAAGAGAACGGGCAAACAGTTTCCGGATCGTCCCAGGCTCTGCATTTGCCGGATTGGTAGCTCCGATCAGCTTTCTGAAATCTGCGATCGCATTCTCCTTCTCAAGGATCATCGCCACAATATGGCTGGCCGACATGATTTGTTTCAGCTGCTCATAAAAAGGTTTCCCCGTATGTATCTCATAAAACTGTCCGGCCCGCTCGGGGGTGAGCTTGGTCATTTTCATTGCTACAATTCTAAAACCTGCTTCCTCAATCATTTTTATGATCGCCCCGGCATGACCGTCAAGTACGGCATCGGGCTTTATCATGGTAAACGTTCTGTTTGTTGCCATTCCTGGATAAAATTATTGTTAAATTACAATAGCAAAAATACGAGTATTATTCAAAATTGTCTGTTTTTTTTATTTATCTGCACTTTTTGCTTTTCAGGCAATTATTCGTCATTTTTACACTCTATTTTAGCGTGTTTTTAAGTATACAGAATGCAAAGCATACAAGGGCTGAAGGAACTGCTTAGTTCGCCAAGGAAAATTGTTATCACCACTCACCATAAACCCGACGCAGACGCTCTTGGTTCTTCTCTGGCCTTGAGAGGCTACCTGCTTAAAAAAGGGCATACTGTTTCCGTGGTAACCCCCACAGACTATCCGGCTTTTTTAAACTGGATGGAAGGCAATAACGAAGTGATCATTTATGAAGGCAACGAGGGAAAAGGCCGTCAGCTCGCCGAAGATGCAGACGTAATCTTCTGTCTTGATTTCAATGCTCTTTCCAGAATCAATACGTTCGGAGAAATAGTAGGTAAATCAAAAGCTAAAAAAGTGCTGATAGACCATCACCTGGATCCGGAAGCCTTTGCCGATTTCGCTTTTTCCGAAACTTCCGCTGCTGCTACTGCGGAGCTTATATACGATATTATCACCGCACTGGGAGACAACAGCCTGATTGATGTACCTATCGGGGAATGTATTTATGCCGGCATCATGACCGACACCGGTTCGTTCAGACATCCAAGCACCAGTAAGAAAGCACACCTGATCGCTGCTGACCTCATTGAAAAAGGGGTGAACACTTCCAACGTCCACCAGCTTATTTACGACAACAATACAGAAACACGAATCCGGTTCCTGGGATTTGCCTTGTCGGAAAAGCTGATCGTCCTCAAAGAATTTCACACGGCCTACATGCTTATCAACGGCAATGAACTTGCCCGTTTTGATTCCAAGACCGGCGATACCGAAGGGCTTGTAAACTTCGCTCTCTCTATCAATGGCATAACCATGGCTGCCGTGATCATTGAAAGACCGGACGGCATTAAAATGTCGTTCCGCTCGAAAGGCGATTTCTCCGTAAATGTATTTGCCAGAAAATATTTTGAAGGAGGCGGGCATAAAAATGCAGCCGGAGGACGGTCTCCGCTTTCACTGAAAGAAACAGAAAAAAAATTCCTTTCAGTACTTCCTGAATTTAAAGAACAATTATCCAATTATTAATTTATCCTAAACCTAACATCCTGATGAAAATCAAGCAATCCTTTTTCTATGCCGCTGCAGCGCTTACGATGCTGTTGCAATCCTGCGGCGATTATAAAACTGCCGACAGTGGGCTGAAGTATAAAATTATCGTAGATTCTGCAGGACCCAATATAGAAACGGGAAGTGTTGCTTTTGTAAACATGCGCTACACCAATGAGAAAGATACTTTCGAGTCTGCAAAAGCCAACATGGGACAACCGCTTCCGCTTCGCATTCCGGATTCTGCCACTTTCAAAGGCTCTCTGGAAGAAGGTTTAACAATGTTGTCTCAAGGGGACAGCGCCTCCTTTATCATCAGCACGGATTCCCTTTATAAAAATATTTTCCATGAGCCGCTTCCTCAGGACATCAAGCCGGGTGGTACCACTACCTTCTACATACGTGTACTGAATGTCCTTTCAAAAGACTCTGTCAAAGCTCTGGAAGAGAAAAGAAAAGAACAAATGCTGGCTTCCCAGATCCAGAGACAACTTCAACTGCAGACAGATACCGTAGCCATTCTGGACTACTGCAAGAGAAACAAAATAACTCCGAAACGTACTCCTGATGGAGTATACTATACGATCCGCAAGGCTGCCGAAGGAACGACCATCATGCCTGGTGATACTGCACAGACGTTCTATACCGGAAAACTGCTGGACGGCACGACTTTTGATTCTAACGTAGGCAAAGAGCCTTTCCCGGTGATCGTAGGAATGGGACAAGTGATCCGCGGATGGGACTCCGGACTGATGGCCCTTAAAAAAGGAGAAAAAGCTACCCTGCTAATCCCTTCCCCTTTGGGATACGGAGAGCGTGGAGCCGGAGGAGCAATTCCTCCTAATTCAGTACTGATCTTCGATGTTGAAATTTTAAAATAATATTTTCTAAAATAAACAGTTATCATATTGGAGAGTTCAAAAAAGCTCTCCAATATCATTTAAAGAGGTATCTAAACAAACTTATTCTGACTTATGCTAAAAAATATTACACCCCTCATCGCTGCACTTTTTATTACATTTTCTGCTGTTGCGCAGACTCCTCTCCCAAAAGGCTATAAAAAAACAGATTCCGGTTTACTTTATTCTTTTCACGTAGATAAAAAAGAAACACGCAATGCGGTATCCGGAGATATTATCAAATTTCATTTTACACTTAAAACAGAAAAAGACTCTTTGTTAAGAAGTACTTTTAAAGAAGGAAGACCTGCTGAAATGCCGCTCCGAAACGGAAACTTTAAAGCCAGTCTGGAAGAAGGACTCATGATGATGTCTGCCGGTGACAGTGCCTCCTTTCTGATCAATGCAGATTCGCTTTTTGCTAAAATGTTCAACTCCGAACTTCCTCCTTTCATCAGGAAAGGAAGCAACCTGGGCTTTACCATTAAAATGATCCGGGTATTGACCGAAGAGGAATACAAAAAAGAAGAAGAAAAGGCAGCAGCGGAAGCTATTGCTAAAGAAGATAAAACGATCCTGGAATACCTGACTAAAAACAATCTGAAAGGCACCAAAACCGCTTCCGGATTATATTATGTACAAACCACTCCTGGCACCGGCGCTAAAGCAGAAGCAGGCAAAAAGGTATCGGTACACTATACAGGAAAACTGCTGAACGGAACAAAATTTGACAGCTCCGTAGACCGCGGACAACCTTTTGAATTTGGATTAGGAGCCGGCCAGGTAATCCGCGGATGGGACGAAGGAATCGCTCTGATGAGTGTGGGAGAAAAAGGAACGCTGGTAATTCCTTCTGGCCTGGGATATGGAGCACAGGGAGCCGGTGGCTCTATTCCTCCTAACTCTATTCTGATCTTTGACGTAGAACTATTAGGGATTAAATAATCCAACCCAAAATCTGTTTCATTCGATGCTTGTCCCCTGACGAGCATCGGACTGCGGATCTTAGGATTTTAACAATTAGTGTAGCATAGGCGGAGAGCCATTATATAGTACTGTATTGAACATTAAAAAGGTATGTTCGCTTTTTCATTTTTTATGAAAGAGGGGATATCTACTCACTCGTTTATGAAAATAGTTTTCTTTCTCTTTTTGTCACTGCTCTCTGTTTCGCTGTATGCACAACAGGATACACTCTATTGTGAAAGTGGCCTTAAATACGTACGGATCAAAAGTGGAGACGGCAAAAAGCCTCTGGACGGACAACGGGTAAAGGTGAGCTATACGGGCAAACTTCTGAACGGTGAGATCTTTGAAAAGCTGGAAGATGGCGACAGTTTTTTCTTTAAGATCGGAGATCCTACGATCATCAAAGGATGGAGCGAAGGATTCAAACTGATGCAGCAGGGCGAAAAAGGGATCTTTATCATCCCTCCTTTTCTGGCATACGGCAGCAAAGGGGTGAAAGATCCTTTCGGAGAAAAGGAATACATGATTCCTCCAAACGCTACACTCATCTACGAAGTAGAACTCGTCAACATAAAATAAGATGTATTCTTCCCTGGAACTTTTCAGGCAAACGGCAGAGCAACTGGAGAAGCTATACGGCACCCAGGAGGCGCAAGCCCTCTCCTTTCTCCTGCTGGAAGATATATGGAAACTTTCCCGTTCTGAAATACTGGCAGACAAATCCATTCAGGATCTTTCACCCAGAGAAATCCTAAGCAGCCATGTTACGAGGTTAAATCAATCCGAACCGATACAATATATTCTGGGGGAGACAGAATTTTACGGCCTCCCGTTCAAGGTGAACCCCGCTGTACTAATTCCCCGCCCCGAGACCGAAGAACTCGCCGAGTGGCTGCTGAAAAACGCCGCCC
>CAYTGJ010000013.1:28516-35050 GCA_964437245.1 uncultured Chitinophagaceae bacterium
GAACTTGTTCATCTTATCATCTCTGAAAACAAGAATACTCAACCACTCACCATCCTTGACATTGGTACCGGCAGCGGATGTATCCCCGTGACCCTGAAAAAAAACATCCCCCACGCCACACTGTATGCACTCGATATAAGTGAAGAAGCACTACAAACGGCCAAAGGAAACGCACAACTCAACCAAACAGACATTCAATGGCTTCACCGGGATATACTTTCTTCCGCAAGCGAGATCCCAGAGACCAATATTATCGTTAGCAATCCTCCCTATATTACTATTGCAGAACAAAAATTAATGCAGCCAAATGTACTGGAGCACGAACCCTGGCTGGCACTGTTTGTGAAAGATGATAATCCGCTTCTTTTTTATAAAGCAATCACGGAAAAAGCGATCCGGCATCTCTTGCCAAACGGGAAATTATATTTTGAGATCAATGAACAGTTCGGAAAGGAGACAGCAGAACTATTGCGCGCTACAGGATTTACAGAGGTGAAGATTATAAAAGACCTACAGGGGAAAGACAGGATCGTAAAAGGGCAAAAATCTAAGCAGTAGGATTATTTTCTTCCTCCGGATTTTTCTTCCCCAGAAACAAGCTCCAATAGGCACAGATCCCTCCTACCACCAGCATAGAAATAAGTTGAGAGGTATGCAGTACAAAAGCGAATGCAACCCCATCATCCTTTGACAGTCCATAAAATAACGTCAAAGCTCCCGCTACCATAATATGAAAGGGGCCAATGCCTCCCGAAGCAGGAGCAGACATCCCAAGTCCTCCTACAATAAGAATCACAAGACCTGCCATCGCATCCAGATGGGATGTATAAGGCAGTGAGAAAAATACCAGATAGGTCATCAGGTAGTATCCTCCCCAGATCAGGATGGTCTGAAACAAAAATTCTTTTTTCTTTTTAAGAAGCCGGAAACTATCGATCGCCTGCACAAACAAGGATACCACAAAATCATATACTTTTTGAACAAGCGGAATTTTCAGGAAATGCTTTTTAAACCCAAAAAACACCAGGGCTCCTGCTGCCATAATTCCCAACAACACATATGTAAGAGGAAAACCTCCCTCTCCTGGATCTTTTTTAGCGAAAACGGTTTCTTCAAAAAAAGTTATAAAACGCTCGTATTCCAGCACAAAGGCCAGCAGTATCAGGGTCAGCAGACAAATGAAGTCAAACACTCTTTCTGCCACTACGGTAGCAAACGAAGAGGCGAATGGTATTTTATCCGAACGGTTCAGCACTGCACACCGCATCACTTCTCCACCACGGGGAATAAAAATATTTCCGAAATAAGCCGTCATGACGGCAATAAAGGTATGTTTCAGAGAAGGGTTGTATCCCAATGGCTGTAGCAACAGCTTCCACCGGTATGCTCTGCTGACATGTGTCAGCAGGGAAATGCTCAAGGCAATCGTAACAAATGAAAGATCGGCCTGGGCAATATTATTGAGAATCGTCTTATAATCCACAAAGAGGAAAATACCCCAGACAAGCGCTACCGCCACAATCACCGGAATAATATATTGAAGAGCCTTTTTCAACGTACGAAAAAATTATACCTGCTTATTATGACCGTCTACAAATACTCTGACCGGAGTCCAGCTGGCAGCCTGCTCAGGAGTAAGCGACACAAAACTCATGATGATCAGTACATCTCCCACCTGGACTTTGCGGGCAGCCGCACCATTCATACAAATCACACCACTTCCTTTCTCTCCTTTGATTACATAGGTCTCCAGGCGCTCTCCATTGTTATTGTTCACCACCAGCACTTTTTCCCATTCTCCTATTTTCGAAGCGATCATAAGATCCTCATCAATAGTGATGCTCCCTTCGTAATTCAACTCTGCCTGGGTTACTTTGGCCTTATGTATTTTTGATTTTAAAACCTGAATCGTCATTCTGCTCAATTAGTATATGCGGGGCAAAGCTACTATTAATATTTTAAATATATAAACAGCCTGTCATTTATTCCATCACCAGGTTGTCGATCAGTCTTACCCCATCTAAAAATACAGCCGTACATAGCGCTATCCTGGCATGTTCTTCTGCCTTCACTACCGGTGCTAAGGTCACTCCATCTGCTATCTCAAAATATTCAGGGTGCAGCTCTTTGTATTGAGCGAGAAAATCCGCCACTGCCTTTTTCGTAGCATCCACGCTTTCTTTTTTCCGCAACAGCGATGCTCCCAGTTTCAGTGATTCATAAATCCGGGCCGCAACCGGTCTGTTTTGGGCGGTAAGCCGTACATTCCGCGAAGACATCGCCAGCCCATCTACTTCTCGAATTACCGGACAGCAATGCAACCGGACCGGGATAGAAAGGTCTTTGACCATTTGTTGGATCACCAAAAACTGCTGAAGGTCCTTCTGTCCAAAATAGGCCTGATCCGGACGGATTATATTAAACAGCTTGGCAACCACTACGCCCACTCCGGAAAAATGTCCCGGGCGAAAAGCCCCTTCCATAACCGTTTCCAATGAGCCGAAATGCATCGAAACAAGAGGTTTCGCCGCATACATTTCTTCTTCTGAAGGTGCAAACACTGCATGACAACCTGCTTTTTCGAGCATTTCCAGGTCTTTTTCAAGTGTACGGGGATATTTGGCAAGGTCAGAAGAGTTGTTGAACTGGATCGGATTTACAAAAATGCTGGCCACTACTCTATCTGTATCGTTTCCGGCACTCCGGACCAACGACAAATGCCCTTCGTGCAAGGCTCCCATTGTAGGAACCAAACCTACCTGTAAACCTTCTTTTTGAGAAGAAAAACAATATTTTCGAACTTCTTCAATAGTCTTCAGCAACTCCATAAAGGCAATTTTAAGCAACTACAAATCGGCAAAATACGAGTTAATTTTTAAAAACCTTGAATTTGACAAAAAAAAATTGTACTTTTGTACTCCCTTAGAGGAAATTTTCTAACCTAATACACTCACATATTATGAGCAAACTCAGGATTTTGTATGTTGCCTCTGAAATGAATCCCTTCCTGCAACAAACACAAGTAGCCGATTTCGTACGAAAGCTTCCTCAAGCCATGCAGGAAAAAGGTATGGAAATCAGGATTTTAGTTCCAAGATTTGGTATTATCAACGAAAGACGAAACCGCTTACACGAAGTGGTAAGGCTTTCGGGCATCAATATTTCCGTAGGAGAAGAAGAAAAACCACTGATTATCAAAGTGGCCTCTGTACCGAATGCCAAACTGCAGGTATATTTTATCGACAATGAAGACTATTTTCAAAGAAAATTCGTTTTTGAAGATAAAGACAATCAATTTTACGCCGACAACGACGAAAGAGCCATTTTCTTCTGTAAAGGAGTAATGGAAACCGTAAAAAAACTGGGATGGGCTCCCGACATCGTTCACTGCAACGACTGGATGACAAGCCTCATTCCTTTGTATATGAAGACAAGGTATAAAAAAGACCCTATCTTCAAAAATGCAAAATCGGTGCTTTCGATCTACAACACTCCGTTCAATTACAAATTTGAAGCGGATCTGCTGGCAAAAGTAAAAATGCTTGACATTGACGATAATATGCTGTCAATGTTAAAAACCTGCGATTACGAAGGTTTTGTAAGAACCGGAATTGAGTATGCAGATGCAGTGATCAAAGCAGACGATGAATATTGCTCTGCTCTTACAAAACTGTTTGATTCGATGAAGAAGAGTAAAAAGATCAGCCGTTTTGAAGAGGAAGACTACGAAGAAAATTATTACAATTTTTATAATGAACTTATTGACTAATAGAATTATTTTCAAAAAAACAGGATTGCTTTTTTTAGTAATCCTGTTTTTTTTGGGTTGTAAAAAACAAAAAAATGAAATTGGTATAGACGACCCTTCCCGATTTCCCTCCAATGCTCATTTCACTGATACTATCACGATCAAATCCGATATTGTCCTGATCAACGACTCTATCAACACTACCAATGTGGACGGAGGAGTAGGGGCATCCTTTTTAATGACAGGAGCTTATTCCGATCCTCTTTTCGGTAAAACAGCCGCAGAGGCTTACACCCGGCTCCGCCTGCAGAACGAATATGTTGAATTACCTGCTGCTACTGCCGACTCTGCTTTTCTATACCTCAGCTATTCCTATTACTATGGCAATCCCAGCCAGTCGCAAACACTAAATGTGTATGCCCTGGATGATTATGTACATACCAACACTCAATATGTCAGCAATTCTCCTGGTATAAGCTATTCTCAACTTCTGGGAACCGCTACCTTCCACACCAGTACCGATTCCGTTGCACAATTGGTGATCCGGATCACAAACCTCAGTTACCTTCAGAGTGTTCTCAATGCTTCCAAAAACAATACGGGATTTGAGACGGAAATAAAAGGACTGGCGATCATTCCTGCCAATAACAGCGACGGAGCGATTCTCCGCATTGATGGAAACTCTGCCAATACCGCTTTGCACATTTATTACACTCAATACGGCGAGAAAAATATCTATGCCTTGTCGCTCAACTCTTCGGCACAAAAGTTTTACAGAGTGATTGCCGACCGCAGCGGAACAAATCTTGCCTCACTCGTCAACAACTACGACAGTATCAGTACAGACGCCCTGCCTTCCAGCAGCCAGCAGGGATATATCCAGGCCTGCACCGGGATCCGTACCCGTCTGAGCTTCCCTTATCTTAAAAATCTGAGAGAAACATATCCGAACATTGCGATCATCAAAGGAGAACTTGTCCTGGCCCCTTCTGCCGGTAGCCTCAATTACAACCCTAACTCAGGCCTTGTACTGATCCGGACGGAAAATCAGAAAATAAAGAAAAGTTCTACAGGAACCATTTTCTACGTACAGCCGGATAACAGCGCACAAACAGGAAATACGTCACTCATCATCGCTTCATGGATCGATAATCAATATTCATTCTTAATCAAGTCCTATATCCAGGCGATACTACTGGAACAAGTACCCAACAATCCCCTGATCCTGTCGCCGGCATTACTGTACACTGATATAAACCGACTTGTATTTGATGACAATCAGAATACCGCTGCTCCGATCAAATTAAAACTGTATTTTACTACGACAAAATAAAAGAGGTTACTATCTTTGTATAAAAAGAATACAGTATATAATTTTTATAATTATCTATGTGTGGAATAGTAGCTTATGTAGGGCATAGACAAGCTTGTCCGATTATAATTAAAGGATTAAAAAGGCTGGAATACCGCGGGTACGACAGTGCCGGTATTGCACTCATCAATCAAGGTCTTAACGTTTATAAGAAAAAAGGGAAGGTTAGTGATCTGGAGCTTTTCCTGGAAGGCAAAAACCTGCAAAGCAACATCGGCATGGGGCATACACGCTGGGCCACCCACGGCGAACCCAGCGACCGCAATGCCCACCCTCACTTTTCCAACAATAAAGGAATTGCCATCATTCACAACGGTATCATTGAAAATTATGATTCTCTGAAAAAAGATCTTCTGAGACGGGGACATGAATTTTTGAGTGATACAGATTCAGAGGTTTTCATTCACCTCATTGAAGATGTATACGAGCACAATCAATGTACACTGGACGAAGCCGTCAGAATAGCGCTCACGAAAGTAGTAGGAGCCTATGCCATCGTGATCATGTCCAAAGACCATCCCGATCAGTTGATTGCGGCCCGAAAAGGAAGTCCACTGGTCATCGGGATCGGGAAAGAAGAATTTTTCCTGGCTTCTGATGCTACTCCGATCATAGAATACACCAACGAAGTAGTATACCTCAACGATTTTGAAATTGCCGTAATCAAAGAAGGAAAACTGGCGATCAAAAACATTGAAGATAAAACCACGACTCCCTACATCCAGACGCTGGACATGGAGCTGGAGTCGATCGAAAAAGGAGGATACCCTCATTTCATGCTCAAAGAGATCTTTGAGCAGCCACGGTCTTCCACGGACTGTCTGAGAGGAAGAGTAATCTCTTCCCAGGGCCATCTCGCACTTGGAGGGATCCGCCAATATGCCAACAAACTGATCAATGCAGACCGGATCATCATTATAGCCTGTGGCACCTCCTGGCATTCCGGACTGGTCGCCGAATATATTTTTGAAGAATACACCAGAATACCGGTAGAAGTGGAATATGCTTCTGAATTCCGATATCGCAATCCGGTCATCCGTGAAGGAGATGTTGTGATCGCCATTTCACAATCCGGAGAAACCGCCGATACCCTGGCAGCCATAGAGCTTGCTAAATCTAAAGGCGCCATTATTTTCGGAGTGTGCAATGTAGTGGGGTCATCCATTGCCCGCGTGTCGCACGAAGGAGCTTACCTTCATGCAGGTCCGGAGATCGGGGTGGCAAGCACCAAAGCATTCACCGGCCAGGTAACCGTACTGGCCATGATGGCCATCATTGTAGCCAATAAAAAAGGGATTATTACCGAAAGCAAATACCAGGAACTTCTGGTAGACCTGGAAAACATTCCTCAGAAAATACAACGGACACTTGAGCTGAACGATGCCATCAAAGTAATCGCCGAAGAATTCAAGGA
>CAYTGJ010000013.1:35060-47139 GCA_964437245.1 uncultured Chitinophagaceae bacterium
GAGATCTCCTACATCCATGCGGAAGGCTATCCTGCCGCTGAGATGAAACACGGCCCGATTGCATTGATCGACGAGGAAATGCCTGTGGTCGTAATTGCACTGCACGATAGTTCCTACGAAAAGATCGTATCCAATATTCAGGAAGTTCGGGCCCGCAAAGGACGTGTCATTGCGATCGTCACAGAAGGAGATACTCAGATCCGTGAAATGGCGGAGTTTGTAATAGAAGTACCCAAGATCAGCGAGGCACTGTCTCCTCTGGTCTCTGTGGTTCCGCTTCAGTTACTGGCCTACCACATTGCCGTACTTCGCGGCTGCAATGTAGACCAACCCCGGAATCTTGCCAAATCCGTGACGGTGGAGTAATCTTTTTCTTCCCATAACCTTTACTTTATTGGTAAATGACAGGCGTTGGTCTTCCCACGGTCAATCCTCTTATTCTTAAAGAGAAGCTGACACTTGGATTGATCTTAAAATGTTTTTGCCCCTGAGTGGTAATAACAGGATAAGCCCCCACCGTAAACCGGAAGGTATTGATCAGTAAATTTTCATTCCTGAACAATATTCCTATCGCATATGCCTGATATATCCGTGTATCAAAAAACTTTTCCCGGTCCTGATCAATCATTCCAAAAGCTAATAGAAAAACCGGCGCAAACCGGAAGCCAATGATATTATACGGGGTGTACAAAACTGACTCCAGGTTGAGCACCATTTTCCGGGTTCCCCTTATACTATCGCTGACAAAACCATACATCTCCAAAGGATCCAGGCCCAGGCGTTCGTCCTGAGGTTTGTTAAAACCATACACTAATCTGTAATGCACGAATTGCCGTACGCGCCATCTTCCTACTTCCAGCAGATTACTGAAGTAAAACAAACTGGTATTGATCGTCGCATTGTTCTTCACCTCCTTGTTAAAATAATTACCATAGATAAACGAGCCAAATAAATACCCGAACTTCCCGAAGCGCCGTCCTCTGGAGATCTCAAAGCCCGCATAGTACCGGAACTTATGCTCCTCCCGGTCCTGCACTCCATACAAGCCTTGCAACAACCAGCCTTCTGAGATATCCTCATTAGCCCCGAATCTATATATATATTGATCCTTATAAAATTTACGCACTGAATAAGATACACTCCCTATATACAAAGCAGAGTGCCGGAAAAGCCGGCCGGTATCGACCTCAAAAGAAGGACGGCTCAGGTAATGGGTGTTCACATACCGGACTGCTATCACGATATTCCTGCTCCGGTTATCAATACTATTTTTGCCGAAAGGATGAAAGCTTTTCCCCAACCAGTAATCGGTATAATAATAATTAAGGGGTGTCTGCTGCAACGAGGAATCTTCTCCCCAGTAATGATAAGAGCGCCACATTCTTGAGACCACAATTCCTCCCGCCCATCGGGTAAGAGGAGAATAAAAAGGACGGTTGACCGTAAACCCAAGGTCATGGTTCATGGAGCCCGTACGATAAAACACACTGGAGGAAATATAGGTGCGGCCAATATTATTGATTGAATAACGTGTTTCAGAACTAGGTTCGTTTTCTAAAAAATCATTGGTCACATACTGGGTAAGCTGCTGCCCCAAACCTCCCAGATTATACTCACCGAAAGTAACGCCTACCTCGGTAAGGTCATACATCTCAACCCACACATCCAGCGACCAGCGATCATGTACAAATACTTTTACCTCTACGCTATCTTTCGACCTTCCCACCGGAGCAACATATATCCTGGCATCGTTTATGAAGACCGCTTGGCGCAACATTCTTTCCGATTCTGTTATCTTCAGCAGATCGATCTTTTCATTTTTTTTAAACAACAGGATATTTCTTACAATGCCGGTCTGGGTTTTTATATGCGCCTTATTCCCCAGGTTCTGCAAGCCGGTCACCGGCCTGGTTACCGTATCATTGACCGAATGACCGAAGGGATCATACACTTGTATGTCTATGTTTTTGATGATCCGTCCGGCATACTTTGCATTAGGATCTTTGTTCTTCTTTCCGTTGGATTTTGATCTGCTGTTGTTCAATGATGGAGGAGGCCCGGCGTAAGGATCTCTGAAAAAACATCCATACAGAAATTTTGTAACCTTTCGCTTGTCAGCAAAGTCTTTTAGTTTTTTATACAAACTCGTGCTGTCTTTCGGCTCTTGACTTTCCTGAGCAGTAGCAGACAACGGCAAGCAGCATACTATCACTGCTGGCAGCAGCCATGACACAAAAAATAATCGTTGAAGGTCCGCTCTCATAAACCAACCTTTAATGCCTCTTTGATCCCATATTCAAAAACATGAGATCAACCGCCGGCAAGAGTGTATTAAGTAAATATAAAAGAACAATCGGATAATTAATGTGCTGTTTGAAATCAGACGAAAAGGTGTAAGAGAGAGAAAGAAAGATGTAAAAACAAAGTGAAAGAGTTTCGTTTATTTGTACGATGTTTGGGGAGTATTGTCTGAAAAATGATGTACTCAACTGATCTGATCCAATGGGTCAGAGAACCAAGTTAAAATACCAGCAAGGAATTGATAAAATCACTGACACTACAGAACGATTGTTTTATACCTCACTAAATAGGTTCCCGTTAGTACCCGGACCTCACCTCCCTAAGACTTCCGTAATAACTCATATTTATACAAATAGTAACAAAAAACCGTACGTATAAATACGTATTTATACGTAACCTTCTTGCATAGCCCGGATTTATTTCTCTACTTGGGGTCACGAATAAACTCAAGACAGAAGCGCTTTTAACCTTAGAAGCATTTCCAGATCCCGGGAATACCGTTTCCCCATTACTTTAAAAAGACGAACAACAACCTTTAACCCTTTTTATATATGGGACGAAGAAGAGCTTTACAGGCATGGTCCGTACTTATGGTATGTTTACTCATGTCTTTCCGCACACCGGAAAATACAGTGTATTTATGTTCCACGGGAGAAGTATACCATTATAACCGGAGCTGCCGCGGCCTGAACAATTGTAAACACGAAATCTTTTCAGTGAGTAAGGAAGAAGCAGTGAACAAGTATGGGCGGAGGAGTTGTGGATGGGAGAAATAGAGATCCATGAAAATATAAATTCCAGATATATAAAAAGATGGTTCTAATAGCGATTCTATTCCCAAGTTTGTCCTTCCTTTTAAGGGGCAAAATATTTTCCTGTATTTTATGTCTTATTCTACAAGCTACTTTAATAGGTTGGCTCCCAGCGGCGATATGGGCAGTAGTTTCGAGAATGAACGCGGTGAACGATGAAAAGTTAAAAAAGATGGAACAAAGAATTGTGTCATCTCAAACCAATACCACAAAATAGTATAGAGTAAAGGTCAAATACTAATAAAAACCCATTAACTCCGACAGTACTTGTCAAGGGCTAGCGTAACAAGTGACTAGCAAACAACCACCCAAAATAGTAAAGCAATTCAGTATCTCAGCGTTTAGTATATCCAGAACAATTTACAAGCTGTTGCAAAACTTATAGTGTACCCGTTTATTCTTCCGGATAGATAACAGTGGGCAAAATGTTAATGGGTGCAGAAAAAGAAGAGATTATTCTTTAGTATCTTTGAGATATGAACTCCTATAAAATTGCTTCTGCTTCTATCATTGGGAAATCCCATCAACGAATGCTGTACAATAATCAAGATGCTTATAAAGTACATCAGGAAGAAGAGTTGCTTGTAGCCGTGGTCTGTGATGGCTGTGGATCTTCATCGGGGAGTGAAATAGGGGCAAAACTTACCGCCGAATTTGTGGTTAATTATTGTGTGAAAAATTTCCGTACTTCTGTATTTAACGCAGATCTACTCACAGAAGCACTTCTTGATTTTTACAAACATTGTGTACATCTCCTGTCCGCCGATCCCGCTGTATTTATAAAAGAACATTTCTACACAACGATTGTAGGTTGTATTATTTCAGAATCCGGAACACTTATGTTCTCCGCCGGAGATGGAATACTTGTGGCAGACAAACATATAAAATCTATTGACCAGCAAAATGCTCCCCAGTACCTGGCTTACAATCTCACAGAACAGAAAGATTATAAATTTAATGTACATGAAATTCCAGACAAAAAAATATCCCGGCTACTGATTGCAACAGATGGTCTGGAAGACTTGTGGACGGAAGGGCAAGAACAGAACGTCCTAGAAACGTTGTTTGCAGAAAACCATTTTACCAATGAGGTAGCACTTTCAAAATACCTTTCTGAACAAAATAGTTTGTTCGACGATACGACTGTGGTAATGATTAAAGCTTAGAATTTTTTCGTAGCTTCGTCTTTCCTCCCTGGCAATAACACGCTAACATCTTCAAATCTTAAGCCCTCTAGGTTATCACCTCACCAATCCTGTATTCGAATACACCACCTTTCCTACCTGCAAAGTAGAAACATAAATTCCCGGTTTCAGAGTTTGTGCAAAAGAGACAATCGTAGTACCCAGCCCGTCGATATAGATGGCTTCTGTCTTCACGGGTTTCCCCTGAAGATCATAAATATTAAGCGTAGCATTTCCTGTTGCCGAGTGAGGATTGTCGATCCAGATACGTCCCGCTCCGAGACGCATCGAGAATGTCTGTTGCGATTGTTCGTTCAAGGCGTTGGTGGGAACTGGCAAATCGGTTTTATTTTTCATCATCAGAATCTCCGGCCAGCTACTTCCATCTATGGCAGTACCGCATAAGAACAGCTCGCGGATAGAGGTATTGTAGGCACCCGCCCGGCAAAACGAACGACCCGTTTCCTCGTAAGTAAAAGTTTTATTTGTACCCAAAGAGGTTATTCCCTCCACAAACTGAGCCTGAAGGCTTGAAAATGAAGCTAATAAGATTATCAGAAGGGTTTTTACCCGGGGAAAACATTTTTTATCAGTGCGGACCATAATCGTATCGTTTACAAGGTTATTTTTGATACTACAAGGCTGCGAATGGAAAGTAACCCTCTTTTCTTCGTTGAAATATTAAAAATAACTAAATTAACAAAAATGGGAACAACAATCATCACGATTTGTCTAATGCTTTTCGGTGTAATGGCAGTACTAAAAGCATTTAAGTACGACAGTGGGAAATACAAATTTAAGGACGAAAGCGGAAAAGAAATAGTAGAAGCAAAATACGATGACGTATTGGTGTTCATGGAAGGAATGTGTCCTGTAAAAATTGTAGCAACCGAGGAATTTTACGAACCAGGCAAGTGAGGCTTTATCGATAAAACCGGGAAAGATATTATTCCTTTGAAGTATGCCTATGCTGAAGATTTTAAAGATAGTAAAACAAGAGTGGTGTAAGACGAAGGTAACAGAGTATTCTATATTGATAAGAAAGGGAAAGAAGTAAAATAATGAAATTAACAAAAAGTAATGTACTTTTTAGTATTGCTATACTGCTAGCCTTGTGTTTTACTGCGGGCGGTATATTTTGGGTGTATTGGTTTGCACTTATTATCGCCTACCCCTTGGGGATTGCGAGTTTGTTAATATGGTTTTATATCCGCAAAGACGGCAGAAAAAGAAACCGTGCAATACCGGCAATTCTTATCGCAGGATTACTGCTTTCACTATCAATGCTTTTGCCGATGATAGTAAACAGGTAAAATTGATAAAATGGAATTAGGTTACACCTTTCGCAAATCGGCTTTAGACAAAACCTGTCAATGGATTGTAGCAGATCAAGGTTTGATACATATCTGTGAAGATACCAAAAAGCAAATCTCCTATAAAGATATACAAAGTATCCGTTTGCAATTTCAGCCGTACAACCGCTATCGTCATAATAATTACCGTTGTCGTATTACAGCCTACGGAACTGACATTGATGTACTTTCCACGAGCTACGTTGATTTTTCGGAATTTACAGACAAAGCGAAAACCTATACACCTTTTATAAAAACGTTGGTCAGGAAAACAAAATCCGAAAATCCGGATTGCATTATTTATCTGGGACAAAAACCTGCGGCTTTCAATGGAAATATCTTATTGGTAGTTACTGCAATAGTTTTTGCTTTGGTTCTCCTTTTTTCCTTTCCGATAGGAGAAGGTCGGATACTTGGAGTTTTGCTGATCGTAATAGGTGCTTGGCATTATTTAAGAATGTCCTTTTCCGTCAACAGGCCGCAAATAATGGAAGGCTATGAAATTCCCGATTATGTTTTACCATACGAGCAAAAAGATGAAAACCTGTCAAGCTCATAAACAAAATGCTGTATGAGGCAACTCTATAAAATAGATCTGTTTACGATGCTTGTCATTACGCTTTTGGGAATTACCCAAGGGCAGGTTACGGTATTTTATATTATTTATCTGTTCTGGTTTCAGGAACTGATACGCACTTCTGTAGATTTTGTATATCTGTTTCGGCAAAAAAAAGGCATCGCTGAAAAGTTCGATTGTATAAAAATATCATTCGGCAGTTTTTTTATCCTGTTTATTTATGTTGTGTTTATTGTATTATTGTTCGGATTTATGCTGAATTGGGGCAATCGTGAATTACTCGGGAAGAATATCCTTGTACTGGTGTTCCGCAACTGGTATTTCAACATCAATATGCTGTTGTTTCTTGCCGAATACATTTATTTCCGCAACAAAGCCGATAACAGCAGTCTGCAAATGCCATTATTCAGCAGAAGACACATCATTTTGCACATTTCCATAATTTTGGGAGCATTGATACAGTTGGCAGTAGTACCCCATTTCCATCTCGAAAATAATCCGTGGTCTTCCGCTTTGGTCATTTTACCTTTTCTGTTACTAAAAATCTTGTTGGACAAGGGAGAAAATGCTGGAACAAACAAGAAGATTAACATATAAATCAACTTTCTTGCTATTTGCAAAAAACAGAACTTAACCGTGATAAAAATTACAATGATATATCAATGTAAAAGATCAATTACATTCCATCTTGAAGTTTGCTGGCGTTGTCGGTTTTTGTGCTTTATATGATTTTTTAGAGTCTATAAAATATTTTGTGTAAGTGCCGATTTTGATAACTGTCAGAGTCGGCATCTCCGCTGGCGCAATCCCTATAGTATCTTTTATGTCAGGCAGGAATCTCTTTATATCTTATTTCATTTTACTTTTATAAAGAATATATTGAATGTTTTTACAAAAAAATATAACGTGATTACATCATTTTTATATTTCAACAAACAAACACACGATTTTTTTATAAAGAAATTTATACCTCTTAGATTTTCTCTGTAAAAATAGTTTCTTTGCCCCATAGAAATTCTTTCAATCTTTCCTTCACTTTAATCATGAGAAAAACGAAAATTTTATTGACGATCACTACAATCTTCCTGTCTATTACTTTACTAAAAGCCCAACAATGGAGCTTGACGGGAAATAGCGGCACTACACCCGGAACAAATTTCCTGGGAACCACTGATGCAAAAGACCTGGTATTTAAAACTAATAATATAGAACGAATGCGCTTAACAGGTGCCTCAGGAAGCGAAGGCAGTTTATGTCTAGGAGTATCAGCTCCCTATTCAACTAATACCAAATTAACATTAGTAGGCAGTATTAGCTCTGGAAGTATCGGCTATATATTAACAGAAATGCGAACTCTATACCCATTCAATGATGGACACATGAGTCTGTTGCTGAACGATTTTCGAGTTATTGATGATGCTCACATAATTAAAGCATCCGACTACAGAACAGGTACCGGCATTACAAGAAATATTTTTGATGTCACGAATAAAGGCAAGACAATAATAGGGAACACCTCTTCAACAGGAATCATGTTAGAAATCCCCGCCGGATCAATTAATTTCGGTTTTTCAACTTTCCCGACAACCAGTTTGGCTGGAGGTTATCGACTGGGGATCTCAGGCAATGCCAATATAAATGGGAGCTTAGTAATTGGTACTACATCGTCTTTTACAGCAGGAACACCTTTCCCCACAGGATATAAACTTTATGTGGCCGATGGAATTCTGACAGAAAAGTTAAAAGTGTCTCCTAAAACTACAGCCGACTGGGCAGATTATGTTTTTGATAAAAAATATGAACTACGCACTTTAACAGAAGTAGAAAAATTTATCAATGAAAACAAACATTTACCCGGCGTTCCTTCTGCCCAGGAAGTAGTGGATAATGGAATTGATGTAGCGAAAATGGATGCCAAACTTTTAGAGAAGATCGAAGAGCTCACTTTGTATGTTATTCAGTTACAAAAACAAATTGATGAGTTAAAAAAGTAACGTTTAACTCAAAATATCTATGAAAAGAGTATTACTAATTATATACCTGTTTATTTCACAAACAGGTATACACGCACAGTTTATCACCGGGACCCCTCCCGCTATAGAATGGTCTAAGACCGATATATGGCCAACCGAATCTTTCTACTATACTCCACCTCAGGTAGCTGTTCCAGCTGAAAAAAGCGGAGAGGATTGGTTTTATAATGTCAAAGTAAGGCATGACCTTTCCACAAAAGAACCAACCGGGTATGTAGCCGGAGGCTATATATCAGATCCAGCTTTGTACAATTTCCATGTTTCCGATTTGAATGCATTAGGAGGTTGTGGTACGGAATTTATGAATACAGGATGTGAAGACCTCAGGTTATCCGATGTGAGCGGATTACCAGGCTATGATATTATTGTACCGGGAGTTTTCATGCCTGCAATTACCTTAATGGACTTAAATGGTAATCATTCTCCTTCCGATTATAAACGATTTGAAACCCATGGCGAATTTAAAGGTGCTTTCCCTACAAGTGACGGAGGATATTTAGGATACGGTTATACATTTTATTCTTCAAAATTAAATTTTTCAGGGGGAGCTATTGTTGGCATTTCTCCCATTTATTACAATCCTGCAATAGGTCAACCCTTAGTCAGTTTCGAAACCGCTGACAATGGAGGAAACATGATTAATTTCCCCTGGTTATTTGGCAAGGCCTTGATCGTGAAATACAATTCCAATCTGGGAGTAGAGTGGTACTACACCTATGGCAGTAAAAACTATGTAGCGGGACCCGGTAACCCTGCCTATTCGATGGGTACTGAAGCCACTTACGCAATGGAATGTGATGGAGGATATATCATCGGAGGTGGTGACAATACAATAGGCGCCTGGTTCAAAAAAATAGATTATAATGGAAATATCCTCTGGAGTAATCAATTAGCAGGAGGCAATATTACTCACATGGCAAGAACAATTGAGAACGGGAATGAGACATTTTATATGTCCGGCAGTTATGATTTTTCTTCCGTTTATCTTTCAAAGGTCAGTGCCACAGGAACGGAGCTATGGACCATTGTAGAGGACCCTTCTCCTACCATTTCTACACACGACATAGTATGTGGTCTTGAAATAGCAAACGACGGTAATATATATATTGGAGGAGTTGCTGATTTAGTTGGCGGAAAAGGGACTGGTTATATTTATAAATTTAATTTTGAAACAGGATCTACCATACACTCCTTCATTGAACCTTTTGAATGTGTAGCACAAGATCTAAGATATAGTATTACAGCTACCTCTGACGGTGGTTGTGCCGTGGTTGGAACAATCATTAAAGATCCTGTAGAGTGTATCTTTTCAGTCCCTCAAAATTACATAGGTACCCCTACTATAACATGTACCCCGGGGTTTGAGATATGGAATTCCGACGCTTATGTTGCAAAATTTGACAGTGCCTTAACCAAAATATGGTCTACAACTTTTGATGCACCAACAGAAACACCTGGAGGAACGGCTCTAGATATCCTTAGTGATTGTGCTACCTGTGGAGGAAGTTGTCCACTTAACTCATGGGAAATTCCAAACCAATTGGGGTTAGATGTTACCCGTCGGGAATGTATGTTTGGAATTACGGAAGCTCCTGACAGAAGCATTGTGGTCGTAGGGAAAAATGCCAGAAATCTGGATGACAGTTATATTGTAAAATTAGAATGTGAGGCAGAATATAGTCCTCTGGTACTGGCAGGTCTCACTATTGACAATACCCGGAAATATAAGGCAGGTGCTATTGAAACACGAACTGATTTTTTAGCTACCAATACGTCCAGAATAACGATGGAAGCATGTAAATATATCCTCTTTGATGAGGTCACAACCATTTCCAGTGGTTCGGTTACTTCTGCTACCGTGGCTTCATATAATTGCTGTAATTCAGGAGGCCCAAGCGGGATGAGGGTAGCAGCAGCCAATGGTGTAGAACTGAATCAGGAAAACCCTTTTGCCGACAAAACGAACGATATCGAAATAAATATTTTCCCTAATCCCAATTCCGGAGCGTTCTCTATAACAATAGAAGTTTACACAGACCAGCTTATATCCCTTGAGATATTAGACGGTATAGGAAATACTGTGATTGCTAAAAAAGATTATTTGATCCGAGAACAGTTAAATACAGAAATGAATCTTGGAAATTACAAAAAAGGAATATACATCGCTAAAATTGGTTCCAGTACAAAAATGATCCTTAAAAAGATCATAATAGAATAAAAACGTAAAAGGAATATTCTACTCTAAAATGGGTTGGAATATTCCTTTTTGGAAACCAACGTTTGATCAGAAAGTGTATTCAGAAAAGCGATAATATTATCAATCTCGTCATCTGTAAGACCTAGAGATTTAGCTTCTTTGCTATTAGAAGTTCCTTGAAGAAACGATGCCAGTGTATGACTGTTTATAACATTACTATTGTAATGATATAACACTTCCTTTAACCCTGAGAACCTTCCATCATGCATATAAGGAGAGGTTAAAGCAATATTTCTCAAACTCGGGACTTTGAATTTTCCATTATCAAGCCGGTTATGAGTAATGGACCCCAAACCCAGATCAATAAAAACAGAATCTAATCCGTTGTTTTGATAAGTATAACTAAGGAAAAAAGGGCTCTTGTGACAAGCTCCGCAAGCAGCTCCTCTTATTCCTTGGGAGGGATTGGGGACAGACATAAATAATTTATACCCGTTCTTTTCTTTTGAATCAAGAACCGTAGTATCTCCGGAGAGAAACTGATCGAATTTTGAATCAGACGATATAAGTATTTTCTCAAATTGAGCAATGGCTCTCGCAATTTTCGCGGTAGTGATTTCTTCACTTCCATACGCTTTCATAAATAATTTTGAATACATAGGAATCGCTTTTAATTCAAGTATAAGAGAATCCAGGTTTTGATCCATTTCAGTTTTGTTTTGAATGGGTATTAATGCCTGTTCTTCCAAAGTCTTAGATCTTCCATCCCAAAAGAATTTATCCTGCCATAATAGATTCGTTAAAGACATCGAATTTCTACTTGTAGGTCCCTCCTCTCCAATACTAAATTGTTTATTATCGCTAAAGGCAAACTCCTGAATATGACAACTTGCACAAGAGGTGTTATTACTCCCGGATAATCTTTTGTCGTAAAATAAAAATCTACCTAGCTCTACAATAGGCTTTTCAAGGTTATCAATAGTGCGCTGTGCTTTTGGACCAAAATAACCGGGATAATGAAGTTTGTATTCCTTATTCGGATGTTTCCCTGAACTAAAAATACACAAACATGATATAAAAAGAATATTTATACCTAATAGTACATAAATAGATTGTCTTCGAAATACAGACATGAGAACCATTAATTTTTCAAATAAGAGAGATGATTTATCCAAAAGTAGACGTTTTCTAATTGAAACGTTTTTCATCTTAGCTAACAGCTAATTTTGTATCTACTTTTAGACCTGGACAACAGACGATAAGATATTGGCTTAATGAGACGATAAATATTCTACAAAGAATAGCGTATCGTCTTTCACTTTCAGAACTTCATAAAAAGTAAAAAGGCTCCTGAAAAGAGCCTTTTTACTTTTATATGAAATATCGTCGACAAATTACTTGTTCATCGAAATCAAGAATTCTTCGTTGTTCTTTGTTTTACTCATTTGTGAGATCAGGAAGTCCATGGCTTCTACCGAGTTCATATCCGACATATGTTTACGAAGGATCCAAACACGCGACAGCTCATCTTTGTCCATCAACAGATCCTCACGACGTGTACCAGAAGCAGGAACATCAATAGCAGGATACATCCGCTTGTTGGCAAGCTTACGATCCAACTGA